>NZ_KE332518.1:1759582-2059582 GCF_000413055.1 Treponema maltophilum ATCC 51939 | reverse complement strand
CCGAGTGCGTTTGAATTACGCAAATTCGGTTTGTACTGTAACGCCGGTACGTTCCGGTTGTTATATGTTATACCATTGTTTTATTGAGGAAAGGATATGAAACGGTTAGTAGTGTTTTTTGTACTGTTGAGTACGGCTTTTTTGGCGTCGGCTCAAAGCGATTTGCAGCCGCTCGTTACGATAAAACTGCACAAAACGGAATCGATTACGCTCAAACAGCTGAAAAATCGTGTTGCCGCGTATCAAAAACAGGCGGGCGGCACTTCGTTTACCGTCGAGCAAAAAAAACAGATTCTCGACGCGATGATTGACGAAAAGCTTGCATTGCAGGCCGCTCAAAAAGCGGGTATTTCCGTTACCGATTCCGATGTGAACGACTATTTTTTGAATTCCATTTCCGCGATGGTCGGCCGCTCGATAACCGAACAGGAATTTGCCGCGCTTGTAAAAAGCCAAAGCGGTTTGTCGCTGGACGATTATTTCTTTTCTCAAATCGGCATGAAGTTGGCGGAATATAAAAATTTTCTTAAAACGCAGCTTCTTGCACAGCGTTATGTGGTATCCCTTAAACGCAACGAACTGCAAAACACGGCGGCAACCGATGCCGAAATCCGTTCGTTTTACGAAATCAACCGGTCGACCTTTGTGCAAAACGACATATTAAAGCTTTTTATGGTCGTCGTTCCCAAATCGAAAGATGCCGCCGCGGCAAAAAAACTTGCCGATTCTTTATACGGCGAAGTAAAAAGCAAAAAGGCGAATTACGCTCAGCTGAAAGTTAAAAGCAAACTCGACAATTCGGGTTTCCAAGCAGGTGATATGTACATAAGTAAGGGAACCCTTGCGGCACAGCAGCTCGGTATGGACGACGCGGCTTTGCTTAAACTGTTTTCGCAAAACGTCGGCTTTATTTCGGATATAAGCGAAACGCCTGCCGACTATCAGTTTTATGTCGTGCAGGAAAAATACGGCGCGAAAATCCTTGCCCTCGGCGATGAAGTGCAGCCCGATACCGCGACTACCGTATACGAGTACATAAAAGAGCAGCTCGGCCGCCAAAAAGAAGCGTCCGCCTTTGCCGCCGCGGTTGAAGAAGTTACCAAATCGCTGCGTACTCCCGAAAATTACCAAATGCTTAAAACAGGCGAAGCGCTGAATAAGCTTTTGGATTGGTAATCCGATACGGCCGATGGAGCGACGGTAAAAATGGCGAGGCGCAAAAGCCGGATTTTAGCCTTTCAAGCGCTGTACGCGTGGGATTCCGGTTCGACCGATGAACAAACCTTACTTGATTTTTCGTGGGCGTCCGCTTCTCAGCTTGAACGGATGGGCGAAGACGGAAAAGCCTTTGCCCGCCTTATTATAAGCGGAACGCTCGAACATTTGCCGCAAATAGACAAAATGATTTCGCGCCATTTGGTTAATTGGGAAATCGGGCGCCTCAATAAGGTCGATTTGGCCGTTTTGCGTATGAGCGTTTATTCGCTGATGTTTCAAAAAGACATACCCGCTTCAATCGTTATAGACGAAGCGGTCGATATTTCGCGCGAATTCGGCGCCGACGAAGCCTATCGTTTTGTCAACGGCGTTTTGGGCGCCGTAAAACCCGCTATCGAAAAAGAAGCTCAAAATCGATGAAAGCTTTTACGGCGGCGCTTTGCTGTCTTGTAATCTGCGTTTTGTGTTTTGTTCCCTCATGTTCTTCCGGTTCTTCTTCGGGTATTTTTGCCGAAAAGCTTGAAGTTATCGACGCCTTTATCGGCGCCGAAGATTACGGCGGTGCGTGGCGCCTGCTCAAAAAAAACAAAAAATACGTGCGCTCCCCGCGCGACTATTTAAGCCTTATACGGCGCGCCCTGCTTTTGGATAAAAACGATTTTGCCGAAAAATACATGCGCAAAGGTTTGTCCGTTTTTCCCGACAATCAGGAACTTTTGGCGGTGTACGCTCATTTTCTTTTGTCGCTCAAGCGTTACGAAGAAGCCGCAAAATACGCGCCGAAACTCGAAGGCGGAAGGTACGGTTCTCTGTATGCCGAACTGCGCTTCCGGACTGCGGGTTCGGAAAAAAATCCTTCCGATTTTTTATCGCCTTCTTATATTCAAGCTTATATCGATTCGGCGCTTACGACCGGCAACGGCGCGTATATCCGCAATGCGGCCGTCATTTACGCGTTGCAGGGCGACATGCAGGCTGCATTCCGCCTCCATCCGAAAACGATGTCCGTATACGACTATCCGGAATTTTGGGCACGCATTTCGTTCGATTCGGGGAATTTCGTTCAGTGCGCCGAAGACGTCGGTTTTGCAAAACCCTCGCCCGAATTAAGTTCGCTCGCTTCGGATGCGCTTTTGCATGTCGGCGACGAACGGGGCGCCGTACTCGCATGGATCGATTCGACCGAACGCTTTCCCTCTTCGAATCCCGCGTCGTGGTATAACGCTTCGCGCGCCGCCTTAAAATCCGGCAGTATGGGGTATGCGTACTTATTTTTGTCGTCGCTCGTCCGGCGCTTTCCCGATTATGTTCCCGGTTTGGCCGCATACGGCCGTTTTTCCGTGTATACGCCGCCGCAGACAAAGGAGCATATTTTTTCGAACGTGCTGCGGGAAAAAGGTATAAAAACGCTGAGCATGGAACTTGACGACGAGCTTCCCCGCGTCGCTCCCGAAGAGGCTTTGGCCCGTATGAATGAAAGCCTTGCGCGCACGGACGACGCTTCCCTCGCTTTGGAAAAACTGAAGCTGCAATGGCGCGTGCAAGCACAAGCGCAGGAAAAAGCGCACACGCAGGCGGGACCGGCAGATTCTTCCGCGTCCGCGCGGAAAAAAGCCGCCGATATTTGGGCACTGCTTGAGCGGCGCGCGGGCGCCGGATACGATCCGCTTACGGTCAGGTTTGCACTGTGGAATTTGTGCCGGTACGATATGGTCGGCGAAGCCGCCGAACTTTTCGATTTGTGGTGCGCTTCCCGCTATGCGCCGGAAACGGACGGTTCCGTTCCCGCTCCCGCCTCCGAAGGCAAAAATAAACAGGTTGCGCCGAAAGAGCGAATCGTACCGTTTAAAGAAGAATGGGAATACGACATAGGCTCTTATATAGCTTTTAAGCAGGGCCGATATGCGCGCGCAGAAGAGATTTTAACCGCTGCAATGAACAATAAAAATATAAAACCGGGCGAAAGCGTGCGGCTTAATCTTGCGCTTTTGTATAACGGTTCGAGCCGGCGCGTACAGGCGCTCGCCCTGTACAGAAATATTCTTGAAGATGACCGAATCGATAAAAAACTGCAAGCGGAAATATATTATAAAATCGCGGTTATCCAGCGCGAGCAAAAGGAAAACCGCAGCGCCGTTTTGTCGCTGAATCAAGCTTTGGCTTTGGATCCGGCTCACAGCCGTTCGCGCTTTATGCTTAAACAATTGGATTCCGCAGCGGACTGAACAAGGGGTCGGCGAATTAAGGTACGGTTGAAAAACAAAAGGATGTTTTGGAAAAAAAGGTTTGATTTAATGCGGCAGGGATTGGAGGGGCGGCGCAGCCGTTCCGAAGGAATGGAGCGGCAGCGGAACCCCGGAAAGCCCGACGGGGCTGCCTCAAAAGTCGGTTGCTTTTTGGACAGCCCCGGGCCGCCCGTAACATACGTCGGACTTCGGGAGTTCGGAGTTGCAAAAAGTCGTCGCTGACGGCGGCTTTTCGGCTCCTTTTGCACCGTTTATTCGATTACGGCGATGATGTCTTCGGCTTTAAGAATAAGGTGGTCTTCGCCGTCGATTTTAATTTGAGTACCGGCGTATTTGTCGTACATAACCCGCTGTTTGGGCTGGACTGTAATCTTTTCTTTATCCGTTCCGACCGCAATCACAACGGCGATTTGGGTTTTTTCCTGCGCCGTGTCGGGAATAATAATTCCGCCGGCGGTTTTAGATTCGGTTTTTTCGGTTTTTACCAGAACGCGATCCGCTAAGGGTTTAACCTTCATTTTAATCCTCCAAAAGAAATAATCAATGCTCCCAATAATATACAAAAAAACGGGTTGCTCCGTCAACTTGTACAAAAGGTAAAAAAACGACATGCTTCCGATAAGGCGTGAAAAAACCGCCCGTTCAGGCAATTCACTCCGTTCATAAGCCGTTTTCGGACGGTTTTTCCTTTCTCATGAGCCTGCGTTCTTTTTTCACTTCTTTACGCATATCGATCGCTGCCCGGTGTCGGTGTGGTTGTATGGAAGGCGGAAGGTCGGTAAAAAATCGGGAAGATGCGTTTTTTTCGAAAAAGCGGTAAATGAAGTTGTTTTTAATGACAGAATAGTGTATACTGTTTATCAGAGGTTTTCCGGTTATCGGATTGTCCTTTGTTTTAGGAGGAATTTATGAAAAAATGGATGGTTTCACTCTTATGCCTATACAGCCTTTTCGCTTTGTTTTTGGCAGGCTGTAAAACACCGCCGAAGGATACAAAGCCGGCGGATGAAACGCCCGTTCAAACATCCGATAATACGGAAGTTGTACAAAGCGGTACCGACGTAAAGAGCGCCGCGGAAAAATTGAAAACGCAAATGTCGGCTGCCCGCAAAAAAGCGGTGGATGCCGGAGCCGCCCGGTATTTTCCGAGTGAATTAACCGTTGTGGATACGGCCGCATCCGAAGCCCGAAGCGTGTATGATGCCGGCGGTTCTCCTGCGGATTTTAACCGAAAAGCATCGGATATCGTGTATCAGTACAATGCGCTTGAGCAGGCTTCCGTGGCGTACAGCACCCGCAAAAAAGTGAACGACATGAACTTTGCGGATTCCGACCGCGCGAATTACGATGCGGCGGAACAGGCGTTTGTAAAAGCCGGGAAAATGTTCAATGAGGGTGCCGCCGGAAAAGATTTGTATGCGCAAATGAAAAACGCCGCCGATAAATACAACGCCGTTTTGAATGCGGGCTATAAAGGCTTGGCCGAAAAAGAGCGCGACAAAGTGCTCGAGCTTAAACAAAAAGCCGATGCGGTAAAAACCGGCGTTGCCGATAAAAACGGCTATGCGAGCGCCGTCGCCTTTTATACGAGGGCGAATCAGGAGCTGCAATCGGGACAGGCCGAAAAAGCGTATAACGATTATATCACCGCCTACGGTGCGCTCGATAAGGTGTATCAGGCCGTACTCAAAAAGCGCGCTGCCGCCGAAAACGCGATGGAGCGCGCAAAGCGCCGCGTTGAAGAAGCCGACGCCGTAGCCGAAAAAGCGGACAGCACGGTGCCCGTCGAGCAGGTTGAAGCGCTTGCTCCGGTTGACAAGGCTTCATCCGCACAGGAGGCTCAATAATGAAAAAAGCGATTTTAATTCTTTTATGTTTGTTCGGCGTACTCGCCGTCAGTCTTTCGGCTGCAAGCTATGCCGACAACCAGTATCAACGATTGGCAAAAGAATATAAGGCCAAGTCGGAAAAGGCCTTCGACGAAGGCGACTACGATAAGGCGGTCGAATATTCCGCTTTAGCCGAAGAAAACGCGGAGCTGTCGGACGCCTATGTTGCCGAAATGCTTGCGAAATACGAAGCGAATACGCGCATTATGTATGCGCGCAACAGAGTGCTGTACGCGAAAAACCTGAAAGCCGAAACGTATTATCCGATGGCCTTTGCCGCCGGACAAAAAGCGTTGGACAACGCGGTTTTGGCCTACGGTATGGAAAACTGGGCAACCGCAACCCTGTATGCCGAAGAATGCTTAAACGCGCTTCAGGGAATTAAAGAAGTGCTGCCGCTTCCGAAATACTATGTCGTAACGCCGTGGGCGCAATCGAAGGACTGCTATTGGAATATTTCGGGAAAAACCTATGTATACAATAATCCCCTCTTGTGGGAAAATCTGTATCAGGCGAATAAAGCCGGCATGCGCGATCCGTCCAACGCCGACCTTATTTATCCCGGTATGAAAATCACGATTCCCAGTTTGAACGGCGAATTCCGTGACGGCGTATATTCTCCGTCCATAAAGTACGATACCTACGGTTCGCAGCGGACGACCGGCGAAGCGGGATCTTCAGCTGCTGCGGGAACGGGAAGCGGAGGTTACGGTCAGCAAAGTCCGAAAAACTGATCGGGCATATGGCTGTTGAATAAACAAAGGGCGGCTGCCGTAAGCGCATGAATGTACGGCGGCCGTCCCATTTTTTTAAACACTTCGGCAACGGGAACAATGAGCGGTTTTAAAAACTCGTCTTCGTCCGGATGCGTATGCCGCGTATCGGTAAGATTTTCCGCGGCAAAAAAATACACCGTATTGCAAAACAGCGCCGGGTTCGGGTTCATTGCGCCGAGCGGCATGCACTTAAGCGCTTTAAAACCCGTTTCTTCCAAAAGTTCGCGCGCCGCCGCTTTTTCCGGTTTTTCGCCGTCGTTTATAACGCCGCCGGGAAATTCCGTACTGAGTTCCATGGCTCCGGCGCGCCACTGTTCCACAAGCAAAAAGCAAGGTTCCCCTATCCCGGCCGCCTTTTCCGCCTGTTCTTTTTTCAATAAAGGAACCGTTATAACCCAGTTCCGCGCATCGATGGTGGTAAAATCTTTTTCGGTACCTTCGGGCGAAAGGGCGCTTTGAGCGTTCAGCGTTAAAACGGGCGTTTTGTACAAAACTTTTTTTGCCGCGGCCGTCCAGTTTATGCTTCGACTTCCGCGCGATTCGAAATGCATATCGTTCATAAAATTATTAAAATCCCCTTTGACAAGTTCGGTTTTTCGCTTTATGCTGTATACAGCATAGAACAAGCGTGCTTTTTAGTAAAGGGACGGTGAAAGCCGGCGTCATAGAAAGCGGATTTTTTCGGAGGGAAACATGGCGGTTATTGCGATTTCCAGACAGGTTGCGGCTTGCGGCGACGAGATAGCGGCGGAGTTGGCTTCGCTGTTGAACTACACGTTTGTCGATCGGAAGAGCATCGAAAGCAAGATTATCTCTCTGGGCTTTCCCGCCGAAAAGCTTGAAAAATACGACGAAAAAAAGCCCGGTTTTTTTTCGTCGCTTGCAAAGGATCGCGATGAATACTTGGATTATCTTCAAACGGCGATTTTGGAAGCGGCTGCGCAGGGAAACTGCATTTTGATCGGGCGCGGCGCTTTTGCCGTGCTTGAAAACGTGCCGAACCTTTTGGCGGTTCGTTTTGTTGCAGCGGATTCCGTGCGCGTCAAGCGGCTTATGGACGAATTCGGCTGGGATGCGAAACAAGCCGCTCAGCGTATTGAAGAAAGCGATGCGAACCGCATCGGATTTCATAAAAGCTTTTTTAATCTTTCAGTCGAGGATCCCGTGCATTTTCATGCGGTGCTGAATACCGGGCTTTTTGATGCGCACGGCGCGGCCTTTCTTTTGGCCGAAGCGTGTAAAAAAATGTTTACTCCCGAACTTGAAAAAAAAGGAACGCAAAAAATTGCCGATTTGTTGGCCGCCCAGCATTTGGTGAATACGCTGATTTTCGACTACAAGCTGAATATTAACTTTTTGCGTGCGGTAATTTCGGGCAATACGGTTACCCTGCAGGGCGTGGCGGAATCTCCCGTTGTTGCCGAAAAGGCTTCAAGCATTGCTTCCGATATCATGAAAGGCAAAACGATCGCTTCGGCAATCAGCGTCGTGCAGGATTTTAAATCCTACCCGTGAGCGGCACCTTCGCATACGGAACCTCTAAAGCCCCCGTGTTTACAGCCGGCTTTTTTTGTGCTATAGTTTATATATGAAAAAGGCCGATGCTTTTACTCTGGTGCGTATTATTTTTGCTCCGATATTTTTCTTTTTGTATTTTATTCCGATTTGGACGGGGCTTTTTGTGCGCGTTTCGGCCTATGTGCTTTTACCGCTTTTAATGTGCGCCGAATTTACGGACTTTTTGGACGGATTTTACGCAAGAAAAGAAAATGCCGTAAGCGACTTCGGCAAACTTTTCGATCCTTTTGCGGACGTGTTTTTGCACATAACCGCCTTTTTGTGCTATGCGTTTTCGGGTTACATGCCGCTGTGGACATTGGTGCTGATTATGCACCGGGAACTCGGAATGCTTTTTTTGCGCCTGATTGCCGTTAAACGCGGCATAACCATCGGCGCAAAAGCCGGAGGAAAGATAAAGACCGTTTTGTACATAGCATCGGGCATGTTTTCGCTTGCTTTGGAAAGCGCCGTCCGTTGCGGTTTGGCTGAAAGTTTTCCGCTGCAAACGCTGAAGTACGCGGGCTTTGTGCTCTATGTATTGTGCGTCGTCTTTTCGTATGCATCGTTTATCGACTATGTCGTTTCGTTTAAGCGCTCGTTTTCCGTTAAAAAGGACTAAAAAGCCGTAAGAAGCGTAGGAAGAGTAAAAAAAAAGCTAAAAAAAGTAAAAAAAAGCTGCAGAGCGCTTGACACGAAATAGCCGGCTGTGATATATTCAACACACTCGCCGCTTGAGTAAAACGCTCGCGCGGCGCAGACTTTTTGCCGCCGTAGACGGCAAAAAAAGAGTAACTTGAAATACAAGGGAAGGAAAAGAAAGCTGCAGTAACGTGACGGTTACTGCAAATGCTACAAAGCCGGAAACGGTTTTGTAAGACAGCAAGAGGTTCAATAGTGCGGGTACGAAAGTATCCGGGTTGAAATAAACAAGGGCAGCCGTCTAAAGGACGGCACAGTCAATGCATCGGAAGTATTCTGCATAAAGCGGGGTACGGAAGGTGCAATCCTTGAAATAAAAGCAAGGGACGATTTGAAATGAAATCATTGGTCGCAAGACCTATGAATACAATCATGGAGAGTTTGATCCTGGCTCAGAACGAACGCTGGCGGCGCGTCTTAAACATGCAAGTCGAACGGCAAAAGAGGGGCTTGCCCCTTTTTGAGAGTGGCGGACTGGTGAGTAACACGTGGGTGACATACCTTTTAGTTGGGGATAGCTATTAGAAATAGTAGGTAATACCGAATGTGACCGTATTTATTAGAAGGATACGAGGAAAGGAGCTAAGGCTTCGCTAAAAGAATGGCTCGCGGCCCATTATGCTTGTTGGTGAGGTAACGGCCCACCAAGGCGATGATGGGTATCCGGCCTGAGAGGGTGAACGGACACATTGGGACTGAGATACGGCCCAGACTTCTACGGGAGGCAGCAGTTAAGAATATTCCGCAATGGACGAAAGTCTGACGGAGCGACGCCGCGTGGATGAAGAATGCCGAAAGGTTGTAAAATCCTTTTAAGCCTGATGAATAAGCACAATAGGGAATGATTGTGCGGTGACCGTAGGGCTTGAATAAGCACCGGCTAATTACGTGCCAGCAGCCGCGGTAACACGTAAGGTGCGAGCGTTGTTCGGAATTATTGGGCGTAAAGGGCATGTAGGCGGATAGGCAAGCTTGGTGTGAAATGTTACAGCTTAACTGTGAGACAGCATTGAGAACTGCCGATCTTGAATTACTGAAGGGTAACCAGAATTCCACGTGTAGGGGTGAAATCTGTAGATATGTGGAAGAATACCAATGGCGAAGGCAGGTTACCGGCAGATAATTGACGCTGAGGTGCGAAAGTGCGGGGAGCGAACAGGATTAGATACCCTGGTAGTCCGCACCGTAAACGATGTACACTAGGTGTCTGGCATAACAGCTGGGTGCCAAAGCAAACGTGATAAGTGTACCGCCTGGGGAGTATGCCCGCAAGGGTGAAACTCAAAGGAATTGACGGGGGCCCGCACAAGCGGTGGAGCATGTGGTTTAATTCGATGGTACGCGAGGAACCTTACCTGGGTTTGACATAGTATCTGATGCCGTAGAGATACGGCAGCGTAGCAATACGAGGTACAACAGGTGCTGCATGGCTGTCGTCAGCTCGTGCCGTGAGGTGTTGGGTTAAGTCCCGCAACGAGCGCAACCCCTACTGCCAGTTACTAACAGGTAAAGCTGAGGACTCTGGCGGAACTGCCGGTGACAAACCGGAGGAAGGTGGGGATGACGTCAAGTCATCATGGCCCTTATGTCCAGGGCTACACACGTGCTACAATGGTAGGAACAAAGTGAAGCGAAGCTGTAAAGCGGAGCAAAACGCAAAAAAGCTATCGTAGTTCGGATTGGAGTCTGAAACTCGACTCCATGAAGTTGGAATCGCTAGTAATCGCATATCAGCACGATGCGGTGAATACGTTCCCGGGCCTTGTACACACCGCCCGTCACACCATCCGAGTAGAGGGTACCCGAAGTCGGTAGTCTAACCGCAAGGAGGACGCTGCCGAAGGTATGCTTTGTAAGGAGGGTGAAGTCGTAACAAGGTAGTCGTACCGGAAGGTGCGGCTGGATCACCTCCTTTCTAAGAGAAAGGTCAAAAATGCTTCGCATTTTTGACGGTCAGTTTGCCTCCAGCAAACTGAGGTCAGAAGTGCGGATAAGCAGATAAAGTGTCAGATGTACAACACGGGCCTTTGTTTATACAACCTCTTGTGCTTTCTTTTCCTCCCTTTTATTTATATGACGGGACTGTAGCTCAGTTGGTTAGAGCACTTCTCTGATAAGGAAGGGGTCATAAGTTCAACTCTTATCAGTCCCATAAACGCTCCTTATTTGAGAAGCGTTTTAATCTGCCGGAAAGCCTGCGGGTTTGAGGCAAGCGCACATTGACAATGAAGGGAAGGAAGAAACGAAGGCGTATGGCGCGGAGCGGAAGGAAGAAAGCCGAGGAAGCTTGACCTGATCCTGAAGCGATGAGGCGTTATACGGAAAGCAAAAAAGATAATATGGTCAAGCGACAGAGGTTTATGGCGGATGCCTGGGAGCTGTGAGGCGAAGAAGGCCGTGGTAAGCTGCGAAAAGCCGGGAGGAGAAGCACACATTCCGTGATTCCCGGATAGCCGAATGGGGTAACCCGGCGACAGAGATGTCGTCATTACGATACCTGAATAAAATAGGGTAGTAAAGCCAGACTAAGTGAAGTGAACCATCTAAGTAACTTAAGGAAAAGAAATCAAGAAGAGGAGCGATCCTCCGGAGATTCCGAAAGTAGCGGCGAGCGAAATCGGAGGAGCCCAAACCCGGTTAAACGGGGGTTGTAGGGCCGCATGGGGATGACCCGAAGAGTTGGTGAGAAAACTTATTTATAGTGGAAAGGTTTGGGAAGGCCTGACAGAGAGGGTGAAATCCCCGTACACGAAATGAATAAGACTCTTTGATGCGGTACCTGAGTACGGCGGGGCACGAGGAACCTTGCCGGAAGCGGGGTCGACCACGATCCAAGGCTAAATACTCCACAGCTACCGATAGTGCAGCAGTACCGTGAGGGAAAGGCGAAAAGAACCCCTGCAAGGGGAGTGAAATAGAACCTGAAACCATAAACTAACAAGATGTTACGGCGCGAAAGCGTTGTAGCGTGCCTTTTGTAGAATGAACCTGCGAGTTATCTTATGCAGCGAGGTTAAGGGATGGGAGTCCCGGAGCCGAAGGGAAACCGAGTCTTAACAGGGCGAAATAAAGTTGCATGAGGTAGACCCGAAGCCAAGGTGATCTAGTCATGAGCAGGTTGAAGCAAGGGTAAAACCTTGTGGAGGACCGAACTATAATCTGTTAAAAAAGGTATGGATGACTTGTGACTCGGAGTGAAAGGCTAAACAAACCTGGAAATAGCTGGCTCTCCCCGAAATGCCTTTAGGGACAGCCTTATACAAATTTAGCGGAGGTAAAGCACTGGATGGACTAGGGGGCGTCACTGCCTACCAAACCCAATCAAACTCAGAATGCCGCAAAACAACGTATAGGAGTGAGACTGCGTGCGACAAGGTTCGTAGTCGAAAGGGAAACAGCCCGGACCAACAACTAAGGTCCCGAAATACCGCTAAGTGTAAAATGAAGTTTGGATGCACAGACAGCCAGGAGGTTGGCTTAGAAGCAGCCATTCCTTAAAAGAGTGCGTAATAGCTCACTGGTCGAGCATACAAGCGCAGATAATGTAACGGGGCTAAGCGGTATACCGAAGTTTTGGATCTAACACGTTTTGTGTTAGGTGGTAGGGGAGCATTCCATGAGCTGAAGAAGCAATACCCGTGAGGGGTTGTGGAGGTAGTGGAAGAGAGAATGCAGGCATAAGTAACGCAAAGACGGGTGAGATTCCCGTCCGCCGAAAACCTAAGGTTTCCTGGGTAAAGGCAATCTGCCCAGGGTAAGTCGGCCCCTAAGGCGAGGACGAAAGTCGTAGTCGATGGGAAATCGGTTCAAAATCCGATACCTCTATCAGTTTCGAGGGCAAGACGCATGAGGTGAAACCCGGCCGGAGAATGGTAGTTCCGGTCGAAGCAACGAGCTTTTGAGAGCGACAGGCAAATCCGTCGTTTGAGGTAAGTTGTGACAGCCAACGGAGAGAAAGTCGAAGTGAAGCGGGTGTAATCAAGGTGCCGGGAAATATTGTCTAAGGCTAGGCTGATAAAGACCGTACCGTAAACCGACACAGGTAGGAAGGATGAGAAATCTAAGGCGCACGAGAGAACTCGCGTTAAGGAACTCGGCAAAATGCACACGTAACTTCGGAAGAAGTGTGGCCCGATTCGGTAAAAGAAGAGGGTGGCACAGAGCAGGCCCAGGCGACTGTTTATCAAAAACACAGCCATCTGCTAATCAGCAATGAAACGTATAGGTGGTGACACCTGCCCGGTGCCGGAAGGTTAAGAGGAGATGTGAGGGGAGCCCCAAAGCATTGAATTGAAGCCCCGGTAAACGGCGGCCGTAACTATAACGGTCCTAAGGTAGCGAAATTCCTTGTCGGGTAAGTTCCGACCCGCACGAATGGTGTAACGATTCTGGGCACTGTCTCAACGCGAGACTCGGTGAAATTTATATACCGGTAAAGAAGCCGGTTACCCACAGTTAGACGGAAAGACCCCGTGAACCTTCACCGTAACTTACTATTGGGATTTTATTTATCATGTGTAGAATAGGTGGGAGACAATGAGGCGTGGTCGTTAGGCTGCGCGGAGTCGCAAAGTGAAATACCACTCTTGATGAATGAAATTTCTAACCTGTGCCGTGAAGCCGGTATAGGGACAATGGTAGGCAGGCGGTTTGACTGGGGCGGTCGCCTCCTAAAGAGTAACGGAGGTGCGCGAAGGTCTCCTCACTCTGGTTGGAAATCAGAGCGCGAGTGTAAAGGCACAAGGAGGCTTGACTGCGAGAGTGACAGCTCGAGCAGGTACGAAAGTAGGTCTTAGTGATCTGGCGGTAGCGAGTGGAAGCGCCGTCACTTAACGGATAAAAGGTACTCCGGGGATAACAGGCTGATCTTCCCCAAGAGTTCACATCGACGGGAAGGTTTGGCACCTCGATGTCGGCTCATCGCATCCTGGGGCTGGAGCAGGTCCCAAGGGTTTGGCTGTTCGCCAATTAAAGCGGTACGTGAGCTGGGTTCAGAACGTCGCGAGACAGTTCGGTCCCTATCTGCTGTGGGCGTTGGATGATTGAGAGGAGCTGCATTTAGTACGAGAGGACCGATGTGGACGAACCTCTGGTGTATCTGTTATTCTGCCAAGAGTAAGTGCAGAGTAGCTATGTTCGGAAGGGATAACCGCTGAAAGCATCTAAGTGGGAAGCCCACCTCAAGATAAATCATCCCTGAGGGTTTAACCCTCCTAAAGACTCCGGAGACACTATCCGGTCGATAGGTTGCAGGTGTAAGTACAGCAATGTATTCAGCCGAGCAATACTAATCAGTCGTGAGGCTTGACCATATTATCTTTTTTACTTACCAAACTATTCGTTTTTTCCTTTTCTTTTGTTTATTATGCCTGGTGGCCATAGTGGAGAGGTCATACCCGTTCCCATCCCGAACACGGAAGTCAAGCTCTCTTACGCCGATGATACTGCTTACGCGGGAAAGTAGGTTGCTGCCAGGCTTTTTTTTATTTTGAGCCGCGTATGGCGGCTCAAAATAAAAATACAGTCTAAAGAAGCCTATCAAGTTTGCTTACCTTTGCTTACAAACCCAACAGCCTTCTCTTGCAAACTTGGTGAGCACGCGCCCCGCGTGCGTCGGTTGCTGCCCAACCTTAGTCGGTATGTCGGGCTTTTTTATTTTAAAGTGCTCCGGCGAAGACAGTCCCCCTTTAAAATAAATTATGACCTAAAGAAAGCTATCAGTTTGCCCCTAAGAAATATCAAACGCATACTTCCTTTGCGCGGGCAAACTGCTGTTAAAACAGCCGTGAAAAACTTCAGCTTTTCACGGCTTTGCATGTATGCGAGTTTGACGCCTTGCGACAAACTCGATGCGTAACGGCAAAATGAATCGACTTTTGCCGTTACGCAGAGTGCTGCCAGGCTTTTTTTTATTTTGAGCCGCGTATGGCGGCTCAAAATAAAAATACAGTCTAAAGAAATCTATCAAGTTTGCTTAACCTTACCTACAAAACTCAACAGCCTTCCCGTGCAAACTTGGTTAGCACGCGCCTCGCGTGCGTCGGTTGCTGCCCTGTCGGGCATAAAATACAGTCTAAAGGAATCTATCAAGTTTGCTTACCTTTGCTTACAAACCCGCCAGCCTTCTCTTGCAAACTTGGTGAGCACGCTTGCGTGCGTCGGTTGCTGCCCGACTTTAGTCGGGTAAGCCAGGCTTTTTTTTATTTTGAGCCGCCATACGCGGCTCAAAATAAAAATACAGTCTAAAGAAGCCTAGCCAGTTTGCTTGCCTTACCTACAAAACCCAACAGCCTTCGCTTGCAAACTTGGTGAGCACGCGCCTCGCGTGCGTCGGTTGCTGCCCTGTCGGGCATAAAATACAGTCTAAAGGAATCTATCAAGTTTGCTTAACCTTACCTACAAAACCCAACAGCCTTCCCGTGCAAACTTGGTGAGCACGTTTGCATGCGTCGGTTGCTGCCGGGCGCTAGCCCGCGTGCGCATGTTGTACGTCTCAGGGCATAAAATACAGTCTAAGGAAACCTATCAAGTTTGCCCGTAAAGGATGTCTTATTCACACTTTTTTTGCACGGCAAACTGCTGTTAAAACGGCCGTGAAAAACTTCAGCTTTTCACGGCTTTGCATATATGCGAGTTTGACGCCGCATCGTCAAACTCGATGCGTAACGGCAAAATGAATCGACTTTTGCCGTTACGCAGACTGCTGCCCGACCTTAGTCGGTATGTCGGGCTTTTTTATTTTAAAGGGCTCCGGCGAAGACAGTCCCCTTTAAAATAAACTATGGCCTAAAGAAGCCTATCAAGTTTGCCTACCGTACCTACAAACCCAACAGCCTTCGCTTGCAAACTTGGTTAGTGGCAGGCGTATGATAACTTTTCTTTTGAAGACTGCAGAATCATGGAACAGTCAGAATCATGCAACTTGACCGTGCCGTATGAATATATTATCATAAAATATTGCCGGTAATTGTTCTTGTTAAAGAATATAATATAGATAAAGCCGTGTCGGGCATGCATTGTTTTTATGGGCTTTTACTTTCAGCAGGATGAGTGTGTCGGGAGTTGCAGAGGACATAAATGAACTATATAGTAAAATATTTTTGGTCATTGGGAATAATTCTTACTGGAGTAAATACTTTTATATTAAAATCAAGAATGCCCGCAATTGATTCACCTGAAGAATCTGCCGAACAGAAAAAAATTATTGCAGGATATTTTTCGTTTCTCGCGATTCCATGCTTGCTTTTGCAAATCTTTCAATTGTTGGGAAATTATCGAACCGCCTTATATATACTTTACAGGGATTTTTCAAATCCGTTTTATTGGTGCGGGGTTTGTTCCGTGCTGTTGAGCTATTTTGTCTTTTTATTTATTGCCGCATCTTATAAAAATATCGAGCGATACAGTCAACAACTTTTCAGAGCAAATCTGAAACGTAACACTCTTATTTTTATAATACTCGGAATAATCGTGTTCGCGGTAATAATTATATTCGGCTTTTCATCAACAATAAATATAAAAGAAAACGTTGAAAAAATCGTATAACGAATTTTTCAAACAAATACGGGAGAAAAAAATGAATAAAAAGCGCTTTTCAATTTGTATGTTAGCGATATTTTTTATGGTGTCCGTTTATGCACGTGAAAATATTGTATCCGTTTTTCAAGATTCAAAAAAAGAAACCGATCTATCGTCGTGTTTAAAAAACGGATTGATAAAGCTCGAAGTAAACTTAAACGAAGAAATTCCGGAAGAAAATCTTTCCGCGATACATTATATTTTAAAACATACCTACGAGAACAATATTCATAAAATGCGAGGGGAAGAAGACAATAAGGTGTATACAAAAGAAACCGGTGAAGAGGCCGTGTTCGACAAAGAAGGAAATCTTGTTACAAATGATTGGAATAAAGGCTCTTTTAATTACGGTTCATACGGCGAGCCTATACATAAATTTAAAGTCGATATATGGCCGTGGCTGATTTGGGGTAATACGAGAGAAGATCCGACAAGTTTTGATGAAAGATTTTACTACTACATCATGGATTTGGACAACGGTATTCAATCGTATATCTTTTTGGAAGATAAAACCGAAATCGAAAAAATAAACTACGCAAATCTGAATGAAACGGATAAATTGATATATAAATTTTTCAATTATTTGATTTTTAACAAATCATATACATTCGATTTATCGAAAAAAAATATAGCAAAGTATAAAAAAAGCGCTGATAATTATTGGAAATATCTGTCGCAATTATTAACTTTGTCGGGATATGAAAAATAAAAAAGCATATTTAATAAGGAATACAAAAAAAACGATACGCTTTCCATAATCATCAAAACAACTCCGTTTCATAAAAAAGATGCTTCCGGCAGTTTCGATTCTATTCTGAAAATTCCGGCTGATATTACATCAATCACGTTCGGCAAAAGAAGGCACGAAATTTGGAATAGAGCATCACCGTTTCATACCGGTAAATTGAAAATCGGCAGTGTATGTTCCTTCCGAAGATAAATATTTCTTATATGATGATTCAAAGGTTTATTTTAGAACGCCGATATACGGTCGTAAAGTAGTCAGCGGGTGGGAAATGAATAATAAAACCGGATTTATATTTTTTAACGACGGAACATGTTTGGATAAAAGTTTGTCCGATAAAGAAAGTGAATCTTTTTGCACATACACAGAAACCACCGGTATTATTCGATTGGCATTCCCCCTATTGCCGTCTCCTCAATATTTTTTACAAGACGGCAATAGGTTATTTTCGGGATTTTCATATTTATATAAATAAGTCGGTATAATAAACTGACCTGATTTTAAACTCGGCATGCCGGTGAAAAAGTAACCGACTTTTCAAGATGCCGACGAGTTGTAATTCGCCGTATTATTGCGAGTTACAACATCGCATTTTTAAAGTTAATAGTTCGTTTTTTGCGGCCGCGCCCGGATAACCCTTCTTTATAAGATTAAAAAAAGTGTAAAGAAGGAATTGTTTAAACGGCCGCAAATATTTATAATACGGCAACTGAATTATAAACGGAGGGCAAACAATGAATAAAATTCCGATCCTTACATATCTGAAAAATAAAAGAGATGTGTGAAAATATATGGAAAGAGAGTAAACATGGAAAACGGACCATCCCCTATGACGCCCATTGATTTATTAATGAAACTTTTCACATCCTAAACTCTTCGCCTAAATAGAGTTTGCGGGCGACGGGGGATTCGAGGATTTCTTCCGGGACGCCTTGCACGACAATTTGGCCGTTGCTTATGATGATGGAGCGGTCGGTGATTTCGAGCGTGTCGCGGACGTTGTGGTCGGTGATCAGCACGCCGATACCGCGTCGGGCAAGAAGGCGTACCATGGCTTTTATGTCGGCGACGGCGATGGGGTCGATGCCGGCAAAGGGTTCGTCCAAAAGCAAAATCTGCGGTTCGGTTGCCAATGCGCGTGCTATTTCCGTTCGGCGCCGCTCTCCTCCCGAGAGTGTGTATGCCGGCTGTTTTCGTATGCGGCCGATCGCAAACTCTTCTATAAGGTCTTCGAGTAAGGCGTGTTTTTGCTCTTCGGACAGGTCGCGTCGCGTTTCTATGATCGCCCATATGTTTTCTTCGACGGTGAGTTTGCGGAATACGGACGTTTCCTGCGGCAAATACGAAATGCCCAGCCGCGCCCGTTTGTACATGGGAAGGCGCGTGATGCAGCGGTCGTTTAAAAACACGTCGCCGGCGGTCGGCCGGTAAAAGCCGACAATCATGTAAAACGTAGTGGTTTTTCCCGCGCCGTTCGGCCCCAAAAGACCGAGCACTTCGCCGCTCGTCATCGAAAAATCGATGCCGCGCACAACTTCTTTTTTCCCGAAACTTTTATACAAGCCCGATACCGTCAGTTTGCTCATGTGCCGCTCTCCGAAGATGTTCCGCCGTTTTCTTTTTTGTCGATAACCGTGCCGCTGACTTTGCCGTCGAGCGTTATTTCTTTAGTATCCAAATTAAAGACGATTTCCTGTGCGCGGAAAACGTTGTCGCCTTCCGTTACCCGCGGCGAACCGCTCAATTCCAGCATTTGTATTTTTTTGCGGTAGACGGCAAAGGCGGACGTGCATACGGATTTTTCCTGCGTAATTTCAACATTGATTTGAATGAGGGCGGTTTCGGTTGCCTGATTGTATTCGACGTATTCGGCTTTTACGTGCACGTCGTTTTTTGTATCGTGCATCGCAACTGCGCCTTCCAAAACGGTGATTTTCGTTTCCCGGTCGTAGCGGAGCGAATTGCATGTAAAGGTAAAACCGCCTTCGGTGTCGGCGCCTTCCACGTTTTTTTCGGCGATTATACTGCGGTAATTGCTGCCGCTTAATTGAATCGAATCGGCTTTTATGTCCAGCGTGTTCGTTTGAATGCGGGCGCCGCCCTGCAAGCGCGTGTACTCATTGGTTTCGCTTGTGCTGCCGGTCATCGAAGATGCCGAAAAAACGATTGTGTCTTTTTCGGGCACCGGCGTACTCGATACCGCACTTTGAGTCGCACTTTGTGCCGTGCCCGGCAGTGCGAATGCAAAGAATAAAAGCGCTGCAAGTGCCGAAGCCTTCATTGTATTTCTCCGCTTACGCTTTCGCCGAAGGCGAACGACAAATCGTCTTTGCGCGCCGAAAATGCTTTTCCGCGTATCGTTATGAAGCTGCCGCTTTCGGTTTCAAGCGAAACGTTTACGGTATCGTCTTTGCCGCCGTCCAGTACGGACGTTTTTTCATTCCAGCGTAAACTGTCCGCCGTAATTTCGGCACGGTGCTGGAAACTTTTTATCCGTATGCCCGAAAAAAAACAGTACAGCTTGTTTTCTCTGTCGGCGGACAGCAGGGAACACGAGCCTGTCAGCGAGGGCTCGGAATTGTCGCCGTAGACGGCGAACGAAACGTTTTTGCCGTACAGAGAGTCGGCTCCCGTGTACTGTTCGATTTGTTCCGCTTCCATGCGCAGTTTTGTTTCGCCGCGTTCCACATGCGTGAAGCCCGCATCGTAAAACACGAATTCGGGACTGACGATTTGCGCTTGACTTGAGCGGCCGTAGTCGAGTGAACAGCCGCTTACGCATAAAAAGCATAGAGCGGCAAAGCACAAACCGACGGCGGCCGAACGAAGACAGAGCGCCGCACGAATGCGGTGCGGCACAGCGGACAGCGGGCGCATCATTTTTTTATCGCGGCGCCTATAAAGGCGGATACCAGCGGGTGCGGATTTGCCGGCCTCGATATGAATTCGGGATGGAACTGTACGCCGATGCCCCACGGATGGTTTTTCCATTCGAACGCTTCAACCTGACCGTCGGCTTTCGAATATGCACCGATCAGCAGATTGTGCGACTGCATGTCGCTGCTGTATTTGCGGTCGAAGGTGTATTTGCTGCGGTGGCGTTCGGTAACGGGCGTTTTGCCGTAGATTTTCGCGAGCTTTGAATCGGGAAGAATGTCGACGCTGCCGTTACCCAAAAGCATAATGCCGGCGGCGGTTAAGCCCGCTTGTTCTTCGGGCAGACTGATAACCGGATAATCCGAGTTTTGAACGAATTCGGTCGAGTCGGCGTCTTCCCAGCCCAAAATATTGCGCGCCGTTTCGATGGCCATAAGCTGCATGCCCAATCCTATGCCCAAAAACGGAATTTTATGTTCGCGCGCGTAGCGGATCGCCTGCAAAAGTCCCAAAAAACCGCGCTGGCCGTAATTGTCCGGCACGATAATACCGTCAACGCCTTTAAAATACTGAGCCGTGTCGGCGTTGCTTTCGAGCGTTTCGGCGTCTATCTTGCGTATTTCGAGTTCATAACCGTGCGCGCTGACCGCGGCATGAAACAGCGCTTCTCTAACCGATTTATAACAGTCGTCGAGGAAGGTTTTTTTGCCCAGCATGCCGATGCATACCTTGCCCTTCGGGCGGTTCAGCTTGTCTATAAACGAAGTCCACGCGCTTATGTCGGTTTTGCGCTTTTTCCATCCGAATTTGGATAAAATCTGTGCATCCAAGCCTTGGCGGTGAAATTCTATCGGCAGCTCGTAGATTGTTTTGTCTACGTCGATCGACGTAAAAACCGACGCTTTTTCGACGTTGCAAAACGATGCGATTTTTTTGCGCAAATCGTCGTCGAGCGGAACTTCGCTGCGGCATAAAAGAATATCCGGTTGTATGCCCAGTTGCTGCATGTTTTTTACCGAATGCTGGGTCGGCTTTGTTTTTAATTCGCCGCCGGTTATGATCGGAACCAGCGTTAAATGTACGCACAGGGCGTTTTCTTTTCCTTTTTCGCGTATGAGTTGGCGGGCGGCTTCGAGAAAGGGAATCGATTCGATGTCGCCGACCGTTCCGCCTATTTCGATAATAACGATATCGGCTTCGGTTTTTGCGCCGACAATCATGATTCTCCGCTTTATTTCGTCGGTTATGTGCGGAATAACCTGCACCGCGCGCCCGTTGTAGCGCCCGCTGCGTTCGTTTTTTATAACTTCTTCATAGATTTTGCCCGTCGTGATCGAATTTGAACGGCTTAATTCCACATTCACAAAGCGGGCGTAATTGCCCAAATTCAAATCGGTTTCGGCGCCGTCTGCGGTAACGTATACTTCACCGTGCTGGTACGGGTTCATGGTACCCGCGTCCACATTTATGTAAGGATCGCATTTCATCATGGCGATTTTTAAACCGCTGCATTCCAAAAGACTGCCGATGCTTGCCGCCGCAACGCCTTTTCCCAAGCTGGAGCACACTCCGCCGGTTACAAAGATAAATTTACTCATTCCGTAATTTTCACATCTCCGGGGCTTTTTGTCAACCGTTCTCAAATGGCATTTACTTTTTTTTACTTATCATTTATAATGTTCGAATATGGTTGATTTATTGACTGATGCCCAGTTCGATATGTTCCGCAAAACTATCTACGACGAAAGCGGTATAACGTTTTCCGAATCGAATCGGACTATCTTGGACAGTCGTTTAAAAGAGCGCTTGCGCGAAAAATCGCTGAGTAATGTCGAAGATTACTACAAGCTTATTCTTTCCGACAGGGAAGAGATGAAGATGTTTTTGGATTCCGTAACGACAAACCTCACGCGCTTTTTCAGAAATCAGCCGCATTTTGATGCTTTAAGTCATTATGTTATTCCGAAAATCGTCGAATTGAAAAAGAATGCCGGCCAAAAAACGGTAAAAATATGGAGCGCCGGCTGTTCGACGGGTGAAGAACCGTACACGATTGCAATGGTTTTAAAAACCGTTTTGCCGCCGACAATGGATTTTGAAATCATGGCTTCGGATATTTCTTTAAAATCGCTGATGGTCGGTAAGCAGGGGTTTTACCCCGAAAGCCGCATTGTCGGCATTCCGCCCGATTATTTGCAGCGCTTTTTTACGAAAACCGATGGCGGCTATCAGGTAAAAGACGAATTAAAATCGAAAATAAAATTCGACTATCATAACCTCAAACACGATTCCGGACAGCGCAACCTCGATGTCATTTTTTGCAGAAACGTGCTTATCTATTTTGATGAAGCGGCTCAGCTGACGGTTATCAACCGCTTTTGGGATTCCATGGCGCCCAAATCCTTTTTGTTTATCGGGCACTCGGAATCTTTATTCGGTATGGATACGAAATTCGAATTTCTAAAAACCGATTGGGCATGTTTGTACCAAAAAAATACTTAAATACTGCAGGTAAATTTTTATGGATAATATTGACGTTTTAATTGTAGACGATTCCGCGCTTATGCGGAACCTTGTGTCGAGAATGCTCGAATCGGCTTCCGGCGTAACCGTTTGCGCAAAAGCGATGAACGGACAAATGGCTTTGGAAAAAATTCCCGCCTCCAATCCCGACATTATTGTGTTGGATCTTGAAATGCCGGTGATGACCGGTCTTGAATTTATGCGCGAGCGCAAAAAGGCGGGAATCGATATTCCCGTAATTATTCTTTCCAGCATTGCGCACCGCGGGGCGGCCGTTACGATTGAATGCCTTGAATTGGGTGCGAGCGACTTTTTGCTGAAGCCGTCGAACGTCGGGTCCGAAGAATTGCCGAAGGTTGCCGAGCGCCTTGTCGAAATGGTGCGCAGCTACGGCGGCTCTTACGCGCGCAAAAAGGGCAAAAAGATTCCGTTCTTTTTTACGGGCACCGCCGAAGAACGGCGTGCGGGTTCTCCCGTCGGAGCGCCTGCGGGTTCCGGTTTAGCTCAAGCGGCAAGTACCGCTTTAAAAAAGCCCGAATTTTATTTACCCAAAGCGCCCGCTCCGGCCGCTCCCATTCAGGCGGTGCGCGAAAGCGGTCCGATTGAAATTATCGCATTCGGTATTTCCACCGGCGGTCCGAACGCTTTGCGCGAAGTGTTTGCCGGCTTATCGCCGGATATCCGCCAGCCTATAGTAGTCGTCCAGCATATGCCGGCCGGCTTTACGGCGGAGTTTGCCGCCAGTTTGAACAATATTTGCCCCTTGGAAGTAAAAGAGGCGGCCGAAGGCGATGTGCTTAAAGAAGGTCGCATTCTTATTGCACCGGGCGGCTATCATATTACGGTTGAAAAACGCCGCCTTGCGTCGGTTATCCATACGAATCAGGATCCGCAGCGCAACGGGCACCGTCCTTCGGTTGACGTACTTTTTGAATCGATTGTAAAAGAGTATCAGGCGAATGCGTTGGGTATTATTATGACCGGAATGGGAAAGGACGGAGCGGTCGAACTTGCCGAACTGCGCCGCGCCGGTTCGCGTACGCTCGGTCAGGATGCGGAATCCTGCGTCGTATACGGTATGCCGCGCGCCGCCTTTGAATTGGGTGCCGTTCAAAAACAGGTTCCGTTAAGTAAGATGGCCGCGGAAGTCAACGAGTTGGCTTTAAAATACGCTCCGTAAGCATAATCCGTAAGCACAAGATAAAGACTTAAAGTCCCCGCTTATTCGTCGGCTACAATTTCGGTAATTTCGCCGTGCGCGTTTTTTACGCGGCGGCTTATTAAAAAGATAATTCCCGAAGGAACGAAGATTCCCAGCAATACCCCGATCGCTTGAAGCCATTCTCCCGAAGATATGTTCATTGCCGCTGCGAGGGCGTTTGCCGCAAACCAGCCGCCGACCGCGCACGCAACGGGAAGCAAAAGCGCTGTCAATGCCTGAACCGCCTGCGAACTTTTTTTTGCGGCGATGCGCACGGTCATTCCCGGCTTTACATTCAGCGAGCGGGGATTCATCACGGTAAAGGGGCTTCCGGCTTTTGCGCAGCTCGTTCTGTTGCAGCTTATGCATGCGTCTTTTATGACGGGTAAAACGGTGACACTGCCGTTTTTGCCGATCGATAAAATCTTTGCACTGTCACGCATTGGGATAGTTTCCTTTGTTGCGTAATTGCGCCATAAGGCGCGCGCATTCGGCTTGGCCGACCGTGTTGCCCAATTCGGCATAGGTGTCGCGCAGGTTGTACAGCGCATCGTAATAGTGCGGGTACAAACTGACCGCCTGTTCAAACGCGGTTTCCGCCTTTCGATATTCGCCGCGGGCAAAATACAGCACGCCCAAATTATTCCATGCGTGGGGATTTTCGGGATTTATTTCAATATTTTCCGAGCAATATTCAAAAGCATCGTCCGTTTCGTCAAGAGCGAAGCATACGAGGGTAAGGCTGTCGAGCAATTCTTCGTCGGTATTGTCGAGTTTGTAGGCGGTAAGCAGTACTTGTTTTGCCGCCTGCAAATTGCCCGAATCGCGGTAGGTTACGCCCAAATTATACCATAGAAGATAATTCGAGTTTTCCATGCTTATGGCCCTTTTAAAGCAGGCAATCGCTTCGGCGAAGTTTCCTTTGGAAGCAAGTTCGATAGCGTGAGTATTCAATGTTTCCGGACTTTCCGTCATAATGCCTCCGTTTTTTATATGCCGATTGTACGCTATTACGGAAAAAGGCGCAAGTACATAGGAGCTTTCTTATAAATGTGAAAAAAGTTCGGTGATTAAAAGCGACGGTGCGTTTTTTGCATACAGTTTTTCTATGCGGTCGCACGATTGTTCGATAAAGTCTTTGCTTTGCTTTTCGGCTTTTTGTACCGCGTTCCCGTTCAGCAAAAGCGAAACGGCTTTTTCCACGGCCGGAGAATCGATACCTTCTTCGGCAGCCTGTTTAAAATAGGCGGCGAGGGTTTTAAAATCTTCGGGATGATCTGCAAGATGGTACAAAACCGGCAAGCTTTTTTTGCCTTCCACGATATCGTCGCCGCGCTTTTTACCGACGTTTCCTTTTGTAAGATTGAGGACATCGTCGCGTATTTGAAAACCGACTCCTATATTGACCGCACAGGCGGCCGTTTGCACAGCTTTTTTTTCGCTTCCGCCTCCGGCCAAAACGCCGCAGCGTGCGGCAAGCGAGGCGAGCGTTCCGGTTTTAAGCGAGGTCATTGCAAGGTATTCGTTTACCGAAGGAAGGGCGGCGTTGTCTTTGTGCCAGGCAATGTCCATAGCTTGTCCCAAGTGAAGCCTGCGCAATTCCCTCATAAGCGTATCGTACAGTTTTAATTTTAACGAATCGGAAAGCGATGCCGCTTCAAGGCACGATGCCGCTTGAAAATACAGCCACGAGCCGGCATTTAAAGCGGTGTCCGTTCCCCAGCTTATATGCGCGGCGGGTTTTCCGCGGCGGGTGTCGGCATTGTCTTCGATGTCGTCGTGAATGAGGCTTGCCGTATGGACGAATTCAACCAGAGGAACAAGCGTGTAGGCACGCTTTATAAAAGCGGCCGTATGCCGCCGGCGATTACAGGCGGCTTCGGCGCACAAAATCATAAACAGCGGCCGCCAGCGCTTCCCGCCCGATTCGATTAAGGTTCTGCACGGTTCGGCAAGGACTTCGATATGCCGTGCGCATACCGCCTTATCCGTCGTTCCGAACGACGAAGCTTTCCACGAAGCAGTGTAGGGGCTCGGCGGCAAATTTTTTTGCAAAACATCTTCAATTTTTTCGAGACTTGATGTAAAATCGGAATTCATGGTATTGATTGTACAGAATTTTTCCGATAAAGAAAATAGCAAAGAAAACGGCGCGGAATGCATATGGGCGTAAACTCGTATGAAAAGCCGGACTTTTGGTCGAAAAAGGCTTTTTCCGAAGGATACCCTGCGCGTTCGGTATACAAACTGAAGGAAATAAACGAAAAGTTTTCGTTGTTTTCGAAAAGCTCGTGCGTGCTTGATTTGGGATCGGCGCCCGGAAGCTGGACATTGTTTATTTTGCGCGCCCTCGGCGGGTCGGGAAAACTCGTGTCGGTCGATTTAAAGCCTTTGGCAAAAAATATCGCCGGGGCGAATTTAATGTTTTTTCAGGGCGATTTATACGCCGATGACGTATTTGCCCGCGTAAAAGGCGAAGGGCCGTACGATGCGCTCGTGTGCGACGCGGCGCCTCCGACAACGGGCAACCGTTTGATAGATACGTCGCGCTCTGCGGCTTTGGCCGAACTTGCTTTTGAGTATGCGCGGACGGTGCTGAAAGAGGGCGGCAATTTTGCCGTAAAAATATTTCAGGGAGGCGATCAGCAGGCTTTGCTCGAAAAAATGCGGACGGTGTTTGCATCGGCCCGGAGTTTTAAGCCGACGGCTTGCCGTTCCGAGTCTTTTGAAATATACTTGCTAGGATTGAATAAAAAGGCGGAGTGAATGTTAAAAAAGTTTAAGATTTTTAGCGGCGTTTCTTTACGCTCGCTCGCTTTTGTATTTGCGGGCTTTTTTGTCTTTTTTTTATTTGCGGCGTTTTCGCTTTTTGCGTACAATAAGCTTTCGGCACAAAACGCTGCGGATAAATCCGCACGGGATACTGCGAACGGCGGCAGCGAGCTTTCCGAGTCTGCCGAAGGCGAAACGCTTTTGGGTACCGAATTCTTTTTGTCGGACCGCAGCGGACTGCAAAGCCAAGGGGCCGTTGTTCCGGCCGCCGACTCTCCCATATCGGAAGCGTTTGCGGGGCAGGGCGGCTACGATATGAGCGCCGGCATGTACGGCAGTACGCGCGATTTGCAGTCCTTTTTGCCCGAGCCTGCCGTATGGGCGCAAGCCGTGCAAAACGCCGGCGTATATCCGGAATTGACCTATACTTCGTACCGCATACGCAAGGGCGACATGATCGGCGTTATTGCCGAACGTTTCGGTCTTACGCAGGATACGCTCATAAGCATAAACAATATCCGCCAAACGAGGCGCATTCAAATCGGCGACTATATAAAAGTTCCGTCAATGCCGGGCATTTTGTATACCACGAAAAAAGACGGAGAAACGGCCGCAAGCGTTGCCGAAAAATATCAAGTGTCGGCGCAAAAAACGGCGGCCGTCAACCACTTGCATGAACAGGGATCGCTGGCTGCGGGAACGTCGCTCTTTGTACCCGATGCGTTTATGGATTGGGTAACCAGACAGGAGATAAACGGCGATTTGTTCAGACGGCCGCTCCGCGCGCGTTATTATGTCAGTTCCAACTTCGGCTGGCGGCGCAGTCCCTTTACCGGCAAACGAACCTTCCATAACGGCGTCGATATGGCAAGCCCCGCGTGGACTCCCGTTTATGCGGCCTTGGCCGGCACCGTTACCGCGGCAGGCTTTCATTCCGTATACGGAAATTATGTTATCGTAGCGCATCATTCAGGCTATCGGACCTTGTACGGACACATGGTCGGTATAAAAGCGCGGAAAGGACAGTCCGTAGACACAAGAACCGTTTTGGGCTGGGTGGGAACTACCGGTTTAAGCACGGGCCCGCACTTGCATTTTTCGGTGTTTAAATACGGTTCGGCGGTAAACCCGGTCAGCTTGTGGAATTAAGCGGAAGGTTAAAACCCGAAGCGCTTTATAAAAAAGTTCAAATTGCTTCCGATAAAAAAAGCGCAATAGCACGATATAAAAAGCGCAAAGCACAAAAATAACAGCATGTGCAGCTTTGAGCTTCCGTCTATCGTGCTGAATACGCCGAATAAAAATACCGCAAAAACGAGTATAAAGCCGGAAATTATCCAACGCTTAAGCGAAATAAGTTCGACACCCTCTTCTTCTTTTTGCGAAGCCGTAGGCGCAATCTTTTTTATAATAAGCGCGAGGGTCGGATCGTTTTGCGGCAAAACGGCTTGCAAGGGTTCGGCGCACAGTTTTTCGGCTTTTGCGTACAGCCGGATAAAATCGCGGCAATCCCGGCACATAAGCGCGTGAATTTTCATCGCGGCGTCCATACGCTCGTTTTTGTCGAGCGCCAAAAAACGCTCCGTAAACGCATCGCATTTTGCATTTTTCATTGAACGGTCCTCCTTACGGCCCGATAACGGCTTCCAGTTTGGGTTTGAGCAATTTTTTTGCCCGAAATATATGGGATTTTACGGTATTTACCGGCCATCCGGTAATAATACTGATTTCGTTGTACGGAAATCCGTAAAAAAAGTACAAATCAAGACAGATTGAAAAACGGTAGGGTAGTTCTTTTACCGCGCTGCGCACGGCTTGCCTGACGCTTTCGCGTAAACAGCGTTCTTCCGGCCCGTAATCCGTATCCGAAATTTCGGTGTTTTCAAAAAGGGGCGCATACTCTTCGCGCCGGTTCACCGCATTGACGGCGGTATTGTACGCTATGCGCATAAGCCATGTCGAAAAGCGCGCTTCGAAGCGGAACGAATGCAAATTGGTATACGCTTTAATAAAAACGTCCTGAACAAAGTCTTCCGTATCGTGCACGTTGCGGAAAAAACTTTTTCCCAAGCTGCGGACCTTTGTTCCGTAGAGCGTTACCAATGTTTTAAAAGCTTCGGTGTTTCCGCTGCAAGCCTTTTTTACCAAAATAAAGTCCTGCAGCATTTCTTCGGCATTTACGCTTTGCGCAGTTTTCAATGCATGCTCTTTACTTTATGTTTTTGTATATCCGGTAAAAAACGATAAGGGCGATTCCGATTGCAAGCGGAATAAGCCCGCCGAGCAGCGGATACGAAACGCCGTCGATAATCAAAATCAAAACCGTTAAAACAAGTCCGACGGCGATGAGTAAAATTCCCGTGAGCAGGGCGAAGGCTTTTAAATTAAAGCGGGCAGGCTCGTATGCGCCGGATTTTATAAGCAGCTTTATTTGCGTGTTCCGCCATAAAAGATAAAAAAATATAACGACGCCGCCGATAACGATTCCGACTAAAGGAATTATCGACACGATAACCTGCGCCGCGGGACTGGTAGTTATTTCCGTCATAAAACATCTCCTGAAAATCAATGCTTCCCGATATTAGACACGGCAAGCCGCAAATTGTTGCGTTCATTCAAAAAAAATATAATCCGAAAAATACAGCGTTTTGATTTTACCGAGGACGAGCTCGCGGTTTATGAGTTCGGTTAAATCGCTTTTTATTTTTTGTTCGCCCTTGCCGACCAATTCGTCCTTTGTGTACTGTCCCATATAGGATGCGACGGCAAACCGGATTTTACGGGTTTTTTGAATCAATTCTTCGTAAAAGGCCGTGTCGGCCGCATCGTAGAGAAAGTACGGCGTTATGACAAGCGGTACGGCAGGATCGTCGGCGGTGGCGCAGCGTACGGAGCCTATGTGCGAAAAAACGGCTTGCCCCGATTGCAGGCTCTTTTCCAAGCGAGCCGGCTCCGGATCTTTTCGCCGCAGCAGGACGCCCGGTTTTGCCTTACCGGAAACAAAGGCCGCCGCCGTCGCGAAAATCAAAAATAATACGATAATTCCCGAACATATAAGGCTCAGCCTCTGGATTTTATTCATGATTCGATTGTATACTGTTGTCGGCATGTATTCAAGAGTTCGCAAATTCGTGCCGATAATAAGAAAGACGGCGATTATTGTCGGCATGTCTTTTGTTGCGTTGCGTTCGCTTGTGGATGTTTTAGCGCTTTTTTAGATATTTTTTTACATAAATTCTTTCGGCGTTCGCTGTGCCGGAATTTCGAGGTAGGGATTGACTTCGGGGCAAAAGGTTGCGGTCAGTTTATTAATTTCGGTTTTCATATTTGCCGTCTTTACCGTTGCGGCTTTTTCCGGGTTGTTTTCCGTAATGGAAACCCGGTTCTATCAGCCTGCCCTTGTCCGCGGAATAAGCGAACGGCTTGACGCCGCATCGAAGACTCTGGACGACTATCTTCATTCGTCCGAAAAAACTTTTTATGACGATTTTGTCCAAAACGAATACGTAAAAAAAAGCTTCGCGTTCGAGCAGCTTTCCGAAGATATTAAAGGCAGGGAAGATGCGTCCGGCGCTTTGTTTGCCGCCGTTCCGTCTTTAACCGGCATACGCATTATAGAAAGCGGCGGAAAAAGAATCCATTACAGTACAATCGCGCAGGACATACTTCAGCGCAGCGAAAAACTTGTTTCATACCGCATGTACAAGGATACCGGCGATTTGGATTACGCGGACATTGAAAGTTCCGACAGCGACACAAAAGGGATTTCGGTCGGCGCCGGTTCCGCTGCAGGACAAGTCGGCGGGCACTCGCGCATAATCTGTGATCCCGACCGCGACCGCATCTTATTCAGTTTCCCGTTTTACGATTCGTATTCGGTGTACCGCGGGACGATTGTTTTTTATACGGCCGCTTCGGCTTTTTCGCGGGAACTGGTAAAACTCAACCTTCTTGCGATGACCGACAATGTGATTTTTACCGGAACGGCCGAGCGTCCCGTATTTGTGCTGGATTTTCCGAATACCGGCCGGAACATTTTGCAGGATATTCTAATTAAAAAATTTTCGGGCGATGTTTCGTTTACCGAAAAAATCATGGAAACCGACAAAAGCGATGTGTGGCTGCTTTTTTCGAAAAAGAGCGCTTCGAACATATATGTATCGCGTTTATACGAAGAAAATCTGTTCGTTTTTTCCGATACGGTGCGAATCCTGCTTTTAGCCAGCGTTTTTATTACCGCCTATCTTATCATTTTTTTGATTTTTAACGTAAAGCAGGACGATATGCTGATTATCCGCGAGCGGATAAAACGCTTTCAGTTTGCGGTTATAAACGATTATTTGGCGGCAAAAGAAGAAGTCGATTGGAATGCCGTGTATGCGGACATGAATCGGCGCAAAGCCGAAATCAACGGCGCGATCAAAAAAAGTTTGGGAGGCAAAGCCAAACGCCATGCACGGGAAACCGACCTTTTGCTTGAAAAAAGCTGGGACGAAATTCTGTCCGCTCTGCATCGGCAAAGCGCGGCAAAAGAAAAGCCCAACCTCGATATGCTCACGGCCGAATTAAAAGAAATGATGGGAAAAATCATTTCGAGCCGCGACTTTGCACCCGCCGCTTCTCCCGTGCTTTCTGCCGCTTCGCCTCAGTTCGTTCCAATGCAAGCCGTCCCGGCAGCCGGCGAACCTGCCGTACCCGTTGCTAAGATCGCTGCGGATGCCGAGCCTGTGGACGAAGTTGAACCCGTACTTGAAGCGGAGCCTGTGGATGAAGCCGAAGCCGTACATGACGCAGAGTTTGCCGAGCCCGTAGACGACGCCGAACCCGTGCTTGAAGCGGAACCGGTGGACGAAGCGGAAGCTGCCGCGCCTGAGGTGAGTGCAGACGCCTCAACGGCCGCCGGCGATGTATCCGCCGAAGAGCCGGAAGAACTTGAAGAAGTTGAAGAAGCCGAGCCCGTCAGTGAAGAAGCGGAAGAAATTCCCAAAGACGCGGAAGCGGTTGAGGAACTCGAAGAAATTCCCGAAGCCGAAGAAGTTGAAGAACTTGAAGAACTTGAAGAAGTTCCGGCCGCGGATGAGCCGGCCGAAGTGCTTGCGGAAGAACCGAGCGCGAAAGCCGAATCGGCGGACAAACGGACGGATGCGGGCGGCGAAGATATTTTTGATCTTGATTTTGTAAAAGACTCCGCCGTGCTGGCCGGGTTGGAAAACAACGAAGACGAAGTAGCGGATGTTCCGCAAACGCCGGCTGCGGCGGAAGAAAAAACCGACGATTTGCTTGACCGCAGCTTCTTTGAACTTGCAAGTGCGAAAAAAGCCGTAAATGAAGAAAAGCCTGCAGCTGAAGACGGCGAGGATGAAGAGGGCGAAGATATCTTCAACGAAGAACTGAAAATCGGAGAAACTCAAACCGAAAAAAATGCCGCTCATGCCGTTTCTTCTTCGAATTCCGAAAACGATTTTTCCGACTTTAAAATCGAAAAGCCCGATTTTTCAATACTCGACGAACCCGCTTCCGGCATCATGCCTGCATCTGCTGCGGTTGTTTCCGAAGCGGCGACAGAGCCGACGGAAACCGTTGCCGCAACGGCGGTCCCCGAAGCCGAAGGCACAGAGGCGGATTTTGTAGAGCCGCTTCCGTTCAGTTTTACGTTCGGGAAAATCGGTGAAAAAGCGGCCGACTTGCATTCGGCGGATGAACCGATTCTCGAACGGGACGGCCTTTTTGTTATCGCAAAAGAAGCCGGCGAAAATGTAACAAAGCAAAAACTCGATGCGGAATTCCAAATGCTTGTCGATTCCGTGTTAAAATAAACAAAGGAAGGTGCTATGACTCATACGGCCGAATTGGTTGTGCGCAGTTACGAATGCGATTCTTATAATCACGTGAATAACGCCGTATATTTGAATTATTTGGAATTTGCCCGAATGGAATATTTGCATGCATGCGGTTTCGACTATCACGGCATATTTGCGGCCGGATATTATCTGTACGTTACGCACATCGACATTTATTATAAAGCGTCGGCTTTGCTCGACGATAAACTTTTTATCGAAGTAAAGCCGGTTAAGCTTAAAAATATTTCGGGCGAATTCCGCCAAAAAATCTATAAAGAAGACGGAACCGTCTGTGCCGAAGCGACGGTTACATGGGCCTGTGTTTCGTCGAAAACGGGGCGGCCGGCAAAACTTCCCGACGAATTTTTGGTTGAAGGTTTGTATCCCGATGCCCCCGATCCCGCACCGGAAAAGCGCGCGAGGTAAGGTTTCTGGAGAGAATATGTCCGCTTTACACGGCAACACGTTTATTTTACAGCTGCTTAAAAATATCGAGTTTTTTATTTCCGTCGTCAGCGTGCTGATCATCGTCTACGGCACGCTTGCTGCGGTTGCGGCTTTTATAAAAACCGAACTGTTCCGTTTAAAATCGAAATACAATGTACAGCGCTTGCGCGTTATCCGCGCCGATTTGGGGACGTATTTGCTTTTGGCGCTCGAAGTGCTGATTGCCGCCGACATTATAAAATCGATCATCGAACCGGATCTTATCGACTTGGGAATTCTTGCCGGCATCGTTACTATCCGCACGGTTCTTTCGGTTTTTTTGAATAAGGAAATTCAGGAAATCGACAAAGAGCGCTCGGAAAATCCCGATATGTTTACGGGCTTGTAAAGACGGCTTTCGGCTTTTAAAGCGACAGCTTCAAAACGATATCTCCTTTGATTTTGTCCAAGCCGGAATTTTTAAAGATGAATTCCGTATAAGCGTTCAGCCCCGGCCGGATGCGCATCGCCCGCACGTTCCTTTTCTCCGTCGCCCGTTTTAAAGCGAGCTTGAATTTCACCGAACCCGAAAAGACGGCCCCTTCCCGATTTTTCGCCATCGTGCAGTTGAGTTGTCCTGCGGCCGAGGCTGTGCAGTTTATTTTTTGCATGATGACGAAAGTCCCCGTACAGCCGCTTTCGGCCTTTACGCCTGACAGTACTTTTTTACGCGCGGGGTATAAGGTTCCTTCTATACCCGCATTCCATGAAAACGCCGTGTCCCCGGTTTTTCTTCCCTTAAACCGAACGGAGCATTCCGGAGTTAAAACGGTTTGCTCTGTACAGGCTGAGTGCAAAAGATTGAGCGGCGCCAAACTTGCTCCGAACTCCGCTTCCGCCGGTGCGACGTTTATTTTCACAAGCGCTTTTACCGACGACTTCCACACAGCGGAAGCATCGGGATTTTTTGCGCTCGTCTTTTGCGCGTTTGTCGTTTTATCGTCGTACCAAATACCGGCCGATATTCCCGCATGTACGGATTGTACGATCGCGTTGCGGAAAGAAAGGCGCAGCTGCGGATTTACAAAGACTTTTATACGTTCGTTTTCAAACGAACCGTTTTGATTCAAATAATCGCGCGTGCAAAAAAAAGCGAGCGCATTGTATGAAAAATAACCGAATTTTTGCGCCGCATCGAACTGTGCCGAATACGAGGGCATTCCGTACGGATTGGCGGTACAGCTTGCCTGCAGCGAAAAACTGCTTTGCCCGCCGGACACGAACAAATGCTGTATCAGTGTGTCGGCGTAAAAAGGCGCAAACGGCGGCCGCTGCAAAAACCAGCTTTCAGGCCGGTTGTAATCGATAAAGCTTCTTTTCCATGCGGAAGTCCATGTGCATTGAATATAGCGCGGAAAATCTTTTGTACGAATGCCGATAGTGAAGGGAAGCAAAAGTGCCGCTCCGGCGCACACGGAATAATCGGCGAGCGAAGACGGAAAAACTTTTTCGGTCGCTGCGCTTTTTTCAACGCCGATAAAACACGACATTTTTATGTCCGCAAAGGAAGCGTCGGCAGCGGCATACAGCGGGAAAAGGCCCTTATCCGCGTACGATGTGTAAAAAACGTCGGAGGAGCGCTCGGCCTTTTTAAGCGGCTGAGGCGATGCCGGAGCTGATGACGAAAATGAGCCCCACAAGCCGCCGAACGCGATGTTTCCCGCATACAACGACAGGTTTTGCAGCGGCGTATATTTGACCGTAAAAGTACTTTTTGCCGGCGAAAAAACGGGCAGCGCCGCCCGTATGTTTATGAGTCGGTTTTCCGCCGCACAAAGCCCGGTGCCTGCAAAACGGCACAGCGATGCGGCCGCAATAAAAAAAGAGAGTATGTATTTCATACTCTCTTTATAGGTTCAGCCGGTGTTTTTTCAGCGTTTTTTTATGATTTTTTGCGCGCAATAAAATAAGCACGCCGAAAATCAGCGCAAAGGCTTTGACGAATTGGTAACGTAGCTTTGTGCGGAACTGAAGTGCTCTATGAGCTTTATGCGGCTGTTCCAATATTGCGCTTCGCTTTCGGTCGTGTAGGGGCCGACGCGCAAACGGTAAAAGGTTTTGCCGCTTTTATCCCGATACGTAAAAACTTCGGCAGGAATTTTTTCGCTTGCCAAAATACTGCGCGCGTTTTCGGCGTTTTCTTTATCAGTAAAAGATGCCGCCTGTACCCAAAAACGGTCGGGAATGTTTGCGGTTTTCGCGGCCGCCGCCTTCGGTTTGCCCGTGTTTTTTGCTGCGGTGTTTGCCGGTTTTGCGGCGGCCGCTTTTTTGGCGGGAGGCGCGTTCTTTTGCGTTTGTGTGTTTTGGGCAGATTTTGCCGGCTTTACGTTCGGGGTTTGCGTCGTTTCGGCTGCGCGCGCTTCATTGCCGCTTTGGGCCGGAACGACCGTTTTTACGTCCGGGGCATTTTGACTGCCGGCCGGCGCTTCTATTACCTGCTGTTCGGGCGCCCTTCCCGAGGCGGTTAAATCTATCGTCGTAACTCCGTCTTTTGTTAAAACCGTTGTATTATTGCTGATAATCGTCAGATCGTTACTCTGTACCGTGTTCATCGAGCCGGAAGGCGCATTTGAAGCGGCAGCATCGGACGGAAGAACGGTGGGGGCCGTTCCCGCAGGATGCGCGGGAACTTCCCTATCGGTGTCGGAGGCTTCTCTGCTCGGAATCTCGGCAACGGCCGAGCCTGAAGCTTGCGGTGTTAAAATCCACGTGTTTCCGTTTTGTTCCTGCGTAAGGGCGGAAGCCGAATCGGCGTTTTTGTGCGGGGCATAGAGAATCCACGCCGCTCCTATAACGATCAGCAAAAAAATACCGACCGCCGCGCTTATCCATAATATCCGTTTTTCTTCCATAAAAATCTATCCTTTGTATACGGACGACTGCAAAACGGCTTCTATTTTTGCCTGGAGCCGCTCTTTTGTTCCGCAGTTTCTTACTCTATATATATCGGCATTTTGATTTTTACATTTAGCAAAGATTTGCCTTTGCGCAAAAAAACGTTCGATAATGCGCCTCGCATTCAGTTTATCCCGCTTTTTTACGCGCATAAACCGAATAAAAAAAGGCGCATCGATGTATAAAATGCAGTCGCACTTTTTAATGACTTTTATGTTGTATAAAAGCGCCGCATTGACGACAAAAGATTCCGAAGGAGATGCGGTGATGCGTTTTTCGATAATATCGTTTACCGCAGGATGAATGAGATTTTCCAATAAGGCGAGTTTTTGCGGATCGCGGAAAACGATGCGGGCAAGATTTTTCCGCAAAATGTTCCCTTCGTCGTCCATGAGGGGAATGAGTGCCTTTTGCGCATCCTGTGCAAAAAGTTCGCAAACGCGTTCTTTTTGTTCATCCAATACAACGTGCGCGATTTCGTCCGCGTCCAAAACGGTAAAGCCTTTTGCGCGCAAAATATCGGCGGCGGCGTTTTTCCCCGCAGCCATCGGGCCTGTCACCCCGATAAGGCGGCCCTTGTTCCGTGTTCCGCTTGTCAATGAAGCGCCCGATAAAATGCTCAATGGAACTCGCCCCAGTTTTTGCCGTATTCCACGCTCACCCGCAGCGGAACGGAAAGCGATACCGCTTCTTCCATTTCTTTTTTAAGGAGAGCCGCCGTTTGCTCGGCCTTGCCCGCAGGACATTCGACGATAAGTTCGTCGTGCACTTGGAGCAAAAGTTTTGCGCCGGGAATGCGTTCTTTGAGAGCCTTGTCGACCGCGATCATCGCTTTTTTTACGACATCGGCGGCCGAGCCTTGAATCGGTGTATTGACCGCAATGCGTTCGGCGCCCGCTTTTTCCGTTTTGTTTTTGCTGTTTATCGCGGGAATCGGCCGCTTTCGTCCCATAATCGTTTCGACGTATCCGGTTTGCTCAGCCTTTTCGATTGTCGCGCGTATAAACTCGCGGATATGCGAATACGTGGCAAAGTACGAATCGATAAACGCTTGAGCCTTGCCGCGCGGAATGCCCAATTGGTTGCCGAGCCGGAACGCGCTCATGCCGTACATAACGCCGAAGTTGATCGTTTTTGCCGTACGCCGCTGGTCCGCGCTTACCGCATCCGGCGCGACGCCGAAGATGAGCGAGGCGGTTTCGCGGTGAACGTCTTTTCCCTCATTAAAGGCCGTGCACAGGTTGGGGTCGCGCGACAAATGCGCCAAAATTACCAGCTCGATTTGCGCATAGTCGGCCGACACAAGAAGACGTCCTTCCGGGGCCGAAAATGCGGAACGGATGCGCCGCCCCGCTTCTTCGCGCACGGGAATGTTTTGCAGGTTCGGGTCGCGGCTCGAAAGACGGCCGGTTGCGGTACCCGTCTGCATAAAGGTTGTGTGAATGCGCCCCTTGTCGTCGGCCAAAAGGGGCAGGGCGTCCACATAGGTTGATTTAAGCTTTGCCATCGTACGGTATTCGAGAATCTTTTTCGGAACAGGATCCCAGGCGGCAAGCTCTTCAAGCACGGCCGTATCGGTCGAAAAGCCCGTCTTTGTCTTTTTGACGGGCGTCAATTTCCGTTCGGTAAAAAGTATTTCCTGCAGCTGTTTTGTGCTTGCAATGTTAAATTCGCGTCCGGCAAGACGGTATACTTCGCGCTCCACCTTTTGAATGTCGGCTTCCAATTCGACCGAAAAAGCGGCAAGTTTTTCTTTTTCGATTCCGATTCCTTCGATTTCCATTTGCGTTAAAATCGGCAAAACGGGCGTTTCAAGTTCGTAGAACAGAGAACTCAATCCCGATTCTTCCAGCCGCTCTTTAAAAAACGACCACAGCTGCCGCGTAAAATCGGCATCTTCGGCCGCGTAAGAACAGGCGGTTTCGAGCGGAACAGCCATAAAGGTTGAACCTTTAGGCACGATGTCGGCAAACTCGATGCCCTTTAAACCGAGTTTGCGTTCGGCAAGCGCTTCAAGCTTAAACGATTCGCGGTCGGGCTGCAAAAGCCATGCGGCAATCATCGTGTCGTATATGCGGCAGGAAGGGAAGGCGCCTTTTCCCATGTTGTTTGCAAGCAGCACTTCAAGGTCGTATTTGCCGTTGTGCATAATGAGCGTCATGTCCGCATTGTAAAAAAGGCGTTCAAGCTGAGCGAGGGCGTCCTGCTTGGTTACCATAGCGCCGGCTAAAAGCATGTCGGACGTTTCGACCGGAACGTAATAAGCTGTGCCTTTTTCGGCGCAGAGCGAAAAGCCGGCCAAGCGCGCTTTGTGCGCATTTAAACTGTCGGTTTCGCAATCGAAGGCGGCGGTTTTCGCGTCAAGGAGAGAGTCGACAAGGGCGCGCAATGCTTCTTCGGTACGGATAAGACGGTAGTCGCCTTTGTTTTGCTTGATCTCTTCGGAGTCTTTTTCTTCGATAAAAGTCCGTGCGGCGGCATTTTGAGCGGGTGCGGTTGAAAAACCCGCGGCATCCGCCGTTGAAAAATGCGCAGCGCCCGCAGGTGCGGCATCCGGGTGTGCAGCGTTTGCCCCGCTTTCCGCCGACGCCGACTCGTACTGTTTTGCAACGGCAAAAGCGCCGCACTTTTTTAAAAGGTGCGTCGCTTCTTTATAGCCGAGCTGCGCGATGCGCAAGTCGTCGAGCGAAACGCCGAGCGGAACATCGGTACGGAGTTCAATCAGTTTTTTCGAAAACAATGCGCTTTCTTTTCCGCCGCGTATTTTATCTCCGACCGAACCGGTCAGCTTTTCGGCGTTTGCAAAAACCCCGTCGAGGCTGCCGTATTCACCGAGCAGCTTTTGCGCCGTTTTCGGCCCGATGCCCGGAACGCCGGGAATATTGTCGGCCGTATCGCCGGTCAGCGAAAGCATGTCGAGCATGAGGTCGGGCATTACGCCCCATTCTTTTTGAACGCCTTCGGCATCGATCGTTTCCCAGCCGCCCGCCTTGTCGTTTTTGATCATAAGCGTGCCGTCCCCGACCAGCTGCATTAAGTCCTTATCGCCCGATAAAATGCGGCAGCCGCGCTTTTCGGCCTTGCACCGCGAGGAGAGGGTTGCGATAATGTCGTCGGCTTCGAATCCGTCGCAGCGCAAAACGGGAATGCCGAGTGCATGCAAAATGTCTTCGATGACGGGCACTTGTTCGTGCAAGTCTTCGGGCGTTTTGGCTCGGGTTGCCTTGTACGCATCGTACATTTCGTGTCTGAACGTGGGTGTTCTCGAATCGAAGGCGGCTGCGGCGAACGAAGGCTTGCAGTTTTGCAAAATGTTGAAAAAATTGCGGAAAAAGCCGAAGACGGCGGAAATGTTTTGTTTTTTGTCGTTTATGAGCGGACGGTTTATAAAAGCGAAATATGAACGGTAAATGAGCGCGTAGGAATCCAAAATATACAGCGTGTTGTCGGTCATTACATTCTCCCGCTATAAGGTAGCACGGATCGGAAGGAAAAACAAGGCGCCGCTCACACACGTTTACCGGAAGCATTGCATACCGCCGTAACGGAATTTTACAGTCCTATGTACTAAGGGGATGGCGAAAAAGTAACAAACTTTTTCGCCGCCCCCGCATCGGATCGATTAAAATGCGGCTATTGTTGCAAGTATGCCGAAAATAACGCCGGGGAAATTTGCCGCCGACAAAGGATAATCGCGTTTCTCTTTTAAAAGCCCGTAAGCCGTCCATATAGTACAGTTGACCGCGGCGGCTAAAGGCTGTATAAACGGTGTTTTTTATCCGTGAACGTCGTTCCATATTTGCGGAATATATGATACATACATGACTACCGAAAGTACCGTTCCGATCCACCCTAAAATTTTCAGATTTTTTTCGTTCATCTTGTCCTCCAAGCGGATTCTGCGTCCGCATACGTCACTGTACTTCAATTATAAAATAAATATAATTGACGGAAAAAAGTACAAAGCATATAAAGGCGCAAGCGTTCTCTCAGCCTTGAATGTTTATTATCGATGCGGTATGCGCGCCGTGTGCGTAGATTGATTTTGCTCTCTTGTAGGGGTTTTGAAGGCTTTGCAGTTTTAAGCGCACGGAATCGATGTGTGTCCGAAGCGCAGTGCGGTTTTTTTCGTTTTGAACGAGGATTTGTGTTTGCAGTTTGGATAAATCGGCGCGCAAAACGGGAATTTCGGCGTCGTTTCCCGCGTACGTGTCCTTATACAGGGCTTCCATCGGCTTTATGACTTTTTGCAGATTCGAAATATTGCCGATTATGTTTTGTTCGAGTTCGGTATGGGCGTACAGCTTTTCCATATCTTCGCATACAATGCTTGTTTCCTGCTTTTCGAGCACGGTTAAATATTCGCGGAATTTTGCGCGCTGTTGAGTAAGCAGTTCTTTGAGCCGCCTGAGAACGGCGACCCGTTCGTTCAATTCCTGTTCGTTCAATTTCCGTTCGCTCGGTTTGTTTTCCGCCATAGTTTATCCGTTTATATCGACGGAAGGATGAGCCGCAGGTTCGGCGGCAGGCGTTTCCGAAACGGCTACGGCCCACGAACCGTGCAGGTCGTTCATCATCGTCCGCACGGAAGAAAGTTTTTTGCGGTCGTGATTGATGCTTATGTCCACCAGTTCCCGGTTGAAAAATCCGTACAAAGCCATAAGGTTTTGCGCGATTTCTCCGCCCTTTTCCATATCGAGCGAAACCATCAGTTCCGTAATGATTTCCTGCGTTTTTACCAAATTGGCATGAAATTTTTCGATGGAAACCGTTTCTATTTTGTCCGAATCCGTATACAAGGCCAAGGCCGCGTCCAAACGGCGGATCGCTTCTTCGTAGAGCATAAGAATCAATTTACCCTGACTGGCCGTTCTGACTCCGGTTTCTCTGTATGCGGTATAAGCTTGCGTGTATGCCATACGGGTTTATTATCGGTATTTTTCGAGTGGACTTTAGCAAATGCTTCTCCCGCGATTTTCCCGTTTTTGCGACAAAATCACTCGACTAAATCGGCACAAATGCGTATATTTAAGTGAGTACCGATGGCCGGAACGGCGGCATTCGGCGCCTTTTAAGGTAGTTTTTTATAAATGAGGCTGTCATGAGCGATAAAAACGACGCGGACAACAACAAAAACGGCAAAGACCCTTTCGACTTTTTTAAACTTTCGGTTGATCCCGAACACGGCGGCAAGGAGCGTAACGAGCGCCCGCCGCGCATTCCTTTTTGGCTTATTCTTTTGGCGTTTATTGTGGGTGTAAGCGTTTTTAACTGGATTTTCGTGCTGCGCGGAAGCGATACGACAATCGATTTTTCCGAATTTAAACGGCTGATAAGTTCCGGTCAGATTGTGCGGGTCGAAATGGGCGACACGTACTTTTTAGGTTACGGACCGGATTCGTCGCGCGGCACAAAGGAAACGGACATGCTTCCTTCGTTTTTGTTTTCGTCATCTTCGTCGCAAGGAACGGTGTATAGAACGGTAGGAATTCTTACCGAAGACTTTTTGTCGCTGCTCGACGAAAAGGGTGTCGCCTATAAGGCGGTAAAAAATCAGCGCAGTATTTTGCTGCAGCTTTTGTTCAATTTGGTTATTCCCGTCGGTATTTTGTTTGTGATGTACCGCTTTATCTTTAAGCGCATGGGCGGTTTGGGCGGAAGTATTTTTTCCGCGGGACAAAGCCGCGCGGCTGCGGTAGAAGAAGGCAAGGTTACGACCCGTTTTTCCGATGTTGCCGGCGTTGACGAAGCGAAAGAAGAATTGGTTGAAGTAGTCGACTTTTTGAAGTCGCCGCAAAAATATACCGAAATCGGCGGAAAGATTCCGAAGGGCGTGCTTTTGGTCGGCCCGCCGGGAACGGGTAAAACGCTTTTGGCGCGCGCCGTTGCGGGCGAAGCCGGTGTTCCTTTTTTTCGCATTTCCGGTTCCGACTTTGTCGAAATGTTTGTCGGCGTCGGCGCAAGCCGCGTGCGCGACCTTTTTAAACAGGCGCGCGACAAAGCACCGTGCATTGTCTTTATCGACGAATTGGACGCCATCGGCAAAAGCCGTATCAATTCGGTAAGCGGCGGCAACGACGAGCGGGAGCAAACGCTCAATCAATTGCTGGTCGAAATGGACGGCTTCGACAACGAAAAAGGCTTGATAATTCTTGCCGCGACGAACCGTCCCGACATTCTCGACCCCGCGCTGCTGCGCCCCGGCCGCTTTGACCGGCAAGTTCCGGTCGAACGCCCCGACGTAAAAGGCAGGGAAGAAATCCTGCGCATTCACTCGAAGAACGTCAAGCTCGACGCCGAAGTCAACTTCGAATCGCTTGCGCACGGCACTATCGGATTTTCGGGTGCCGACCTTGCAAACGTTGTAAACGAAGCAGCCTTGCTTGCCGTCCGCAACGGGCATGCGAAGGTCATGATGTCCGACTTTAACGATGCGATCGACAAGGTAAGCATCGGTCTTAAAAAGAAAACGCGCAAAGAAAACGAAAAAGAGCGGCGCATCGTCGCCTTCCACGAAACGGGACACGCGCTTGTCGGCGCCTTTACGCCCGGTTATCCGCCGGTTAATAAAATTACCGTGGTTCCGCGTTCGCACGGTATCGGCGGGTTTACGCAGTACCGCGAAGAAGAAGAAAAAACGCTGCAAACCGAACGCGATTTAATCAACGAAGTGGACGTTTTGCTCGGCGGGCGTGCCGCCGAACAGGTTGTTTTTAACGAGATTTCGACGGGAGCCGCAAACGACATTCAGCGGGCAACCGACACAATCCGCAAAATGATTACCGCCTACGGTATGAGCGGCCGCTTTAAAAACGTTACGCTCGGAAAGTCCGGACAGGGCTACGGGTTCGGTCCTGCGGAACCCCAGCTGGTGCGCGAATATTCGGAAGAAACGCAAAAATACATCGACGAAGAAATCGCGCGCATTATGGCCGAGCGCTTTAAACACGTTTTAAGTCTTTTAAAAGAAAAAAAACAGGTTATGGAATACGTCGCGAACCGGCTTTTGGAAAAAGAAACGATCGAACAGCAGGAGTTCAACGAGATTATAAAAGCCGAAGCCGACCTTGCCGCAAAGAGCGCTCAGGCAAAACCGCGGCGCGGCAAAAAAACGGACGAGGCTTAAAAGATGGATTTTATACCCGAATCGTTTGTGCAGCGCGTAAAAACCTTTGTGAGCCGTTATGCGGCCGCATGCATTTTGTGCGCGTGCGTTATCGTCTTTGCCGTAACGGATACGAGTTTGATTTCGCTGCGCAGTATACGCGATGTGTTTTCGAATGCCGCGCCGCTTTTGATTTCGTCGGCGGCAACCGCCCTGTGTTTGTTTGCCGGCTATATCGATTTGTCCGCCGGAAGCGCGGCCGTTTTTGCAGGTATCATCGCAGGCTCATTTGTACAGGCGTCCGAAACGGCCGGCAGATTTTTTCCTTCTTTGCCGCCGATTCCTTTTTTTATCGTGATTCCCGCGGTACTGTTGCTGTTTTTTGTCGTCGGTGCCTGCAACGGCTTTATAATAAAAAAGTTTTTTGTACCGCCGTGGGCGGCGACGCTCGGCACCGGTCTTTTATTGTCCGCTTTAAGCCGCGTGTACCTCTACGATCAGGACATTTCGCAAAAAGTTTTGGAAGGTTTTACAAAGGGCTACACCTTTTTCGGTGCGGGATACATCGGCGCAAGCCCCGTATATTCGATTCCTTTTGCCGTGATTTTTTCGATTGCGGTGTTTGCGCTTTTGCTTATCGTAATCAAAACGTTTTTTCCGGTTTTCAATCTTCCCGTTTTGCATAAAGAAGTGCCGCTTTTGTGGCCCGCGTACCCCAAAGATTTTACGCTCAAAGAAACAATGTTTTTATACGGCATCACCGCTTCTCTTTTTGCATTAAGCGGTATAATGATTTCCGCCCGTGCGGGAAGTGCAAGCGCCGTCTCCGGCTTGGAATTCCAAATCAGGCCCCTCATCGTATGTTTTATCGCTTCGCTGTCTTTGTTCGGCGGAAGAGGAAACTGGACAGCCCTTGTCGCATCGGTTCTTATTTTTTGCGCCTTTACCTACGCGGCCGATTTTATCGGTATAAACCGGTTTGTATCTTTATGTATTTGCGCCGTTATATTTTTAGCGTCTTTGTTGACCGATATACGCGCGAGGAGGCGACATGCACTTTAAACTGCCCGAAAACTTATTGCTGGGAACCGCAACCGCGGCGACCCAAATCGAAGGCGGCGACACGAATAACAGCTGGTACGATTGGGCTCTAGCTCCCGGTCATATCGCCGACGGCACAAACCCGCTCAGGGCCGATGACCATTACAATCGCGTAGACGAAGACATCGCCCTTATGAAAAGTCTGAACCTTCAAATATACCGCTTCGGCGTGGAATGGAGCCGCATCGAACCCGAACGCGGTCAATTCAACAGCGAAGCGATCGGGCATTACCGCGACGAATTGAAAAAACTGCGCGACAACGGCATACAGCCGCTCGTTACGCTGCACCATTTTACAAACCCGCGCTGGTTTGAAAATACGGGTGCATTTGAAAACCCCGAATCGCCCGAGCTGTTTTCGAATTTCGTTCGCTATACGGTTGAAGGTCTTGCCGATTTGGCCGACGAATGGATTACGATTAACGAGCCGAACGTCTATGCCGTAAACGGCTATTTTTTCGGCATATGGCCCCCCGGCAAAAAAAACGATTTAAAAGCCTTGAGCGCCGTCTATACGAATTTGGCCGTTTCGCACATCGCCGCTTATCGGGATATTCACCGCATCAGAGAACAAAAAGGTTTTGCGCCCGATGCTACGCGCGTGGGCTTTGCCAATCATTTGCGCGTTTTTACGCCGCGCTGCAAATGGAATCCCGTACACCGGCTGTCGGCCGCGTTTATGCGCCGCGCCTTTCAGGATTCGCTTACGCAAGCGTCAATGACGGGCAAGGCATCCTGGCCGGTAAAAAAAATGCCCGCGTCGGTAAACGGAACGCCTATCGGATGCGGCCGCTTTTACGATTTTATCGGCATCAATTATTACTCGCGCGATGCGGTGAGTGCCGGCAAAAACGGCGTGTTTCCTTCGGTTCCGCACAACGATTTGGGCTGGGAAATTTACCCTGAAGGTTTGCGCTTGCTTTCGGAAAGCATGTCCCGCCGCTATAAGGCCCCGATTTACATAACCGAAAACGGCACGTGCGACGCACGGGACGCGTTCAGAAGCCGCTTTATTTACGATCACTTAAAGGTTGTGTGCGAATCCGGATTGCCGATCGAGCGTTACTACCACTGGTCTCTTATGGACAACTTTGAATGGGCCGAAGGCGAAAGCGGAAAATTCGGCTTAATCGCCGTGGACTACGAAACGCAAAAAAGAACCGTCCACTCAAGCGGCGAGTTTTATGCGCGCATTATTCAAAACCGCGGCGTAACGGACGATATGTACAAAACCTTTGTGGAAAGTACGCGGTACCCGCAATAAGCCGAAAAGCGCGCGCTTTTAAATGATTCCTTCGATTTTTGCCGGTTCGAGAAAGTACAGGTATTTAAAGGGATGAATGTTCAGCGCGTTTACAAACCAGCCGCCCAAAACGTTCCTGTCGACCGCGTTTAAAGAAACCGGATGCGACACGGGCAGAATGAGCGCTTCGTCCAATAAAAACTGTTCGGCTTCGGCAAGTTTTTTATAGCGCTCTTTTTCGTCCTGCGCCGAGGCGGCTTGTTCGAGCAGCGCTTCAAACCCTTCGTCCTGCCAATCCGTTATACGAAGCGACGAATCCTTTCTGAACAATTCCAAAAAAGAAAGCGGGTCGGCAAAATCGCCTATCCACGTGTAGGTAAAAAGATCCGCCTTTGATTCGCCGATGCTTTCCAAATAACGTTCTTGAGCGATCGGTTTTATGAGAACTTTTATGCCGGCTTTCATAAGCGAATCGGCGATAAGCGCGGCTTGTTTTTTTGTGTAATCGAAGTCGGGAATGGCGATCGTAAGAGTCGGTATCGGCTTTTTGCCGCCGGCCTTGGCGCCCCTTTTTTTCCCGGAGTTTGACGCGGCTTGAGCAAAAAGCTCGGAATCTTCCGAGTCTTCCGCATCTCCGCCGTTATCATCGCCGACGCCGTAGATTTTCGGATAATTCTGCAAAGGAACAATCAGCGTTTGCGCGGCGACCGGCGCATCCTGCCGCAGCTTTTCCCACGGGATGGCGGCGAGTACGGCTTTGCGCATACGCAGATTATTCCACGGCGCTTTCGAAGCTTTAAAGAAAAAGAATTCCGTGCCGAACTCCGGGTAGACGGCGACATTTTTTTTATCGTATATTTTTTCAACGTTAACGTAGCCTTCGACCCACGGCGATTTTCCCGTGTTGAACGAAAAGGCGTTTTCGTCCTTGTCGGTTCCGCTTATAATGCGGATCGAAGGAAGGGCGACTTCGCCTGCGGCATAATAAAAAGGATTTTTTTCAAGCAGCAACTCTTCCTTATCGTGTTTTTTCAACACGAAGGCTCCCGAAAACACGTTCGCATCCGGATGCACGACGGCGAAAGCGTGGTGGCACAGAATTTTTGCAAAGTGCTTCGCGGGCTTTTCCAAGCGGACGACAAGCGTTTTTTTATTTTTTGCCGTAATGCCTACGCTTTCGGCGGAACCGGTACCGTTTCGGTACGCGGCAGCGCCCGCTATGCAGTCCAAAAGCGAAGCGAACGGCGCGCGCAAACCGGGACGCAAAAGTGCGAGCCAAGAGCGCTTTACGTCTTCGGCTTCGATTGTTTCGCCGTTACTGAACTGTGCGTTTTCGCGCAACGTAAAGGTCCACGTCTTTTGGTCGCGCGATATGCGGAACGTTTCGGCAAGCGCGGGAAGCGGATCGAGCGTCATAGGGTCGTACGAAAAAAGCCCTTCGTACAAGCCGTTTAAAATTTGGGCTTCGGAACTGTAATTGGCCGTGTGCGGATTTAAGTTATCCGCGTGCGACGAATCTATAATCACCAATTCCTTTTGCACATCGGGATTAAAGAGTAAAATGCCCGGATCTTCGTCTTCTTGCGCGTGTTCATGCGCATATGCACAAAAAAACGACAGCATGCAAAATGCCGCCGCGCGGAACAAGGCGCGGAACAAAAAGCGTGCGGTATTATACATTTTGTATTCCCAATTTTTGCATTTGCGCCTGTTCGGCCATGTATGAAGTGTATTCCGCTTTGCGCTGATTTATTTTTATAAGCGTATTTTTTACCGTCGTCAGTTCTATTTGAATGCCCTTTATTTTGCCGCGGTTTTCCGCGTTCACGGCCGTTTTAAAAAACTCGTCGAAACCTTCCAGCACGAATTGCAGATTGTTGCATTCGGAAAGCTGCCGTTGCAGATAATCCAAAAGCGCGCCTTCTTCCATTCCCGCAAGTTTTTGTATATTTGCCGACTGCTGTATGCCGAACGACGCGTATAAACGGGTGCGCTTCATCAAATTGTCTACAAAGGCGGTAAAATCGACGGTCTGCGTTTTTACCGTTTGCGTATACGGATCGTTCACTGTCAATTTATACTCGACGGGCTTTTCGGCTATGTTGAATGCTTTGCGGAACGCCGTTTTTAACTTTGCCCAAAAACCGTGGTGCTCGCTTTGCAAAAGCTGATGGTTTTCGTCCAGCTTGGGCGCAATAGCCGTATACTGCGGAGAAAGCGCCGCCAACAGCCGGCACGCGCTTATCAAAAGTTCTTTTGTATTGATTTTCGGCTGTTTTTTTATCGTTTCGGCTTCTTTTATGCCCAGTCTATTCAGCAGATTTTCGCGCAGCGTTTCCTTATCCGGCGCGGTTTCTTCCTGTATAATTTCCTGTATCAATTCGGTATAAAACGGCTGCTTGCCCATCGCCGAAGCGAAATGCTCGCGTACGGCATACACGCCGTTTTCCGATGTCAGCGTTTCGCGCACGGGTGCGAACGCATCGCTGTCAAGAATTTTTTTGCGTACGTCGATTTTATACAATTCTTTTTTTAAGTCCGTTACGTCTTTTAAAATCGTGTTGATTCTCGCAAGGCTTTTCGTTATAAAATTGATTGAATCGTTCAAAACGCCGACCGACAAGGTGTCCGAACCCATTTTTATGGCCGTAAAAATTTCTCCCAAAGTCCGGCTGTTTTGCTTTGCCGCCGTATTCATGAGCGAATTCCAGCTGATGTAGTTGTTCAGCTGAACGAGTTTTTTTATGCGCTCCAACGTTAAATTTTCCACCGAAAATTTAAAATAATTGCACAAAAATTCCAAAGCGCTCTCGTATTCGGAAAGCCGTAAACCTAAAACGGCGGCACGATCATTTTCTTTGAATTCGGTTTCGTCGGGAATCGTTATTTCCGTAATTTTTTTATCGACCTTGTAGGGATCCGGTTGAATAAATCCTTTTTTCAGCAGCAAAGACAGCACCGTATTAAAAACCGAACGGTAATTGCGGTATTCGTCAACCAGCTTGGGCAGCGCGGTGCCGTCATACCATGCGGTTTTTTCATTGGCGGCGGCGTACAATTTATTCTCGAAATCCGTGGGAACACTCATGCTTTTATTATCGGCATTTTTTATCGCCGCACAAAGTAAAAAATCCTTGTTCCCTGCCGCTTTGACCATTCCGCGATTTTATGATATATTAGTAGGGTATGAGTAAAGCGAAAACTCCTTTTAAGGTTAATCAAAAAATCGTGTACCCCAGTCAGGGTGTCGGCAAAATTATTGAAATTAAAGAAAAAGTTTTTAACGATGAAAAATTATTGTACTATGTAATGTACTTGGAAGTTTCCGATATGACGATTATGGTTCCCGTCGCCCGCTGCGGCGAGTTGGGAATCCGCGCCATTGTTTCGCAGGATGAAGCGATGGCCGCTTTGCAAAAAATCGGTGAAGATTTCGAACCGATTACGTCGGACTGGAAACTTCGCTATCAGATGAATCTCGATCTGTTAAAGAAGGGGACGGTAAGCGACATCGCGATGATTGTGCGCTCGCTGTATCACCGCAGCAAGGTTAAGGAACTGCCGATTTTGGAACGCAAACTGTACGATTCGGCAAAAAAGCTGCTCGAAGACGAAATATCGTTTGCCTTGGATAAACCCTTGGAAGAAGTTGAAGCATTAATTCACGAAAAACTTGAGCCGGCAGGTCTCCAAAACGAAATCCGCCGCGGCGCTTCCGCTTTTGACGGTTTGAACGACGATGACGAATTTTTAAACGAAGACGACGAAGACGATATTATGGGCGCCGATGAAGACGATGAAGACGACGACGGCGACGATGATGAATGAAAATCGCCCTTATTTTAACCGCGGCGGGCACTTCCGAGCGCTTTGCTTCCGGTAAAAAAAAAGAATACATGCCCCTGTGTTCCGCTTTATTTCCGAACCAAAAAAGCGGAACCGTACTGTCGTGCAGCGCCGAACCCTTTTTGCGTACGCTGACTTCCGATTCCGATTGTTCCTCCTGCACCCTTGCGCGTTTCGTCGTAACGCTGCCGTCGCAAAAAGCCGATAAAGCCGAAGCGGAACAAGCGCTTTTTGCAAGTCCCTTTGTTGCCGAAAAACTGCGTGATTTACATCTCAAGCCTGAATTTATTCCGGGCGGAGCTTCGCGTCGCGAATCGGTTTTATGCGCTTTGGAGTATTTAGCATCGGGCGCGCACAGCGCGGGCGCACAACATTCCGATCGTGATTGCGATGTCGACCTTGTTTTTATACATGATGGGGCGCGCCCTTTTTTAAGTCCGGGCTTGGTTAAAAAAGTTCTGGCTCTTGCCCGCGAAAAAGGCGCGTGTGCTCCGGCTCTTCCCGTCGTGGACACTTGCAAAGAAATAGATACCGAAACTTCGGCAATTACGCGCCATTTACCGCGTTCCCGTTTAGCGGCCGTCCAAACGCCGCAGTGTTTTTATTTTAAAAAACTTTTGGAAGCCCACCGCAAAGCGCACAATGACGGCAAAACCTATACCGACGACACGGAAATATGGGGCGCATACGAAGGGGATGTATACGTGTGCGAGGGGGAACGAACAAACGTGAAAATAACATATAAAGAAGATTTACCCGGCGGAACAAGCGCTTCCCGCACTCCGGCTTCATGCGCCGTTTACAGAATCGGACTGGGGTCCGATACGCACCGTCTTGTATCCGGCCGGCCGCTTCTCATAGGCGGCGTTCACATTCCTTTCGACAAGGGCGAACTTGCCCATTCCGACGGGGACGTACTGTTCCACGCGATAACCGACGCGCTGCTCGGCGCCGCCTCCTTGGGCGACATCGGCGAACTTTTTCCGCCCTCCGATCCCGCATGGAAAGATGCCGATTCAAGCGTCCTTCTTAAAACGGCATGGCGGCGCGTGCAGGACGCCGGCTGGCGTCTTGAAAACCTTGACTGCGTGCTTTCCATAGAACGGCCGAGGATCCTCGATTGGCGGCACAAAATACGCGAAAGCATCGCCTCCGTTTTGGACTGCGAAATCGACCGCGTGTTTGTAAAAGCAAAAACCGCCGAAGGCCTCGGCGATATCGGCGAGGGAAAGGCGGTTTCGGCCCTCTGCACGTGCCTATTGCGCTTCACGTGATAAGAAAGCGTGGCATGGCGCCGCTAAAAATACCTCCGGGGCAGTTCCGGCAGGACGCCGGACAAGCTGTACGTGTCTATTGCGTCACGAATGAAATACGGCGCGGCATGGACGCCGCTAAATACGTATATATGCGAGTTCGCCTAGTGCGAACTCGGTTAGTGAAATGCACAGGGATGTGCATTTCACTAAGCTACATAGGCTTCGAGGCGGCTCATGCGCTGCGGATGCTGTAAGCGGCGCAAAGCTTTCTTTTCAATTTGGCGGATGCGCTCTTTCGTTAAATTAAAGACGTCGCCCACTTCTTTTAACGACATCGAAGAACTGCCGTTTAAGCCGTAGCGGTAGCGCAAAACTTCCGCCTCTTTTTCGCTTAAACTATCAAGTACGCTGTCTATGTCTTCGCGCATCGTCATATTGATTGCGCTTTGTTCGGGGTTTTCGTATTGATCGTCTTCCAAAAATTCACCGATTGTCGCGCTGTCCGCATCTGCCGGCCGGAGCGCCGAATCGAGCGAAACCATATCGCGCGAAATGCGGATGATTTCACGCACATGAGCGCTGTCCATATTCAGCATGCCGGCAACTTCCGCGATTTCTTCTTCTTCGCTTTTGTTTCCGGTCAGCGTTTTGCGCGCTTTTTCTATTTGAACCAATTCGTTTGCCCGGTTAAGCGGCAAGCGGATCGGCCGGGATTTTTCGCAAATGGCCTTTAAGATGGCTTGGCGTATCCACCACACGGCGTAGGATATAAAATGATAACCTTTGGTAACGTCGAAGCGTTCGATCGCCGTAAGCAGACCGATATTCCCTTCGCTTATGAGGTCGGTTAAGTCGAGGCCGCGGTTTTGATACTTTTTCGCCACGTTGACGACAAAGCGTAAATTCGCGTTTACGATTTTATGTTTGGCTTTTTCATCGCCGCGGGCGGCCTTTACCGCCAACTCGTTTTCTTCTTCCCTTGTCAGCAAGGGGATTTTATTTATATCTTTAAGATACAATGCAAGTACATTATCGTTGCCGCTCATATTTACTCCTATAAAAACTTTTGCAGGAAGCTTGAGCTTCCGAAAAAGTTTTTAGCAGCGCTTTCGCAAACCACCGGTTGAGAAAGCGCAATAAATAACCGAGTTTGCCATGCAAACTCGGTGTTGAAGCTTGCGGCGCCATTCCGGCCGCGAGCTTCAAACACACTCCTATAAAACCTAAAAGGCTTATGCTTTTATAAATGCAATAACCGTGCCAACCGTATGATCTTTACAAATTATTTTGTAATTCATTGTAAGACAAGGTTTTAACCGGCACTGCAAAGGTATCGAATCTCCGCCGCAATTCAGCCTCTGCATGAAAACAGAGTCAAAATAACACAATCTCCTTTTTTTGCGCCGGATTGCCTCTTTTTGACTCAACTGCGGGATGCCTGCGCGTTTTTCTACAGTGCATGTTTTTCTCCTTTACGGCGGGCCGGAAGTATTGTATACTGCGACCGGATTTGTGCTGTATTTTATCGGAAAGTATATGGAGGAAGTATGGCGGATGATTTTTCTTTTGAAATAACAAAACAAATCGGGGAAATCTCGAAAAGCAAATCGGGCTGGGCGCTCGAACTTAACATGGTGTCGTGGGGCGGCCGCGAACCGAAATTCGATTTGCGCAGCTGGGCGCCGGATCATCAAAAAATGGGCAAGGGCGTTACGCTTACGCAGGAAGATTTGGTTTCGCTGAAAGCGCTTTTAAACGCGATGGAACTGTAAAAACGCCCGTCCGTCAGCCGGCGTTTTCCGCCGATTCAAAGGCGCGTCCTTTTTTGCAGGCGAGCGAATAGAGCATAAGCTCAAGTTCGGCTTCTTCGCCGGCTTTTCCGTTGCGGCGGATAGTGCTGTCGGTACGCGCTATGCGGGCAAGGCAGGCTGCCGCAGCAGAGCGATCCCAGAGCCGGGCTGCCGAAGCGTATTGACTTTGCATTTTTTTGCTTGCAAAACCCTTTGTTTTTAAATCGAAGTCGCTTATTCCGCCTTCGGCGTGCAGGCGGTGCCACAGCCCCAGTTTTCTGAAGCAATAGGCCAATCCCGCAAGGAGCTGGACGGACGAAGATTCTTTTGAACTGCGCAAATACTGCAGGATCGTTAAAGCGTCTTCCAAACGGCGCTCGTCGCTTTGAGAAGCATCGCACAGGGCGGCAAACAGGGTAAACACCGATTCCTGACGGTTACGGCTTAAAACAGCGTCGACGTCATCCGCCGTTATGCGGTGATTTTTTTCAAAGCAGGACAAAAAGCGCGAACATTCGGTCCGCAAAGCTTCGGTATTGTTTTCGACCAAATCAAGGATAGTGTCGACGGCGTCTTTGTCGATCGAAAAACCCGCTTTTGCAAACCAGTTTTCGAGCCACTTGCTTTTTTGCGATTCGAACAATTCCCAAAAGATAACGCGGTTTTGTTTGGGAACGATGTTTTCAAGCTTTTTATCCACCGACGTTTCATCGGATTCCAAAATGAGAAGCGAACTGCCGCCGGAGCCTTGCTTTGCTTCTTCCTGCGCCCATTGCGCAATTAAATCGATGTCGGCCTTTAATTTTATCTGTTCGGCGCAATGCAGCACGATAAAGCGCGACGCGGCAAAAAGGGAGCCGTTTTGCAAAAGCGATATGATGTCGGCAACGCGGGCGTCGTTTGCGTAAAACGTATATTCGTCGATTTGCCCGAGGCTGCGGGCTTTTCGGCGGTATTCTTCTATGGCATCGTTTTTTTGTCCGAGTTCGGGACCGGTAAAAAGCCAAAGCGGAAAAGCGGGCATCAATAATTCCTTATGATGTTGGATAAAATGCCTAAGATTTTTACATTTTGACGGTAGATCGGATTGTACGCATCGTTTTCGGCTTGGAGCCGTATGCGCGCATTTTCTTTAAAAAAACGTTTAAGCGTAACCGAATCTTCGTCGGTAAGCGCGACGACAATGGCGCCGTTTTCGGCGTAGTCCTGCCGGCGGATAACGGCGAGGTCGCCGTCCAAAATGCCGGCTCCGATCATGCTGTCGCCGCGCACAAACAGCGCAAAGTATGAACCGCCGCTGCGTACCATCGAAGACGGAACATAGACGCTGCCGCTGTAATTTTCATCGCAAAAAATAGGCAGGCCTGCGGCAACCGTTCCGAGTACGGGAATGCGTTCGCTCCGCTTTAAACCGATTTCTTCGTCTTCGATAAGAACTTTGAGCGAGCGCGAGCGGCCGTCGGCGGAAGCCAAATAGCCTTTTTTACGCAAAGCGGCAAAATGGTCCTGCACCGCCTTTACGGAAATCCCGAAACGCTCGCCCGTTTCGCGTACCGTCGGCGGGCACGAATTCAATTCGGTAAACGAGCTGATAAAATGAAGAACTTCTTGCTGTTTTTGAGTCAGTTCCTTCATGGCGCCTTAGTCTTCTTCGAATTTATTTTCAAACAGCGTGTTGAGCGCTTCTACGGCTTCTTTTTCGTCCGGCCCGTTCGCTTTTACGGTCAGCGTCGTGTTGTAGCCTGCGGCCATCGTAATAACGCCCATAATCGATTTTGCATTTACGACCGTGCCGTCTTTTTCCATTAAAACTTCGGACGCAAACTTATTCGCCGTTTGGGCGATTAAAGCCGCCGGCCTGGCGTGTATTCCCGCTCGATTGCGGACAGTTAACAGTTTTTCAACCACAATATACTCCTCTGCAATTCCTATAAAAACTCAATATAAATCGTCGGTACCGTAATAGGCCGACTGCGCTTCTCCGCTTTCTATCCAGCGCAGCACGTTTTGATTAAAATCGCGCGCCGAATAGTACCCCATCGATTTTAAGCGTTCGTTCATCGCCGCCGTTTCCAAAATAATCGGAATATTGCGTCCGGGTCTTACCGGAATTTCAAGGGCGGGAATTTTTACGCCGAGCAGTTCTTCGGTTTTTTGAGCGGTGCCGAGCCTGTCGTACAGTTTGTTTGCGTCCCATTCTTCGAGCTTGACGACCATCTGTACTTCTTTTTGCTCGCGGATCGCGCCGACCCCGTACAGTTGCTGAATGTTTATGATGCCCAAGCCGCGTACTTCCATATGGTGGCTTATCATTTTATTGGCGCCCTGCCCGAGCAGGACGTTCCCGTTTACGCAGCGTATGTTTACGATGTCGTCGGCGACGAGCCGGTGCCCGCGATGAACAAGTTCCAGTGCCGTTTCACTTTTGCCGACGCCCGAATCCCCGAGAATGATGATGCCGATACCGAATACTTCCACCAAAACGCCGTGAATGCTTTTGCGCGGTGCAAAAATATCGGAAAACAATCGGAGCAGGCGGCTCGAAAAATCGGTTGATTCCAAATCGGTTTGCAAAACGGGGCAGGCGGCTTTATCGGAAAGTTCTATAAAAGCCTGCGGCGGAACAAGGTTGTGCGTAAAAACACAGCAGGGAATTTCGTATGAAAATAATTGTTTTATCGGGTCGAGGTTGTTTTCGCGGACGATTTTTTCCAAAAAGGCGGTTTCGCCGCGCCCGAAAACCTGCACGCGCTGAAAACCGAATGATTCGTAAAAACCGGAAAGTGCAAGGCCGGGTCTGTTCAAGTCGGGAAGCGTAATCGGTCTTCCCAAACCGCTGCGTCCGCACAGGCAGCGCAAATTGAGCGAATTGTGGCCTTTTAAGTCGAGGTCGAGAAGATCGAGAACGGTAAAACTCTTTTCAGCCATAACCGAACTATACACGCAAAGGCAAAAATTTTCAACCGCTTTGCGCGGAACGCGTTTTTAAAAGGCTCGTTCCGCACGCGCTTTGAAATCCCTTTTATTTTTTCTGTATCTTATCTTTTTCTTTTTTCACCTTTTGATCGAGAATGTCTATCAATTTGTTTAAGCCCGAAGCGAACTCGTAATCTTCGGCGGAGACGTGAGCCGTCATTCCCCACCTGAAATTGACGGTCGTATCGAAAATATATTTTTTATCTTCCTTTACTCTAAAAAGCAGATCGACTATCAAATCGTCCGCGTACTTTATGCGTTCAAGTTTTTTGGAAATCAAATCGGACTGGTCTTTATCCAGCTCAAACCCTACAGCGTTGATTGTCGTTTCCATAGTATCTCCTTTCGAAGCAAACTCGGCATTGAAGAGCGCAGGCGCGTTTCGTTTGCGCGTTTGTCCGCACTTTTGAGCCGTTCTTCTTAAAGTATACAACGATTTTTACGAACGGTCAAACGAAGATTCTATATTTAATTCGGCACGATATTTGGCAACCGTGCGGCGCGCTATGTGAACGCCTTCGGCTTCGAGCAGTTCTGCAAGTTTCGCATCGGACAGTTTTTTTATGCCTTTTTGTTCGTTTTTGTCGATGATGATTTTAAGCAAATGCTTAACCGATTCTTTCGAGCCGGGATTGCTTTGCGCTGTATCTTTTTGTGAAACCGCGTTCGTAAAAAAATACTTGAACTCGAATAAGCCCCATTCACACTGCAAGTATTTTCCGTTTGCAATGCGGGAAACGGTCGTTTCGTGAACGCCGATTGCTTCGGCAATATCTTTCATGCGAAGCGGGCGGAGGTGTCCCGGCCCCTTATAAAAAAAAAGCTTTTGCCGTTCGACGATTGCACACACGGCCGCATATACGGTTTTTTCGCGCATTTCGAGCGTGTTTATAAACCATTTTGCCTGCCGAACGGACTTTTCGGCAAAGGCGCGCGAAGATGCATCGGCGTTTTTTTCTTCGCTTAAATGTTCGTATAAGGGCGAAATTCCCACCTGCGGAATGCTGCCGTTTATAAATTCGATGATAAAATCACCGCCCGTTTCTTCTTTTTCTTCTTCGCTCGCCCTGCGCACGAGTACTTCGGGAACGGCAAAATGCACGCCGTGCGAAGCGCTTCCGAACTGCCGGCCGGGGAAGGGTTCCAAAGTGCGTATAAAGGCAAGGGCTTGTTCGGTTTCCTGTTCGGTGCAGGGAATGCCCGAACTTTGCAGCGCCTTGCATATGAGGGCGCCGCGTTTTTTTTCCAATACGCCGAAATGCGATTTGAGGATGGTCAGCGCCAAGGGCGGCGCGTTGCCGGCAAGTTCGGCTTGCACAAAAAGGCTTTCCTGCAAACCGGAGCAAGCGCAGCCTTTCGGATCCAAACGGCGCACAATGCCGAGCATTTCGGTCAATAAAGAAAGGGGGTCGTCCGCATTGAGCAGGTTTTCCGGCTCGGAACTGTTATAGCCGCGCGAATCGAGGTTTTGAATGATCCTGCTTCCGATGCGCATTTCGTCGTCGTTCAGTTTTAAAAGCGACAACTGGGACAATAGGTGTTCTTGCAGCGATTCGGATGCGGCCGGGACGTTTTCCAAAAACGCTTGCCACTCGTCGCTTTCGGCGGCATTTCCGCTTCGCGAGCTTACACGGACGGAAGAGGGTTCCCACTCGGCTTCGCGCGTAATTTCCACGGCAGGATTCTTTTCGGCTTCTTCACGGATGCATTCGCTCAATTCTTCGGCGTTCATCGCCATTAAAGAAATCGATTGAATCATTTGAGGAGAAAGCCGCATTTGCTGCTGCATGTTTTGCGTATAATCCAGCCTGAGATCGGCCACACACTCCTCCTTCAATTTTTCGCCGCGGACAAAATTACAATCGCAGACGCCTTATTCCGTACCGTTTCCGGTGCACATTCAGTATAGCATATTTTGCCGTTTTTGCGGTATACTCGTGCCATGGAATCGTTAAAAAAATATGCTTTACATGTTCCGCAGATACTGCTGCCGGCAAAGGGAATTGACCTTAAATCATGGGCCGTTGTCGCTTGCGATCAATACACGCAGGACAAAGACTATTGGCAAAAAGCCGAAAAAATCGCACAGGGGAAACCTTCGGCACTGCACATCATTTTACCCGAAATATATTTGAACACGCTTTCGCAGGCGGAAAAAGAGCGGCGTACGGACGATATAAAGCGCACGATGGCCGACTATCTTGCAAACGGCGTTTTTGCTCCGCCCCTTGATGCCTTCATATATACCGAACGGAAAACGTCTTACGGCCGGCTCCGCAAGGGCTTGGTCGCCGCGATCGATTTGGAAGCATACGATTGGCGTCCCGAACAAAAAGCGAAAATACGCGCAACCGAAGCGACTATTTTGGAACGCATTCCGCCGCGCGTTGCGATCCGCGAAGGCGCGCCCTTGGAAGCGCCGCATATTATGCTTTTGGTAAACGATCCTGCGCGGCGCTTTATTGAACAAACCGGCGAAATCGTTAAACAAAGCGGAGAAAAACCGGTCTACGACACTGACCTTATGATGGAAGGAGGCCGCATAACCGGCCGGGCGGTTTCCGGCGGCAAGGCTATGGACAATATGGGCGAAAGCCTTTGCGCGATCGAAGAGGCAAACAAAGCCGCCGACGGTTCGGTTTTTATGTTTGCGGTCGGCGACGGCAACCATTCTTTGGCTACGGCAAAAACCGTATGGGAAAATCTTAAAAAAACTGCCGGAGCGCCGGCGGATAAAAACGGGCATACCGCGGTTCCCGACCGGTTGAAAAATCATCCTGCGCGCTATGCCTTGGTCGAAATCGTCAACCTGTATGACGAGGGCCTTACCTTTGAGCCGATACACCGCGTTCTTTTTAACACCGATGCCAAAGACCTCATTCGCTTTGTACATTCGAAATTGGGCGGCACCCCGACGCCCTGCAAAGACGGCGCGGAACTTGCGCGCACGGTTGAACAATCGCCGTCGGCTTTCGGCTTCGCTTCTTTACAGGGCGGATTTACCTGTCTTAACATACCGACGGACGCGCTTGCCGTCAGCGTGTTTCAGCCCGTCTTGGACGAATTTATCCGCTCACAAGAAATGATCGACTTTATTCACGGCGCCGACGAAGTGTTCCGGCTCGCAAAGCAAAAAGATACGGTTTCGATTTTGTTTCCGCCCATAGCGAAAGACAGCTTTTTTGCGACGGTGGAAAAATACGGTTCTTTGCCGCGCAAAAGTTTTTCGATGGGCGAAGCGAGCGAAAAGCGCTTTTACCTTGAATGCAGAAAACTGGTATAGGCACGGGAATTCACCCTGACCGAAAAGTAAGCAAAAGAAACTACCCGCATCCGAATAGAGGCGTGAAATAAAGGCCGTTCAGGCGATTCGCTTCGCTCATAAGCCATTCACGGCCTCTATTTCACGTTTTCTTTTAAAGGCATATTTTCTTTTAGGTTCTTACGTCATGCTGAAGCCCCGCCCTCTTAAAAGCAGGAAAGAGCTTCCGAGCCGACCTCCGTTTGAATCATTCAAAATCTGTAGTCTCGTATATCGAATCTTTCGGTTTTTGCCGATTTCTAGTTATATCAAATTTCAGAAAAACTAGGGTAAATTTTCACGCTTGACAAATAATAAATAAGGTCGTATATTGCAATTGTCCGAATGCGTATAGCGATTGTACGCCTCTTGGGGCAACCTCCGCTCGAAAGAGCGGTTTTTTATTTACATCCGAAAATCTAGGGTCTTTACTTTTTTGCGTGCCTATGCTATAGTACTTGAGTTGCGTTCGGAACTTCGGTTCCCGCATATATAGTGCCGGCGTGGTGGAATGGTAGACACGATAGACTCAAAATCTATTGCTCGCGAGGGTGTAAGAGTTCAAGTCTCTTCGCCGGTAAAGAAAAAGGTAACAGATACATCAGCAAAAAAAACGCCGCGTAATCGATGCGGCGTTTTTAATTTTTAGAGGTAACTTTAAAAATACGATGTTGTAACTCGCGACAATACAGCGAGTTACAACTCGTCGGCATCTCGAAAAAGTCGCTCAAGGTCGGTTTTTCGAGATGCCTTATATCTTTGCGGTTTTTTCACGTAAAAAACTTTTGTGCGCGCCGTCCAAATAGGGCAAAAGCCGTTTGAAAACTTCTTTGTGGTAATCGTTCAGCCACGCCTTTTCTTCTTCGGACAAAATACCGCTCACAATCGGCCGCGTGTCTATGGGGCACAGCGTGACGGTTTTGAAGCGGTAGAAGTCTCCGTGTTCGGTTTGCATAAAGGGAACGGTTACGACAAGATTTTCGATGCGGATGCCGTGTTTGTTTTCGATATATAAGCCGGGCTCGTTCGATGTGAGCATGCCGAGCTTTAAAGGTTCGTTTATATAGCGTTTTGAAATCGACTGCGGACCTTCATGCACGGCCAAAACAAAGCCGACACCGTGTCCGGTTCCGTGGTTGTAATCCTTTCCCCTGTCCCACAAGCATTCGCGCGCGATCGTATCGAGCGAAAGGCCGGTTGCGCCCGCTTTGAATTTCGCGCATGCCAAGCGTATATGCGATTTTAAAACGAGCGTATAGTTTTCTTTTTCTTCTTTTGTAAGCGGACCGAGCGCAACGGTGCGCGTAATGTCGGTAGTACCGTTTAAGTAATGTCCGCCGCTGTCCAAGAGCAAAAAACTTTTCGGTTTAAGCTTTGCGCAGGATTCTTTGTGCGGCGCATAGTGGATAATCGCTCCGTTCGATCCGTAGCCCGCTATGGTTTCGAAGCTCGCTTCGATAAAGTCTTTGCCCTGCGCACGGAACTCGAGCAGTTTTTCGCTTACATCACATTCGGTAATGCCCGAAGATGCATTTTGTTCGATCCAGCGCAAAATCTTAACCATCGCCGCGCCGTCTTTTTCCATTGCCTCATCGATGTTGCGAAGCTCGACCGAATTCTTTACCGCTTTTAAAGCCGTCGTAAAGTTCAAGCCTTTTATGATGCGCGCTTTTATTTTGTCGCGCAAATAAACGTTTGTGCGCGCGGGGTCCATATACACGGTTCCGGTAAGTTTTGCCGCTTCGGCAAAAACCGCTTCATAGGGCATAATCGCAACGCCCTGCGCGCGAAGATATTTTTCCGATTCGGCATTCAGCTGTTTTTTATTGATAAAAAGTATCGCTTGCTTTGCCGTTACGAGCGCATAAGCGGTTGCAACCGGATTATACGCAATGTCGTGCGCGCGTATGTTAAAAAGCCAGCACACGTCTTCAAGCGCTCCGATAATCGTCGAGTCGGCTCCTTTTTCTTTAAGGGCGGAGCGCACTTGTTCGGTTTTGTCGCGGGCGCTTTTTCCCGTATACATTTCGCCGAGGATAAAAACGTCGCTCATCAGCGCTTCGGGGCGATCCTGCCAAATATCGCCGATTAAATCCGCGTCCGTTGCGATTGTTATCGGATCGAGTTCTTCTTTCATGCTCTCATAGTTTTGCACCGAAAGCGTTTTGCCGTCTATGCCGACCTTATCGTTCGGTTTTAAAACTGACTTTAAAAACGCGTTTAAGGTCGGAACGCCTTTTTCGTCCATTTTGAACAGTTCGATGCCCGAACCGGCCAGCTGTTTTTCGGCTTGCAAAAAGTAGCGCCCGTCGGTCCACAAACCCGCTTTATCGGCCGTTACGGCGACGGTGCCGGCCGAGCCGGTAAAGCCCGAAATATATTCGCGCGTTTTATAGTGGGCGGGCACATATTCGCATAAGTGCGGATCGGCGGTGGGAATCACGTAAGCCGCGAAGCCATGTTCTTTCATTTTTTGCCTGAGTGCGGCAAGCCTTTGCGGTACTGTCATAGTATATTCCTGTAAATTATATCCCTGCAAAACGGGTCGCCGTTTTGTCTTTTACGTAATCGATAAATTCGGTGATTTTCATAATCCGTTGATCCTGTCCGTCTCTAAAGCGCACGGCGACCGTGCCGTCGGCGGCTTCTTTTTCGCCCGCAACAAGCATGTACGGAATTTTTTTAAGCTGGGCGGTTTTGATTTTGCCGTTGATGCGGTCGCTGCCCACATTGATGTCGGCGCGGATTCCCGCTTTTTTGATTTGTTCGAACACGGATTGCGCATAGCTTTCGGCAGCCGGCGAAACGGGTATGACGACCGCCTGTTTGTACTGCAGCCATGCGGGCAGTGCGCCGGCGTAGTTTTCTATGAGAATGCCGATAAAGCGTTCCAAAGAACCGAGTACGGCGCGGTGCAGCATAACAGGATGGTGTTTTTGATTATCTTCGCCGACGTATTCGGCGTTCAAGCGTTCCGCCGACGGCAGCTGATAATCGACTTGAATCGTTCCGCATTGCCATTCGCGGCCGAGCGCGTCCACTAAGGTGAACTCCAACTTCGGTCCGTAAAAGGCGCCTTCTCCCGGCTGCAGCTTGTAGGTTAACCCCGCGGCCGCGGTCGCATCGGCCAGCGCTTTTTCGGCACGATCCCATGTGGCGTCGTCGCCGATGCGCTGTTCGGGGCGCGTTGAAAATTTAACGAGAATCTTATCTTCGTCGAAACCGAAATCCTTATACATCGCTTTTAAAAGATGACAAAAGCGCGCGACTTCTTCGCCGATTTGCTCTTCGGTACAAAAGATGTGCGCATCGTCCTGCACAAAGCCGCGCACGCGCATAATGCCGTGCAAAGCGCCGGAAGCTTCATTGCGCGTACAGGAACCGAATTCGGCCATGCGCAGCGGCAAGTCCTTGTACGAGCGGATTTTTTGTTTGAATATTTCCACGTGTCCGGGGCAGTTCATCGGCTTAAGGGCGAACAAGCGCTTTTCGCTTTCGGTGATAAACATGTTTTCCTGATATTTTGCCCAGTGCCCCGAACGTTCCCACAAAGAGCGCGGCATTATAAACGGTGTTTTTACTTCCACATAACCGTCTTCTTTTATTTTTTCGCGCACGTAATCTTCGATAATCCGATAAATCGTCCAGCCGTCGGGGTGCCAAAAGATTTGACCGGGATTGTCCTCGTCTATATGGAACAAATCGAGCTGCTTGCCGATTTTGCGGTGGTCGCGCTTTTCGGCTTCTTCGAGCATTACAAGATATTCTTTGAGTTCGTTCGGCTTTTCGAAAGCGGCCGCGTAAATGCGCGTAAGCATGGGACGCTTTACATCTCCGCGCCAATAAGCGCCTGCGGTTTTAATCAATTTAAAAGATTGCGCGTTTATTTCTTTTGTGTTTGCGACGTGGGGGCCGCGGCACAGGTCGGTAAAATCACCGTTTGTGTATATCGATATTTGTTCGTCTTCGGGCAAATCGTTAATCAGTTCCAGCTTGTACGGCTGGTCGGCAAACAACTGTAAAGCCTCAGCCCGGCTTATCGTCTTTTTTACAAAGTCGCAATTGACCGATAAAATCCGGCGCATTTCTTTTTCGATTGCGCCCAAATCTTCTTCTTTAATCGGGCGGCTTAAATCAAAATCGTAATAAAAGCCCGTATCTATCGCCGGCCCGATCGCGAGCTTCGTGCCGGGGAAAAGCTTTAAAACCGCCGACGCCATAACGTGGGCCGCACTATGACGGATAGTGTTCACCCTGCTGAATTTTTCTTCATTGTTCATACATAATCCTTTATCCCGCAGATACATCCTGCGGCGGTACTACAGCATATAGCGTTCGACAAAGTCTGTCAATGCAAGCGAAAATGCGGTCGGCCGGGCAATCCGCTGCGCTCATGTCGCTCGGCTGCACTTCGCAAACTCGTTTTCCGCGATTTTCAGCTTTTTTTCATGTCGTCCAATTCTTTTATCCGTTCGGCTGTAAGATTATGGCTGCCGGGCAAGCCGGACGCTATGCAGGTCATCATCGCCGCCTGTTCGAGCAGTTCGATGCGGTCGAAGGCGCTCAACAATTCCGTTCCGACGGTGATAACGCCGTGGTTTTCCATAAGCAAGGCATTATGCGTTTTTATGTGCTCGGCGACGCTTTGCGCCAAATCGTTTGTTCCCATGCGTTTATACGGAACGTTTACAACCTCGCCCAGCATAAAATACGCTTCGGCCGTCAGTTTCGTATTAAGCGAACAGGGCATGACGGTCGAAAAGGCGCTTGCGTATACCGGATGTGCGTGCACGACGGCCTGCATGTCGGATCGGGCAAGCAGCGCCAGCCGGTGCATTTCCGTTTCGATGCTGAGTTTTATATACGGCGTCAAATTCGTTCCGTCGAATTTAACCAGCGCGATTACTTCGGGCGTCAAATTACCCTTGTCGAGGCCGGACGGCGTTATGCAGAACTTTTCTTCATCCAACCGCAAACTGATATTGCCGCCGCTTATCGTCGTAAGTCGGCGGTCGTACAGCCGCTTCATGTAAGACGCGACAAGCGCCCGTTCTTCGTAATACTCAAGTTTTCCCATCGTTTTACTCCTCCGTTAGGTGCCCGTTTTTATCTCTTTTTTTTGAATCTTTCAGATAATCGGCTAAGCGGTGCGGCTCATATACGCCCAGTTCCGTAACGACTCCGCTGCACAGTTCCGGAGGCGTAATGTCGAACGCGGGATAATAGCCTTTTACGCCGTCCATCGTTATTCTTGCGTCCCATGCTTTCAGCACCGCATCCCCGTCGCGTTCTTCGATCGTTACGGTTGAAAGGTCGGCATGCTTGGGGTCGGGCGTTCCGGTAACATAATAGGGGATGTCGTAGTAGCGTGCGGCGAGCGCCATTTGAAAGGTGCCGACCTTATTGACGATGTGTCCGTCGATTGTGATGACGTCGGATGCCGACGTAAACAGGTCGACGTTTTTTGCCTTCATCGTAAAGGCGCACATGTTGTCGGTTATAACCGTTACGGGAAAGCCCATATCGCATGCGACGCTTGCCGTTAGGCGCGAGCCTTGAAAATACGGCCGCGTTTCCGCGCAAATAATGCGTACGTTTTTTCCGGATTCTTTGCATGAGCGCAGCATGGTTCCCGTGACGGTATCCGCAAAGCATTGGGTTATGACGGTGCCGTTTTGCGGAATCAAATCGGCCGTGTGTGCGCCGATAACGGCGTATTTTTTATAATTGCCGTTTACATAATTGAATGCATACTCGAACGCCGCTTGAACGATTTCGTCGGCCGACGCGGTGCCGGCATATTTTTTTATGACGTTAAGAGAACCTTCGACGATACTTTTCATTTGTTCGACCGTTGTCGGCCGCGCGTGCGATAAGTCGTAGGCGGCTTTTTCGCAGTATGCACATATGCCTGCGGCGTCGGCGTTTTTCGCGCTTACGTTCGCGTGTACCGCCTGATACGCCGCCAAAGCCATGCCCATTGCGGCGGCAAGGTAGGGGCCGGCGCTTTGCGTTACCATATCGCGGATCGCCTGCGCGACTTCTGTATAATCGGTACACGTAACGAATTCGGTTTTAACGGGATAGATTCTTCTGTCGAGAATGCGCACCGCTCCTTTTTCGTACCACGCGATGTTTTCGTATTTGAGCAAAAATGCCAAGCCTTCGTCTTCTCTTTTCATCATATTCTCCCGCTCATGTTTTTCGGCCGCAACAGTGCCGTTCTTTGTGCGACAATGCCGCCGTTTAAGGCCGCGCCGCCCGACTGCGCACTTTTATCGGATTTTATGTACCGCTGCCGCGCTGTAAAACATGCGTACAAGATCGCTTCCCGTATGCTTTTTCGCGCGCGACATAATAAGCTTTTCACCCGTTGCAATAAGGGCGCGTTCCATCGGAATCTTTACGGACGTATCCGTTACCGAAGTAAGTTCCGCAACCTTTGCATCCCCGACGACGCGCCTGATTATTTCCGTTCCGGCAAAGCCGATCGAATCGGATGCGATTTGCGCAAGATAGCGCTTTTTGAAAAGCCCGTTGTAAAGCGGAAAATGTACGACGGCATCGTATTTTTCCGAAAGCTTTTGCGCGCTTCCGTCGACAATGTCGGCAATCGTCCGTTCCGCCCATGCGATAAATTCGGTACGCTCCGGTTTTGCAAAAACGGCGTATGCGAGGGCAAAAAACATATTGCCGATAACGTTTCCTATATCGTAGCCCATCGGGCCGTAAAAGGCGAATTCGGGGTCGATTACTTTTATGCCGTTTTTATTTATAAAAATCGAGCCGGAATGTAAATCGCCGTGAATAAGTGCTTGCGCATTGTTCATAAATGCATTACGCAGCATGCCGACTTCAGCTTTCAATTTTTCGTTGCGGTACAAATGCTTTTGCACGAATTCTTCATTGCCTTTTGTGATGACGTTGCGTCCCTTATAATCGTCGTAGGGTTCGGTCAGCACCAAATCTTCGGTAATGTCGCATAATTCGATATTCGTGAACAGGCGCACCCGCTCTTTTTTGAACGCGCGGTCGGCTGCCGTGTCCGCCGCAACATCGGCGGTCGGTAAAAGCGTGTCGGCTAAAAAGGTTGAAATACGGTCGGCAAAAGCGGGAAAGGTTTTTCCTTTGAGCATCTCCGTGCGCAGATTTTTGTATGCGGAAATATCTTCCATGCACAGCGCGCACATAGCTTCATCGTAACAGTAAACCTTCGGCACCATTGCCGGTGCAAGCGTGTTTTGAACGGCAAGGATTTCGGCTTCGATTTTACTGCGCTTTACGTCCAGTTTGCGTCCCGAAGAGCGCAGCTTTGTGTCGGCCTGTTTAATCACAAGGGATTTTCCCGTTTTTTTGTCGGTAATTTTGAACACGTAATTGATGTTCCCGTCGCCGATTTCCGCGCATTCAAGCTCGGCGCCCTTTTCGAAATAGCGGAGCTTTTGCGCAACGTAATTTTTTACGTCGTCGCACGTCATTAAAAAGTGTTTTGAATAATCGCCTGCCAGAACTTGCTCCTTTTATTTATCATACCGAATAAATGCGGCCTTATACAAGGGGAAAAGTTCAGCTTTCTTCATCCTCTGTGCCTATAACATCGGTACTGGTTAGTCCGTATTCGGGTTAATCGGTACCAAAGTATTTTATAATGCAAGCGCATACGGCAAAAAAAACGGTGAATTGCATGCACTGCTGCGCTATCTGTCTCTAGCGCAAAAAGCGCAAATTCCCTATAATTACCTATACTTGCAGGTTTCCCGTACATCCGTGTACGGGACAAAGATAACAACGGGTATTGTCTGCATGTGCAAACGTCGCATACATACGACTTTAAGTTCGCAATTCTGAAGAAATGCTCGCACTTAAAGATATATTGAGCATACAGTTTGAAGGAGTGAAAGCGGCGGGATGCCCCTACGGGAAAACGTATGTCGAGTATTTTGTATAAGCAAAATACTCGATGCGCAAGAATGTACAAGGACGCACATTCTTGCGCGGGTTGCCTCTCTCGCCCTTGAGGAGTAACTATGGGTTTAGGTGATAATTTTAAAAAGCCTACGGGCTTTATCGGCAAAATGATTGTCGCGGGGATGAACTCGGGGCACGCGCATATGGCCGAATGGGGCTTTTCGCATTTGGACGGAAAGATTACGGGCAGCGGTTTGGATATCGGCTGCGGGGGCGGCGCGAACGTTAAGCGTCTTATCGAACGCGGCTGCAGCAAGGCGACCGGCATAGATTATTCGGACGTGTGCGTTGCGCAATCAACAAAATTCAATAAAAAATATATCGAACGGGGCAGCTGCCGCATACTGCAGGCGAGTGTTTCTTCTTTGCCCTTCGAAGACGGCTCGTTCGATATTGCGACCGCATTCGAAACCGTCTACTTTTGGCCCGAAATCGAAAAAGCATTTAAAGAAGTATTCCGCGTGCTCAAAAAAGGCGGCCTGTTTTTTATCTGCAACGAATCGGACGGCCTTCACAAAGAAGACAACAAATGGACCGAAAAAATCGGCGGCATGAAAATCTATACCGGCGAACAGCTGAGCGATCTGTTGTCTGCGGCGGGCTTTACCGGCATACAAACCGATTCGCTTTTTAAGAAAAAATATCTGTGCGTAACTGCCCGCACATAAATATACGTATAAACTTATATCGAGGTAAAACATGTCAATTTACGATTATTCGGTGCAGGATGCGCAGGGGAATGCGGTTCCGCTTAAAAATTACAAGGGGAAGGTTTTGCTGATTGTAAATACGGCGACCGGCTGCGGCTTTACGCCGCATTACAAAGAGCTTGAACACATGTACGAAACGTATCATGATAAGGGCTTGGAGATAATCGACGTGCCGTGCAATCAATTCGGAGGTCAGGCGCCGGGCACGGATGAACAAATCGCGGAATTCTGTACGCTCAATTACAACACGAAATTCCCGCACATGAAAAAGTCCGACGTAAACGGCGCGAACGAACTGCCGCTTTATACATATTTGAAAGCGCAAAAGAAATTTGAAGGTTTCGGTAAAGGAAAAACGGCGGAAAAGATGGACGGCTTGCTTGCAAAAATCGATCCCGATTATAAAAACAATTCCGACATCAAATGGAATTTTACCAAATTCGTTGTCGCGCGCGACGGTGCCGTTGTTGCCCGTTTTGAACCGACCGCGTCCATGGCCGATGTCGAAGCATGCGTTGCAAAGCTTATCTAGGGAAGTGAGGGTTTTATGAAAAATGCCGCATATATGAGGAATGTACGGAAAGCGTTTGCTTTTTTGATTATCGGTTTTGTCTTGGCCGGCTGCGCAACGAATGCGCGTGCCAAAGCGAAACCGGTGCTCATCGAACATCCGGAACGCTTTTTTTGGGAAATCAAAGGCGCTAAAGGGTCGGTATTCGTGCTCGGCACGATTCATATTGCCGACAAAACTTTTTATCCGCTTGAAGAAAACGTTTTGCGCACCTTTGACGGTGCCGACCGGTTGGTCGGCGAGCTCGGCGGGCTTGAAGACATGCAGGCGATTGCAAAAGAACTGCAGGCGGTTATTCCGGAAAATATGAATACCGATCCGGAAAAGAACTTGCTTAAAAAGCTTTCGCAAGACGAACTGACTTTTTTGAACGAAAAAATCGGCGAATTTACGGTGCGACAACTTGCATCGTTTAATCCGTGGATTTTGAATATGGTGCTGTCGCAGCTTTTAATAGAGCAGTCCGGTTTGAACGCGGTCGACGGTCTTGACCTTCATTTAATACAACGGGCGGGGAGCAAAAAGATCGAAGCGCTTGAAACTCCAAGTCAACAGCTCGCGGTGCTTGCTTTCGGCAGCTTTGAAGATCAGCTTGCAATGTTGAAATCTTCGATAGAGGCGCTGCAAAACATCGATAAAACAAAGGAAGAAATAAGCCGCCTGCGCTCTTTGTATCTTGCAAACGACAGGGTAAAACTTGCAGAGTTGTTGCCCGAATTATTGTCCGATGTTCCGTCTTCCTTTTCGCCCGAAAAGGCGCAAGCGTTTATGGACGCTTTGCTGAAAAACCGGAATCGGCTGTGGGCGCATAAATTCGCCGAATATTTGCAAAAAGGCGGAACAACTTTTGTGTTTGCCGGCTGTGCGCATTTTCTCGGCGATTCGAGCGTGTTCGAAATTATGCGGCAGGAAAGTCTGCTGGAATAAGCGGAGAAAAACATGTCTGAAAAAAAATCGGCTAATTACAAAAACTGGGTTCCGAAGGGAATGGTCTGTGCGTGCGCCGCAATAACGACTTTCGCATTACTGTGCTCGGCTGCGATTGTCCTGTTTATCGGGCTGAAAAATGCGGCAACGTGGGCGGTCTTCGCGCTTTTGCTTGCAGTCTTTGTGTTTTTCGGCGCCGCATTCGCATGGTGCTTTGCCGCGTACAATGCGTTTTCGTATACGGGCAAACGGCAACTTTCGCGGCGGATTATCGAAAAGATCGCGTCGTATGTTGTGCTCCCCGAAGGCGGCACGGGGCTCGATGTCGGCTGCGGAAGCGGCGCGTTAACGATAGCGTGCGCAAAGAAAAATCCCGGCGCTTTCATGGTCGGAATCGACCGCTGGGGAAAAGAATACGCTTCATTCAGCAAAGCGCTGTGCGAAGCCAATGCCGGAGCCGAAGGTGTGCCCAACGCATCGTTTGCGAAAGGAGATGCGGTAAAGCTCGATTTTGAATCGGAACACTTCGATGCCGTTACGAGCAATTACGTGTACCACAATATTCCGTCTTCCGACCGCAGACAATTACTTGCCGAAACGCTCCGCGTGCTGAAAAAAGGCGGCCGCTTTGCGATTCACGATTTAATGTCCGCCGCTCGCTACGGCGATATGGAAGCCTTTGTCGAAGATTTAAAAAAACAGGGTTACGAAAAGGTTGAACTTATCGACACTGCAAACGGTCTTTTTATGCAGCCGATCGAAGCAAAGTTGTTTTTGCTTTCCGGTTCGAAGCTTTTAGTCGGGAAAAAATAAAAAGGAGATGTGCCGTGTTTGTGCAAAACATATTCAAAAAACGCAGTCGTTTTGTCGCCCGACTTTCGGCGGTACTCATTTTTATTGCGTGTGCAGCGACCGTACCCGGTGGGGCTGAAGAGGACGGAAAACCGGTGAAAAAAATACTTTTGGTTTCGTCGTTTACCGAAGTCGTAAAAAACGGCGTTTTTGCAAAGTGTATCGATGAGCCGCTTGCGGGCAAATGCCTTACGTTTATTCCCGCCGCTTCGGCAGTCGAAAAATTTACCTTTTACGTAAAGGCGGCAAAAAAAGCTTTCGAAAAAATGGGCGTAAGGGTCGACGTGTTGGACATCATAAACGCTTCGCGCGAAGAGGTTGCCGCGACGATTGAAAAAAACGATCTTTTGTATATAGCCGGCGGCAATACCTTTTTTTTGCTGCAGGAACTTAAAAAAAGCGGCGCCGATAAAGCCGTCAGGGAACACATACGCAAAGGTAAGTTGTACATCGGAGAGTCGGCCGGCACCATCATCCTTGCGCCCGACATCGAATATGCAAAAGATTACGACGATCCCAAAAAGGCTCCCGGCCTCGACGGTTATGATGCGCTCAACGTTCTCGACTTTTATCCGCTTCCGCATTATACCGAATTCCCATTTAAAAAGGGTGTCGAAAAAATCATCTCTGAAAACGAAAGTCTCGGCGAAAACCGCAAAGTTATGTACCCGTTTACAAATAAGCAGGCCTTGCTTATAATCGGGGACAAAGTTACGCTCGCGGAATAAAAAAAAGCTTTTATAATGCAGTAAAAAAGGAAAGGTCATGGAAGATTTCTTTAAAAAAGTGAAAGACAAGTTTTCGGATATGCAATCGGAATATAGAGAAACGGTTTTGAATTCTCGTATTGACGATTTGGTCGGTGTTTTACAGGCTATCGATAATCATATAGAATACGAATCGGAGCTTGCAAACAATGTAGGCTTAAAGCGCGATATTCTCGATAAGTATGATCCGGTAAAATATATTGTCGAAATCGATAATAAAATCTTAAGGGATATCAATTCGTCGGAATCTTTGTGTTGGGGTTTTTACCGCAAAGCGATTTTTTTGGATTTAAGCAAGTTCAAACATGTAAACGAAAAAATATACAGCGAGCTTTTATACCGAATGTTCGAAATGTCCGCCAAAAATAAAAAAATTGATGTTACCTGCTTTATACGCGAATTGTATTTGTATTGCGGTAAAAACGAATTTGCCTATGCGGGCGAAAGTTTGCTTGCTCAACTGAAGAAATACTTGCAATTGGCGGAACCTTATATTATAAAAACCAAACAATCGGAAGATGCAAAAGAAACCCGCCAATCTTCCGAATCGGAATCCGAAACACAGAGCGGATCCGAAGCGAAAACCGATTTCTTTGCCGAAACGAAAGAAGACGCATACGGCGCCAAACTTATATCCGATTTGTTATTTAAATACAGTATATCGAATGCGCGCGATTTAAATACGATGTATGCAAAAATCGGTTTTGCCCATTTTTTCTTTTGCGTACTTATCCCCTTTGCCGCGGCGGTTCCCGGCTTTGTATGTTTTTCGCCGTTAGGAATAGCGTGTTTGATCGTTGGAGTCGTTTCCCTTTCTGCGTTTGTGTATAGGTTGTCAAAATTGGAATACCTTAAAAAAGCGATCGCAAAAATCGCGACAGCCGCAAAAATCGGCGAAGACTATATTTACAGCGCGTTAAAAGACCGCTATGGTAAAAATCTTAAAAAACTTTTGTAACGGCTCTGCCCGTAATTTCCCGCACTGATTTGACAATCGGAAAAAGCGGAGATATACTGTCCGCATGTGTGTTTGTGCGCACGTTTAAAAACTTTTTCGAAAGTTGATTCAAAGTTTTTATGCGAGGTATGATTATGGAAAAAAAAGGCGGATTCAAATTGGGATTGCTGCCGCAGCTGTGCCTGGGCATTATTGCGGGTGTGTTGCTGGGGCTGCTTGTGAACGCTCCCGTCATGGGCGTTATTGCGACAATCAGAAAATTGCTCGGATCGCTTATCTTTTTTGCGGTTCCGTTGGTTATTTTCGGATTTATCGCTCCGGCAATTTGCGACTTAAAAGCGAACGCGGGCAAAATGCTCGGCGCGTTTTTACTCATGTCGTATGTATCCGCGGTCGGCGCCTCGCTTTTTTCAACCGCGGCCGGCTATATACTCATTCCGTTTTTGAACATTCCGGCTCAGGCTGCCGAGTTGGTCGAAGTGCCCGTTACTCCGTTTTCATTGAGTATCGAGCCGATTATGCCGGTTATGACCGCGCTGGTGTTGGCGATTTTAACGGGCATTGCGGTTATCTGGACAAAGGCCGCTGCCGTCGAAAAACTGTTAAAAGAAATTCAGGCGATTGTGCTTGCGATCGTAAACCGCGTTATCGTGCCGGTGCTGCCGTTTTTCATTGCGGCAACCTTTGCCGAACTGGCTTACAGCGGCAGTTTGACGCGCCAGCTTCCGGTATTTTTAAAAGTCATTATTATCGTGCTCATCGGTCACTTTATTTGGATGACGCTGCTCTACCTTATCGGCGGCGCGGTTTCGCGGAAAAGTCCGCTTGAAGTCGTTAAACATTACGGCCCCGCGTATGCGACCGCCGTCGGCACGATGTCGAGCGCGGCCACTTTGCCCGTAGCTTTGCGCTGCGCGCATAAGTCTTCGGTTTTGCCGCCGGACATTGTCGACTTTGCGATTCCGCTCGGAGCAACGACGCATTTGTGCGGCTCCGTGTTGACGGAAACCTTTTTTGCAATGACCATTTCGCAAATGCTGTACGGTTCGGTTCCCTCGGTCGGAACGATGATTTTGTTTTCGTTTTTATTCGGCGTGTTCGCGGTCGGTGCGCCCGGCGTACCCGGCGGAACGGTTATGGCTTCTTTGGGCATTGTTATCAGCGTACTCGGTTTTGACGCGGTCGGCACGGCGCTTTTGATCGCCATCTTCGCTTTGCAGGACAGTTTCGGCACCGCATGCAACGTAACCGGTGACGGAGCGCTCGCGCTTATTTTGCGCGGTCTTTTTTACAAACCGGACGGAACGCCGAAAAAGGCTTAGTATATGGAATTGACCGATTCCGACTGTAGCAGCTTTATTGCAATTCTTGAAGAAGAATTGGTACCCGCCCTCGGCTGTACCGAACCGATTGCCATCGCCTATGCGGGCGCACACGCCCGCAAGCTGCTCGGAAAAATTCCAGACAGAGTATGCATTAAAAGCAGCGGGAACATTATTAAAAACGTCAAAAGTGTTATCGTTCCCAATTCCGGAAATATGAAAGGAGTTCCGGCTGCAGCGGCAATCGGTATTATCGGCGGCAAGAGCGACAAGGGGCTTGAAGTTCTTGCCGATATAACCGAAGACGATATCGAGCGTACAAAGGAATTTTTGCAAAAGGTTCCCTGCAAGGTTTCGCTGTTGAATTCGGTTGCCGCGCTCCATTTTATTGTCGAAGTTTTTGCCGGAGACGAGAGCGCTTCGGTTGAAATTATCCATCAACATACGAATATCGTCCATACGACCAAAAACGGAAAAGACGTACTGCGCGTTCCGTTTGATCCCGCCAGCGCAAATGCGGCGCTCACCGACCGTTCCGTGCTTTCGGTAAAAAAAATTCTTGAATTTGCCGATACGGTCGACCTTGAGCGCGTTCGCTCCGTGCTGGAACGGCAAATCGATTACAACAGCCGCATTTCCCGCCACGGCTTGGAGCACCGCTACGGAATCAATGCGGGCTCGAATCTTTTGGAAGCGGCAAAGGCGGAAAACGCGGTTACGTTAAAAGTCCGCGCAGCCGCTGCGGCCGCGGCCGGCTCCGATGCGCGCATGAGCGGCTGTACTTTGCCGGTCGTTACGAATTCGGGCAGCGGAAATCAGGGCATAACCGCATCGATGCCGGTAATCGTCTTTGCTCAAGAAAAAAAACTTTCGCATGAACGTTTGCTGCGCGGACTTTTGGTAAGCAATCTTGTCGCGATTCATCAAAAGACGCGCATAGGAAGACTTTCGGCTTATTGCGGGGCGGTGAGCGCCGCGTGCGGAAGCGGTGCCGCCATAACCTATCTTGCGGGCGGCAGCTACGAACGGATTTGCGAAACGATAACGAATACGCTTGCCGTCGTGTCGGGAATTTTATGCGACGGCGCAAAACCGTCGTGTGCCGCAAAAATCGCTTCGGCCGTCGATGCGGCGATAAACGCGCATTATCTTGCGATGAAGCACGAGGCTTTTCAAGCCGGCGACGGAATCGTAAAGGCTGACATAGAAAAAACCATCGCCGGGGTAGGCGCAATCGCCGCCGACGGTATGCGCGAAACCGATAAAGTCATTTTAAACATCATGGTTAACGACGATTACGTAAAAGTGTAATTTTAAACCGGGCGCTCTTACATTTCCGTTTTTTGCGCGGCGAACACTTCCACATTGCGCTTCGATGCGGCGATGTGTTCGTTCATTGCGGTAACGGCATCTTCCGTATTGTGCGCTTCGAGCGCTTGCAGTATTTTTTTGTGCCGCGTAATCGCGTCGTCTATGCCTCCCGCAACGAGAACGCCTTTTCCCATGTAGTCGGTAAGGAGCGAAACCAGCACGTCGATGAATATTTCGAGCAGGGCGTTGCCGGACGCTTTTGCTATGAGATTGTGGAAGCGGCAGTCCAGCGCGACGCGCTCCGCAGGCGAAAGCGTTTTATCCGAAAAGGCTTCGATGTTGTGCCGCAGCGCTTGCAATATATCGTCGGTAATATGCGTCGCGGCAAGACGGGCAGCGTTCACTTCGAGCATCGCGCGCATTTGCGTTAAATCGTCGTCGCAAATATTATTCATATGCATAATTCTGCTTACGGCGGAAAACACGGTTGAATTTTTCGGCTTTGTAACGAAGGCGCCGAGTCCGTTTTTAAGCGTAACCAAGCCCCGTTCCCGCAAAACTTTTAAAGCTTCACGGATAACGGGGCGGGATACGCCGTAGCGCTCGGCAAGCTGCTGCTCGGACGGCAGTTTTTCGCTTACGGGAAAGGCATCCGAATTGACAATAGTATCTTCCAACAGGTCGGCGATTTGAGTGCTTAAATTCTCTCGTACCAAGTTAAAGCTATTGTCGTTCATCGTTCTATCCTGCAAGACCGAGTTCTGCCCGAATTTCTTTTTCCATACGGATAAGGCTTTCTATTTCGTGCCGCGCATTTTCGTTCAATATGGAAACGTCTTTGCTTCTGGTTGTAAGCGACATGGGAACGCCGGTAAGACTGTAGTGGAACTTCGCGTTTACCGGGTATGCGCGTGCTTCGGATACCGCCGCAACCGTTAGAAAGTCGCTTATTCGGCGCGCTTTTTCCGGCTCGGTTTTAAAGTGATCGTACATCCATTTATAAATGTCGATGTGGAAATTCGCCATGACGCCGTTATAACCGTCGTAGCCCGCGATAAGCGAATCGAGCAGCGTGGACGTATTTGCGTTAAACAGCGCAAGTTTTGTTCCGGCGGTAAGTTTGACGCGGCGCGCTTCTATTTCGTTTGAACAGCTCACGTCTTTTAAAAAGACCAGTTTACCCGTGCGCGCGCAGTCGGCAAGAAAGTCGTCGGTAAGCAGGCGCAAATACGGATACGGACATTCATACAAACCGAAGGTAACATTCGGAAGCTGGCGGAAAATATCTTCGGCGTTTTTATTGAAGACATCCGCTCCTTCGTTTTGTTTTGCCATGCGGTTCGCAACGAGCACAACCGCATCGGCACCTGTTTGCGCCATGGCGCCCAGTTCGTCGATTTGTTCCGCATGATCGTCGGCCGTGTGTCCCGACGCGATTACTTTAATTCTGCCGGCATTTGCATCGACGACGGCTTTTGCTATGTCGAGCTTTTCCTGCTTTGAAAGAAAAAACATTTCGCTCGATTGGCAGACGGCAAAAATTCCGTCGGCGCCGTGAGCGATATACCATTCGACAAGTTTTTTAATCGCATCGAAATCCACTGTATTGTTTTCCGTAAAGGGCGTGATCATTGTAGGCCAGCAGCCGTGATATTCTTTCATATAAACCTCTTATATTTTAGCATTAAAGTTGTATCATTAAAGCAATCCCGCAAGTTTCGGCAGGAACAGTACCGTTTCCGGCAAATACGTTATGATTATAAGCACGAGCAGCATCGCCGCAAGCGGCCAGACGATTTCTTTCATAATGCCTTTAAGCGGCGTTCCCGATATACCGCTCGTAATAAACAAGAGCATGCCGAACGGCGGCGTGGAAAGTCCTACCATCATGTTGAACGTTACGACAAGGCCGAAGTGAATCATGTCGATGCCGAGCGCCTGAGCGACGGGAATCATAATCGGAACGAAAACGAGCTGAATCGTCGACGTATCGATAAACATGCCGAGGAACAGTATGACGATATTCACCAAGAGCAAAAATTGATACTTGCTCGATGTAATCGAAAGGATCCAATTGCCGATGTGTACCGCAAGCTGTTCGCGCGCAACGATATAGCTGATAATCGTCGCAGCCCCTATCATAAGCGAAGTTGCGCCGACGTCTTTTACCGTCGTTTTAACGACTTCGAACAAGTCTTTCCAGCCCATTGCGCGGTATGCGATAACGGAGATAATCAGTGCGTACAATCCCGCGACGGCGCCCGCTTCGGTCGGTGTCATAACGCCCGTGTAAATACCCACGAGGAGGATGACGGGCGTAAGCAGCGACGGAAGCGCTTTGAGCGTAAAGGCAATAAATTCGTGCAGTACGATTTTATCGCCGCGCGGATAGTTGCGCTTTTTTGCAACGACGGCGACGTATACCATAAGGAATATCGTAAGCATGACGGCGGGAATCATACCGCCCATAAACAGAGCGCCGACCGATGTGCTGCTGAGCATTGCATAAATAACCAGCGGAATCGACGGCGGGAATATGGGGCCGATCGTCGCCGACGCGGCGGTGATTGCGCAGCTGAATTCGTCGTCGAAGCCTTTTTGCCGCATTGCCTGAATTTCGATTTTGCCCAAGCCGGCCGCATCGGCTATTGCAGAACCGGTCATGCCGGAAAAAATAAGGGACGCAAGAACATTTACATGTCCGAGCGCACCTCTCATGCGTCCGCACAAGCCGCCTGCGAATTTAAAGACCATGTCGGTGATCTTTCCCGAATTCATTACGTTCGCCGTAAAGATAAAAAGAGGAACCGCGATAATAACGTAATTCGTGTAAAACGTGTTCATGACCTGATTGACGACAAGGCTTAAATCGCGGCCGGTTATTAAAAGATAGCACACGGCGGCGCTGAGCATACCGAGCGCAATCGGCATACGTAAAATAAAAATTAAAATAAATACGATAAGCGCTGCTGCAAGTCCGAAACTCATACGCTGCCTCCGTCTGCGGCTTTTCCGACCACCGCCGCGTTTTCTTTGTCCGCCTTATGGTCGGCCGAATCGTCAAGTTTGCCGCGGATTACGTTTATATCTTCGATGCACGGCTTAATACTGTAGCCGATAACCGAAAGCAAAAAATATGCAAAGGGTATGAATACCCAGGTAAGACTTACGCGAAGAACCGCCGTCCGCTGGAATCCCTGAAAGAGTGAAAAATTGATTGAAGGGATAAACAGCGCGGCAAAGGTTAAAATAATAATGATATTGCCGGCCAAGCGTGCCGCCGCGGCAACTTTCGGGCTGTACATATCGTACAGCATTGTAAACTGTACGTGAGCGCGCTTTCGCATCGTATAGCATGCGCCGAGAATAACCGTCCAGCAAAAACCCAGTACGATAAGATCGTTTGTCATGATGATCGGACGGTTAAAAACGTAGCGTGAAACGACTTGCAAAATAAACGCAATAAACATTACGGAAAAGGAAATAATCGGAATATACACTTCCATACAATTCCGCAAAAATAATAATATCTTTTTCATGGCATCTCCGTTGCGCCCCGAAGCGGCGCTCACCGTACGGCAAAAGCACGAGACTTTGCCGTACGCGTCAGGTAATCAGTTGCCGGCAGCTTGCACCTTGTCGAACAGATCTTTGTCCCAGGATTTTGCGTAATCGCTTGCGAGATATTTGCCGAGGACTTCTTTGCTGAATGTGTCGAGGTCGGCTTCGTACACTTTAAGCCCCTCGGATTTGAAAAAGTCGATAAGCTCGGCTTCGGCTGCGCGGTTCGTTTTGTCGCAGAATTCGATGCCTGCTTTTACGCCTTCCATAATCCAACCCTGCTGTTCTTTGGTAAGCGATTGCCATTTTTTTTCGTTGATCGCGGGCCACACGCTGTCTACGACGTGGTTCGTAATCGTAATCGATTTCGTTACTTCGTAGAATTTCGCGTTTTTGTCGGTCGGCAGCGGGTTTTCCTGGCCGTCGACGGTTTTGGTTTGCAGCGCCATATACAGTTCCGAAAACGAAACCGGCGTCGGATTTGCGCCGAGCGCTTTGCCGAGGAATATCCACGAATCGGAATTCGGCATGCGCAGTTTTACGCCTTTAAGATCGGCGGGCGTCCGAATAGCTTTATCCTCGACCATGTTCATTTGGCGCGTACCCAAATATTGTGCGCCGAGCGGACGGATTCCCTGTTCTTTTGCAATGCGGTCGAATACTTCCTGTCCGATCGGGCCGTTCATAACCTTTGTCATGTGATCATAGCTTTTAAATATGTAGCCGGCCGTAAACATCGATACCCACGGAGAGCCGTCGGTAAGCCATGCGGCCGCGGTTGCGGTCATGTCGGCCTGTCCCGTTTTTACGGCACTCAGCTCCTGCTCCTGTTTGAACAAGGAGGCCGAATCGTAGGTGAGCACTTTAATCGTCCCGCCGGAAAGCTTTTCGACCGTTTCTTTAAAAACCATCATCGCTTTCGTGTGCGCATCGGTCGGAACGGCCGTCATCGTATACGTCAATTCGACGGTTTTCTTTTCCTGCGGCCGGCAGCCCGTAAAGATTACCGACAGCAGCGCCAACGCGGCAAGCGTCATACCGAGTATTTTTTTCATATTGAACTCCTGCAAGACCGTCCGAAAAGGCAGCGCCCTTAAGCATATCGGCCGGCCCTTAAATTTTAATACCGGCAGCATACGTGCCGGCTTATTACCATATTACCTGTCTAACAGGTTTACAGGTAATATGGTAGCACGAGTTTTTGCGGATGTCAAATTGTTTTTTGCGAAAAGTGAATTTTTTTATACTTTATTTTTTGTCCCGACGCTGCAAATGTAGGCGAGGTCTTTTTTGTGTCCGTTGAAAAAGCGGAACATTTGCCGGAACATCGCTTTGTTTTCTTTTTTCATCGCGTTGCGTATGATTTTCAGCGCGCCGGCAAGGCCCTCGTCGTGGATCATGCCGCGCGGGCTCATCAGCGTCATATCTCCGCATTTTTGCGTAACGGTAAAACCGTTTTTGCGGAAGAGCGCTTCCCAACCGGCGGCATCGAGCGGCTCAACGCTCACGTTTATGGCTTTGCTTAAAGCGCTCCGCAACTCTTTTTGCTTGGCGGGATCGGATGTCCTGAGAGCAACATCGTGCGTCAAAAGCAGTCCTCCCGGCTTGAGTACGCGAAAATATTCTTTGAGCGCCTTGTCTTTTTTGTCGCCGATAAGCATCGTCAGCATCGCTTCGTTGATGACGATGTCGAAACTTGCGTCTTCAAACGGCAGCGCGAGCGCATCGCCGTGAATCAACGTCAGCTTATCTTCAAGATGATTTTTCTTAATGTTTGCTTCCGCTTTTTTGAGCGCATCTTTATCGAGATCCACACCGGTGATCTTGCAGCCGAATTTTTTCGACAGCTGAATCATCGTCCTTCCCATATTGCACGCGACTTCGAGAATCTTCGTGTCGCTTTTTATATTTGCCTGTTCGATGAGCCATGCGGTCGCATCGATTCCTCCGGGGCGCAGCGTGGTTTTGCCCAGCTTTGCCAAAAATATATGACCCGCTTCGTAATACATAATGCCTCCGAGTATAAATCAGTCGCGGACGAGCAGCAAGGCCATTTTGAATTTGCCTTCCGCTTTGACGTAGTGCTTGCCGTTTTTATCAAACTTGAAGTTTTCACCTTCGCGAATGCGGTACTCTTTTCCTTCATATCCGATAATGCCTTCGCCGTCGAGACAGAAGATGATCGCATCGCCGGGTGCGGAATGTTCGGACAATCCGGTTCCCGCATCGAAAGCCATGATCACAAATTTAGTTTTGTCGCCGTCGACGAGGTCCATGTTTACAATCTTTCCTTCTTTATAGGGAAGAAGATCCTTTAATGCGAAAACTTTCGCGCTTTTTAAAATGTCGTTCATTGAACACTCCTTGTTTAAAAGTATTTCCGAATATATGCATCCCGTTTTGCTCCGTATGCCGACGGGAATGTTTTGCGGTACAATAAAAATGTCTCCTTTGTGAAGAGCCTGCGTTTCGGCCGTCAAATACAGTACTTGTGCATCGCCTTCTTCGATCTTCCAGATTTTCGGATAATCGTAACTTTCAGGACTGATGTTTGTGCCCGCAGCAATCGAAAAAATATTCATGCTGCACGCAGTGCCTTGCAGCACGTTTTCCGATACCGTACACCCTTCTACCGGTACATTGTCTTTTGCGATGGAAAATATATGTTTGCTTTTCAGCATATCACACCTCCGTGGTTTTTATTCTTTCGCGAGTTCATACAGATCCATATAGTCGAATTCCCGGTAGACGGGATCCGGCCCCAGCGATGTTTGCAAATAAGTTTCCTTATCTTTAAGCGTTGTACTGAAAATGTAATTGAAGCCCAAATCGAATAGGTAATCGGGACACAGTTCGCAGCTCGGTCCGTATATGCCTTTTATTTCGGCGCGTTTCGACGTTTTTAAAAGCTCCGTATAGGAATTATTGACGACGGTACTTCCCGACATAATTACGATATCGAGTGTTTTCAAAAGGTCGGAAAATTCGAGTGCGTTTTTTCCGAGATGCCAGCGTATGCCCGAAGGATATCGGTGTGTTCCATCTTTAAACCGATAGCTTAAAATCTGTTCGGGCGCCCGCAAATCGAACGCATGGAATTCGGCGCAGTTATTTAAAAAACGGCTGATATAAACTCCGAAGCCGATAAGGCCTATTTTTTTGCCTTCCGTTTTATACGGAAAGGTAAGCCCTTCGGTTCTCATAATGCCGCGCTTCGCCAAAAGTTCGCTCGAATTGAACGGTTTGCTCATCAAATTGCTTAAACTGACGATAAGATTGCGCAACTGCGGATCGCCTTTGACCAGCAGCGATTCGATGCACTCATCCAGCGGTTTACCGTATAAATTTCGCGCAATTTCTTCATAGCGCTCAGGCGGCATCGTTCTTTCGGCGCGGAACGCGAGGCTCATGCATTTTTGTGTGTCGGCGCTCATAATCCAACGGAAACCGACGATAAGTTCGTCAAAAATCGGCACGGATAAACCGAATTTTTTATAGTGAGCGCGATTTATATCCAAAACGGTTTTTAAGTCGTTCATTACATCTCCGTTGACAGACTCTCGGGTTTGATAGCCCTACGCGTTTAGTCTTATCTAACTTATACCGAATTTTCGTGCTGCCGGCTGTTGCTCCGGCAACAAATTATTCAAAAAATTCGAAAATTTATCGTGAACGTTTGCCTTGATGTCCGTTTTTTGCTCGTGCGCATCTCTCGGCCTAAGCGTTATCGTTTTGCCTTCAATTTGAATAATTCCTTCGCGTTTCATGCGGCTCAGCTCGCGCGAGACGGCGCTCCTGTCCGCCGATATGAATTGCGCGAGTTTTTCGCGCGTAAAGGGCAGCGTAAACGAATTGCGGTGCAGCGCGTTTTGCGTGAGATGCAGATAAAACAAAAGCTTGTCGCGGAGCGTCGGCTGCGCCAAAAGTTGGATCTTCATGTTGAGATGCTGAATGTCGCGCGCCATTTCCCGCAACAGATTTTCGAGCACGATTATGCGGTAGGGGCAGCCGCACCGATTTGCGCCGTCTTCCGAGGGAAGGTGAATGAACAAAACCTTTGTCTTTCCCGCGCTGATAATGCGCAAAAACGGATTTGCCTGCCTGAGACAGCACAGCGCTTCTCCGAAAGATTCCCCGCGTCCGATTTCTTTGAGCAGCACGGTTTTACCGTCTACACCGATTTGTTCGGCGTGAACGCTTCCTTCGACGACGATTCCCGCATGAGAAACGATGTCGCAGGAACGATATATTTCCTGCCCGCACTCGAACGATTTATAAAATCCGCGCAGGCAGGCGATCGCTTTGTCTATGTCTTTGGCGGGAATCCCTTTGAATACCGCCGTTCGCGCCAAAAACGACGTATAAAAATTCAGCATTTTTTCCCCGTTTGTTGCAGCGGCAACGGAACTTATTATTAGTTTATGCTAACTTTTGAGCAGTGTCAATCATCCGGAGGTATCAGAGATGAAAAAAATAGTGTTTGCCGCGGCCGCGCTGTTTATTGCGCTTAACTGTGCCGTCTTTGCAAAGGAACAGGTGATCCGCATCGGTATGCCGAAAGCGCCGCCCGCTTTGCCCGTTTTGCGCATGATCGAATCGAATGCGCTCGGCGAAAACGTCAAAATCGAATATACGATTTGGGATGCGCCGGAAAAACTTATCGCGATGGTGCAGAGCGGCGATTTCGATATGTTTGCGTTTCCGCTGACGGTTGTCGCAAAGCTGTACAACAAGGGCGTTCCCGTAACGCTGACGAATGTGGACACGTGGGGCGTTTCGTATTTTTTGACGACCGATCCCGCGCTTAAAAACTGGTCGGACTTAAAAGGGAAAACCGTGTATGTCCCGCTGCAGTCTTCTCCGCCCGACGTTATCACGCAGTTTTTTATGAAAAAAGCAGGCCTTACGCCGAAAAAAGATGTAACGATTATCTATTCTTCGCGTCCGGAAATCGCGCAGATGATGGCTGCCGGAAAAATTCAATATGCGACGATGATCGAGCCGCAGGTTACGGCGATTTTAATGCAGAATAAAAATGCGCGTGTCGCGTTTTCGTTCGAAGAAGAATGGAAAAAAGTTACCGACGACAACACGATTATTCCGAATGCGGGCTTCGGCGCAAAATCGAAATTCATAAAAGACAATGCCGAACTTGTCGCACGCTTTGAAGCGGAATACGAAAAGGCGCTGAACTGGGTACTGCAAAATCCCGATAAGGCGGCTGCTCTTGCCGATTCCAAGCTCGGCATGAAAGCGCAGGTTGTGCAAAAAGCGATTCCGCGCATGGGACTTATCTATAAAAACGCATACGATGCGAAAGCCGACTTGCAGCAGTTTTGGCAGCTTTTAGTCGATTTTGATCCGGCGACGATCGGCGGAAAAGTTCCCGATGAAAAAATCCTCTATAAAAAATAACTGCATAGCGGCGCTCGCCATGCTTGCACTGTGGCAGGTGCTCTCGTTGGCGTACCCGCCGCTTGTAGTGCCGCCGATTCCGGCCGTCGGTAAAATACTTACGCGCATTTTGTCCGCTCCCGATCTTTTGCACGAAGCGGCAAAAACTTTGGGCAGGCTTGGCGCGGGGCTTTTTTTCGGCATTGCGGCGGGCTGCCTCGTCGGCTATGTGTGCGGCGTGTGCAAAACGTGCCGGGAAGTGTGCAAGCCGGTTCTCGGCGTGCTGCAGGTTGTGCCGCCCGTTGCGCTGCTCGTGCTTGCGATCATCTGGTTCGGTTTTAACGGAAAGCCCGCCGTCCTTATCGTCGCGGTTGCGATTTTTCCGATTATCGCGATTTCGGTGCAGGATGCGGTTTTGCATGTAGACCGAAAACTGCTTGAGATGGGAACCGTCTTCAAATATACGAAAAAGCGGCGCTTTTTTTTAATCACATGGCCGTCCGTAAAGCCGCAGTTTTATTCGGGCTTGCGGATCGCCTTGGGTACCGCATCCAAAACGGTCGTTATGGGCGAAGTGCTGACGACGTCTTCCGGCATCGGCGGGCAAATTGTGAACGCGCGTTTGAATATCGAACCGGAAGCGATTATCGCGTGGACCGTCGTGTCAGTGTGCATGTACTATGTGCTGGAAGCCGCTGTCGCTTTGCTGTTTGTGCCGAAGGAACAAAAATATGCTCAGCGTAAACAATCTTAAAAAAATCTACAACGGCAAAACGGTTATCGACTGTCTTTCTTTTTTTGTGCGCGGCGGCGACATCGCCGTTATCGTGGGGCCTTCGGGCTGCGGAAAGTCGACGCTGCTTAATATCGTCGCGGGTCTCGATACGAATTTTGAAGGCTCGCTGCAAACGGGCGGCAAAAAAATCGGCTATGTGTTTCAGGAAGACAGGATTCTTCCGTGGCTGACCGTCGCGCAAAATATCAAATCGGTAAATCCCGAAGGTGATGATAAAGAAGTGCAGCGTTTTATCGATATGGCGGGCCTTACCGGATTCGAGCGCTATTATCCTGACGAACTGAGCGGCGGTATGAAGCAGCGCTGTTCGATTGCGCGCGCCCTTTATTACGGCAGCGAGCTTTTGCTTATGGACGAACCGTTCAAGTCGCTCGACTACGGTATCAGACATAAGATGATTGCCGATTTGCTTGCGATTCACCAAAAAGAAAAAAATACGATTTTATTCGTTACGCACGACATCGAAGAAGCGCTTTCGGTTGCCGACGTTATTTTCGTGTGCAAAAAAAATCCGATGCGCCTTGCCGACACGCTCGACCTGCACGACAAAAGCGAACTTACGCCCGCAAAAAAGCAGGAATTAAAAGACGGGATTTTACGGATAATAACGGAGCAACATCGATTATAATACGGATTTTAAAGTCGGCGCCGAAGCTGCCCTGAAAACTTCAGTTTTCGGACAGCCTCGTTGATTTTGTATGCGACGAGTTTTCAGCGCGCGTATTCGACAATCCGGGTTTCGCGTATCATCGTCAGCTTTATGCGGCCGGGATACTGCAAATCCGTTTCTATCTGTTTGGCGATTTTGCGCGCCAATTCTTTTACTTCCGCATCGGGAATCTTTTCGTTGTTTACCAAAACCCGAAGTTCGCGGCCGGCTTGAATCGCATAGGCTTTTTCGACGCCGGCAAAACTTTCGGCAAGTTTTTCAAGATTTTCGAGGCGCTTAACGTAATTGTCCATCGTTTCGCGCCGTGCGCCCGGCCGCGCTGCGGAAACCGCATCGGCAATTTGCACGATAACCGCTTCGATGCTTTCCGGTTCGATATCGTTATGGTGAGCGCCGACCGCATTGACAATTCTCGGATCTTCGCCCATTTTGCGTGCCATTTCCATACCGACTTCTGCATGGTTTTGATCGGAATCGGTTTCCGCGCCTTTCCCGATGTCGTGCAAAAGAGCGCTGCGTTTAGCCAGTTCGCGGTCGGCGCCGATTTCGGCGGCGATCATGCCGGCAATAATCGCGACTTCTTTTGAGTGGTACAGCACGTTTTGTCCGTAGCTTGTTCTGAAATACAGCCTGCCGAGCGCGCGTACGCCGTCCTGACTCATGTTGTGAATACCCAAATCGAACAAAACTTTTTCGCCTTCTTCGTATATCTTTTGCTGGGTTTCGCGCGTTACCTTTTGCACGATTTCTTCAATGCGGGCGGGATGAATCCGTCCGTCCGCTATGAGCCGTTCGAGCGAGGTTTTCGCGATTTCTTTACGAACCGGATCGAAGCACGAAATAACGACCGCTTCGGGAGTGTCGTCGATAATGATATCGACTCCCGTGAGCGTTTCGAGGGCGCGGATATTCCGCCCTTCGCGCCCGATGATGCGCCCTTTCATTTCGTCGCTCGGCAGCGATACGGTTGCAACCGTTATATCACCGGTCGTTTCGGTTGCAATGCGCTGAATCGTCGTAACGAGAATATCGCGCGCTTTTTTTTCGGCAGTCAGCTGCGCTTCCTGTTCAATCTTGTTCAAAAGAGCTTGAGCGTCGTGCTTCGCGTCGTTTTCAAGATCTTTAATAATCAGCTTTTTTGCGTCTTCGGCGGTTAAACCCGAAATGCGTTCGAGCTCTTTGCGATAATGTTCGCCTTCCTGCGCGAGTTCCGTTTCGCGGCGTGTAATCAGCTGTTCCCTGTGAATAAATTCGGCTTCCTGTTTATCGAAATTCTGCGACCGTTTATCGAGCGCTTCTTCTTTTAATGCAAGCCTTCGTTCCTGACGCTGCAATTCTCCGCGTCTTTCCCTATTCTCCCGTTCCTGTTGATTTCGTTCTCGAATGAGTTGATCTTTCGCTTCCAGTAAAATTTCTTTTTTTTGAGCTTCAGCTTCTTTAATAGCGTCTTGCTTTACACGTTCCGCCCTCTGTTCCGATGCAGATAGTTGAAATCTGGCATACAGCCATCGAATAATCCATCCAAGAATAAGCCCAGTCAGCGGGAGACCAATGTACAATACTACCGGCATAATGCGGCCTCCAAACTAGCATAATTCAGTTTAGGGTACCATAAGAAGCTGTTCTTGTCAAATGCTTGAAGCAAAATATCTCGTAATATTGTAAAAAAATGCATGATTCCGATACGACATAATACGAAAAGTACTTGACTTTTTTCGGGGGGGGGTATTATAGAAGAAAGTTTTATTTACCGTAGTGTTCATTCAGGAGGAAAGTATGAAGAAAAATATTTTGATTTTATCGGTACTTTTATTGAGTGCGGTATTTTTGATGAGTGCGTGTACAACGGTCGATTTGGCGACAAACAGAACCGGTTGGTCAGACTATGCCGAAACCGCAGTGAAGGATTTTGAACCGGTCGGTATTGTTCGGGTTACGTCAAAAGAAACATTTACGGTATTGCCGTTCAGAATTTTGAAAAAGAAGAGCGGTTCAAAAATTACATATGATATGCTGATCAGCGAAGCCGTAAAATTGGGCGCCGATGATATTATTAACGTGCGCATCGATACGATTGATAAGAATACGAGGCATCTTTTTATGTTTATCACCGGAAGTAAGAGGGAAATTGAATATATCGGGACCGCTTTGGCGATAAAATATAAAAACCCCGTGGAATCGGTGGGCAAAAATGCGGGCTCGGCGATCGGTGATTCGGGAATCCTTCGCTCCGTAAACAAGGGGGCGTCGCTTTTTGATCGTATCAGAGCCGGTATGTAATTCGGGGCCGAATCCGATTTGACTTCGCATGCGCAAAATGACGGAAAAGCGCAACTGCGCTGTATGCCGGCAGGACTTACGGTAGTCATCATTGTATTTTGTTCATACTGAAATCCTGTTTTGTATACATTTTTTCTGTACATTTTTTCGCACTGCGGTTATAATAACAGTATGAAAAATTCCTCACATAAATCCGTGCGTTCCAAGATGAATCCGTTTAAAACCGCCGCGGTATGTGCCGCTTCGTTAATCGGTGCCGGCGCGTTTTTATTTGCCGTTTTGATTCTTGTGCTCAGTATAACCGAGTACCGCCCCGCTCAAACGGAAAACGCCGTCGTTATTGAAGGCGCTGCCGGTAAAGCGGGTTTTACGGACGCGGCTTTTGACGCGGGACAAAGCGTGCGTATTATCAGCTGGAATATCGGCTACGGCGCTTTGGGCGCAAAGCAGGATTTCTTTATGGACGGCGGCACTATGGTGCGTCCGGAAAGCAGGGCGGCGGTGGAAGAAAACCTTACCGGCATTGCCGATTTTATAAAAGCGCACGAAGCCGATATGTGGTTTTTGCAGGAACTGGATGTCGGCTCGGCGCGTTCGTTTTATGTCGATGAAAGCCGCTTTCTTTCGCAGGCGACGGCACTCGGGGGAAATTTCGCGTGCAATTATAAAAGCCTGTTTGTACCCTTTCCGTTTCCGCCGCTCGGGCGGGTTGTCGGCGGTCTTGCGACATTTACGCAATTTGTGCCGAAAAGTTCGATACGCTACTCGCTTCCCGTTCCGTTTAAATGGCCGGTACGTCTTGCAAACCTTAAGCGCTGCCTGCTCGTCAATCGGTTTCCGTTGGCTTCCGGTAAAGAACTTGTCGCCGTGAATTTGCATTTGGAAGCCTACGATGAAGGCGAGGGGAAGGCCGCGCAAACAAAGGCACTCATGGATTTTTTAACCGCCGAATACGAAAAAGGAAACTATGTAATTGCAGGCGGAGACTTTAACCAAACCTTCCCCGATTTGAATATGGCGCGGTATCCTAAGCATGAAGGTCTTTGGCAGGCAGGCATATTGGATGCTGCCATGCTGCCGGAAGGCTGGCGCTTTGCCGCCGACGATGCGGTGCCCTCGTGCCGGCTGAACAACGGCGTATACGAAAGCGCCCTGTACGACGAAACTGTGCGCAAAAACTGGCAGTACTACATCATCGACGGTTTTATTTTATCGCCGAACGTCGAGCTGCAGTCGGTATGTACCTTCGACGAATCCTTTGTATACTCCGACCACAACCCCGTGGAATTAACCGTGTACTTAAAACCGTGAACCGTTAACTGTTTTTACAGCCCGTAATTATTTTCTTTATTTGCAATACCTAAGGTTCGCAGCTCAAAGGTCTTATATCCTTCTTTTATAAAAGGGTCGGACTCCGCAATCGCTCTTGCTTCTTCAATGTTTTTACATTCCAATATTACCATTCCGCCGTCATAGTCGGTAAACGGTCCGCATAATACAAGCTTTCCCAAATCATCCAATTTTTTCAAATATTGAACATGTTTTTTTACTGTTTCCAAGTTTAATGCTTTTTTGTTGTCCATTAAGTACACATAAGCCATTTTTAATATCCTCCTTCTAAAACAGCATGGATTTATTTCGCTAAACATTATACCGGTTTTATGACCTTTGTTCCGCCATCGATTTACCTGTATCGGCATTCCGTTCAGTTTATATACATCACGCGGCAGAAAGATGTTGCTGTTTTGATCTGGCGGAGTTTAGGAAGAGCTTACACACAACTTTTCACCTATTGACAATTCAGTATAATATTAAGATAGTTATTTAATTATAAAGATATTAAGACGATTTGCTGTTCCGTACAAGAGATAATGCGGGGGGTGCCGGGCGTACCGGAGAAATGAATAATATTTTTTATTTTTTTACATTATTAATTATTCACTATTTCAGTATGATGTTGTTGGGGACAATACATGCAGGAATATTTTTACAGATAATAATACCGTATTATCTTATTATAGGCGGTTTGATATTCTTATTGAGTACAAAGGTATTTCATTTCAGATTCTGTCTCTTTTTACTTTTTAACAGTATTGTTTTTGTCTGCTCTTGCGGTTTATTTTTTTTAATGTGTAAGGCATCGGAAATATCATATTTGTTGTCCGATTCTCTCGAAACATTTTGGATATTTATTTTCAGAGCGGAAGAGGATCCTCTTAGTATTTTAATTATCGGAATATTAAATATCCCAGCCTATTACATCTGCTCAGTAATAAGCTATACAATCTTACATCTTATTAAATGATTAAAGTCTTATAAATTATGAGCGGGTTTAAGATTTTGTCGCCACCTGACCGACATGCTATGGTCAGCTGGGCGCCGAGCGACAGCATGTGGGCCTTGTTTATCGTCCATAAAATATACGGATTGATATCGAAGCGGGCGCCGGCTTTTACGTTATTGGGATCGTCCTTTAAGTCGGAGCCGAGTCCCCAACTTGCGTTTAATCCGCCGGTAAATTCTTTTGTTAAATCAGAAGCTACACGGACGGCGAGATAGGCTGCCGGTCAATTTAGGGTTCCTAATATAATCAATTATAAAATTGCACTTCTACGCTATGGGCATCAGGCGCTCTCCAGTGCGTCAAGATTGCGGAATTCAGTTATCACAAAATAGCTTCGGCTGTTTGAGAATCTTCAAAACATACATCATTATCGGTATAGGTAATTACGATACCATCTTTCTCACAAAAACTTTTACGGCTCATAATAGGCTCCTTCCTGTAGTCTGATTATACAATAAACAACCGAATAATGCTATGTATGGGGGGCTTATAAAATTACGCAGAAACCAATTGTGTATATTCCGCAATTGTAACTTCCTGGCTGAAGTTTAATGGCTGCCTCTAAACAAGCTGCTAAAATGACATCTCTATGAATAACTATTAAAATATTCATTGACATACGGGCGCTCTTTTGCTATACTGGCAATGAATAAAAGATAGAATATTCATAGCTGTGTAAAATAAAGATATGCTGAGGAGCGGACGGTGGCAAAAGCGTTTACCGAACAAGAACGGATTCAAATAAAAAAGAAGATTCTGGAAACTGCACTCGATTTATTTCACGATAAAGGAACAAAGGCTTTGAGTATAGCGGAGCTGACAAAACGTGCCGGTATTGCGCAGGGAAGTTTTTATAATTTTTGGCGGAATAAAGATGCATTGGTTATGGAACTCTTTGCGTATCGCTCGGTTCAAAAATTACGCACGGTTGAAAAGAGATTTTCAGCTTCGCTTGCAAATCCGGCGGAATTTCTTGCGGACAGCATATACGAATTCTTAGTCGATCTTATGATAAAAATTCAAAACCAGCCGATCTATAGGGATGCGTTTAAGGTATTCGAAGCAAAAGACCGGAATGAAGTTCATGGGATTGAAAGTCTGTATGATGATTTTTTAACAAGGCTTATACAATATTGGGAACAAAACGGCGTAATTAAGCGGGCGAATAAAAAAGGCTTATTGAATGCGTTTACCGGAAGTTTTTTATTATGTTCTCATTACTATCAGTTTGATACGGCGTATTTTAAAGAAGTGCTACGGACATTTATATCCGGAATAGTAAATAAGTATATAGAAAGATAACGGCATAGTTTTGAAAAGTTTAATTATGGAGGAATAAAAATGATACTTGATTTTGCGCAGATACATAAGGATGACATATTAAGGGCCGGCGGTAAAGGTGCCAACCTCGGCGAAATGACCGCTGCGGGAATAAATGTGCCGAAAGGCTTTGTCATTACGGCAGAGGCGTATCGGGAATTTTTGAAAGAAAATAAAATTGACGAATTTATTTCGCGCGCTCTCGCAGAAGCGCAAGCGGATGAACGGGCATTGCTGTCCGCAGCGGGAGAATTTCGGAAAAAAATTATAGCAGGACATTTTCCCGCTCAATCGGAAAAAGAGATAAGAGAGAAATACGCTGAGCTCGGAGAATCGGCAAGAGTTGCGGTGCGCTCATCGGCAACGGCGGAAGATTTACCCGATGCGAGTTTTGCAGGACAGCAGGAAACTTATTTGAATGTGCAAGGCATAGAGGATGTATTGATTTACATACGTCAGTGCTACGCTTCGCTGTGGGGAGACAGGGCGGTAAGCTATCGTTTTAATCAGGGATATAATCAAAGCACTGTTGCGATTGCCGTTATCATTCAGGAAATGGTAGAAAGTGAAAAAGCCGGTGTTTTGTTTACGCTTAATCCGGTAACGCAAAACAAAGATGAAATGCAGATCAACGCAAGTTACGGATTGGGTGAAAGTATCGTTTCGGGACGCGTAACGGCGGATAGTTATATCGTGAATAAGGCGGGCGATATAATCGAAGTAAACATCGGGAGCAAAGAAACACAAATCGTCTATGACGATAAAAATACAAAGGAAGAACCGGTAAGCGAAGCAAAAAGAATAGCGCGGGCATTGAATGATACCGAGATTGCGGGTCTTGTGAGCGCGGCGTTAAACATAGAAAAGCACTACGGTATGCCGATGGATATTGAATGGGCAATACAAAACAATAAAATATATATTTTGCAGGCACGCGCAATAACGGCCTTAAAGAACAATGATGATGAAAAACTCATTCAAAAATATATTCAAAAGAAGCCCTTACCGAAAAGTACAAAAGAATTTATAGCGTTTCAACTTGAAAAAATGCCCTTTGCGTATCGGGCGCTCGATTTTGACTATATGTCGGCAATTAATAATCAAAAAGCACGGATATTTGCGGAAGGAGGTCTCGTTTTTAATTCAAATCCGGTAATTGATGACGACGGTATCCAGACACTTCCGAACAATAAAAAGGGTTTGACGCCGAATATCGTCCATATCTTTAAAATAATACGCATGCTTAAAAACTTCGACTATTGTTCCAAAGTGTGCAAAGAATTTATGACTCATTATGAACAAGAGATGGAAGGCATCAAAACGTTGCATTTTGAAAATATGAGTTTAGCGGAGTGCGGTACGTTTATGGAACGGAGTTATGAACTGCTTCAACAGCTTGCGTATGACAGATTTAAATACGCGTTATTTCCGTCTTCTTTGATGAGCAAAAAATTCACCAAAATAATCAAACATGTAGATAAAAATTGTTCCGCATTTGATTTCTATTGGCAGCTCAACAATAGAACCGCCGTTGTTACAAACGATATTTCCCGCATAGCCGATGAGATAAAGAAAAATGCCGCTCTAACGGAAGCCGTACTGTCCGGAGAAAAATTCAAAACCCTGTGTGCAGGCTTCCCCGAATTTAAACGGCTTGCAGATGACTTTATAAATTGCAACGGTTTTAAGTCGGACTACAACTGCTATTGCATCGAAGCAAAAACGTTTATCGAAGATCCCGACAGGCTTGTCAATATTGTACGTCCGCTTTTAAGCACCCCTGACGCATCCGATCAGGATTCCCATAATAATAGAAATTATACGACTTTAATGCAGAAACTGCGGAACATCTATGGAGCCGAATACCCGCGTATAGAACACGATGTACGGAACTTTCGATACTTTCATGTTGTCCGCGAAGAATCACAGTATCTGTGGGAAACGCTCTTTTATTATGTCAGACAGTGTGTAAAGCGGATAAATATGCTGTTGTTAAACAGTGAAGATTATAAACACGGGATTGCCAATCTTTTTCACCGTGAATTAACGGAAGTGCTGAAAGCAGGCCGGCTAACCGATGTCTATAAAGAAAAGATCGCAAGACGGAATGAGAAATTCCCGCTTGCGGAAAAGGTGTGGGAAGCATCAAAATTACTGGTGTTTGATTCGACAGGTGCCGTGCTGAAAGGGGTAAGCGGCAGTCCGGGGACTGTTGTAGGAAAGGTCCGTATTATCCGCAAGCCTGAAGAATTTTATAAGATGCAAAAAGGCGATGTGCTCGTATGCCATCTTACCGATCCCGAATGGACGCCGCTTTTTAAACTTGCAAGCGCTGTCGTTGCGGATACCGGTTCCGCTCTCAGCCATGCGGCAATCGTTGCACGGGAATTTAACATACCGGCGGTACTGGGTGTCGGTTTTGCCACCACACGATTTAAGGACGGCGACATGATTACGGTCGACGGAAATGCCGGAGAGGTGCGGAGCGATGTAAACATGGGCGCCGCTGTGTAGTATTTTCCGCAGAATTACGGAGCCGCCGCGATGGATTCAAAAGAGCTGAGACGCTTGAATATTTTAACAAAACCGATTTTCCCGCTGTTGGTTAAAACATCAATTCCGACAATAATCGGTATGTTGATCAGCGTTATATATAATTTAACCGATACCTTTTTTGTCGGACGCTTGCATAACAGATCGATGATTGCGGCAATCGGTATTGTGTTCAGCTTTGTGAGCATTATTCAGGCAATCGGTTTTTGGTTCGGCTACGGCAGCGGCAATGCAATGTCGAAAAAAATCGGAGAAAAAGACTATGCGGAAGCGGAAATCCTTTCGTCGATAGGCATTGTCATTGCAATTATAACCGGCGTTGTGATTGCAATCGGAGCAAGTATTTTTATTCTACCGCTTTCAAAACTCATAGGCGGAAGTGCATCCGAAGATGTACTCACATTTACCGTGCAGTATTTACGGATCATTATCATCAGCATTCCGTTCAGCTTATACGCATTGACGGTTTACAATCAGCTGCGCTTGTGCGGAAACGTACGCGACGGAATGATAGGCTTACTTTCCGGCATGCTCTGCAATATGGTGCTCGATCCGCTGTTGATGTTTCCGCTTAACATGGGATTTATCGGCGCGGGATACGCAACGCTCATCGGCCAGATTGTCGGCTGCGTCGTTCTGACCGTACTTGCGAAAAGGCACGGGAATATTCCTTTCAGTATAAAAAAAGCTCACTGCAATAAAAATCGCATCTATCACATTATTGCGGGAGGGCTTCCTAATTTTTCACGGCAGGCGATTACTTCTGTTGCATTGGTTTTACTCAATGTTACGGCGGCACGCTACGGCGAAAGCATGATAGCGGCTTTAACGATAAGTTCACGGGTTGCCGCTTTGGCGTATATGATTATGATCGGCTGGGCTCAGGGCTTTCAGCCTATGTGCGCGATGAATTACGGTGCCGAACAATATGAAAGAGTAAAAAAAGCTTTTATAATTACCGTTGCAGTCGGCACAATTTTTTTAACAGCGTCATCGATAATTTTATTTTTTTTTGCCGAACACTGTATCGGGCTTATGTCCGCCGATGATGAGGTGGTTTCCGCCGGAGTTACGATACTGCGGATGCAATGTTTCTCCCTGCCGTTTTTAGCCTTTTTTGCCGCAAGCAGTATGCTCATGCAGAATATCGGCAATTATTTTTCGGCGCTTTTCATATCCGTTTCACGACAAGGATTCTTTTTCATTCCGCTTTTATATATTCTGAGCGCCCTCTACGGAAAAACCGGCATTTACCTGCTGCAGCCGATCTGTGATTTTTTATCGTTTTTACTTGCCGCTGGGGTAGTGTACAAAACCGCCCGCAATCCGAGCCGGTAATTGAAGAAGTGTATTTTGTATGATATTATAGTAAAAATCGAAGCGGCGTCGGAATAATGCGCCGATGCGCGATAAATAAAGGTAAAACAAATGAATAAAACCAGAAAAACAGTCATAAAAAATAATAAAATTTCACATATTTCAGAATTCAATTTAGGCGGATTTTCGCAAAAGGTTTTAGTTGAAGGCAAACGGGATGATTTGCCGATATTAATAACGTTGCATGGAGGCCCGGGAACGCCGATTCCTCTTTGTGTGGGTTGCAGAGGAATGTTTCCTGAATTTACCGATAATTTTATTACGGTTTGTTGGGATCAGCTCGGTTGTGGAATCAATAACTATAAAATTGACGATAATTTCACAATAAACCGGTTTGTTCAGATGACCTGCGATTTAATTGATTCTATAAAAAAAGAATTTCCGAACAATAAATTATTTATTTTCAGTGCATCATGGGGAAGCATATTAAGTTTATCGGTCGCTGAAAAAAAATCAAAAGTGATTGACGGAGTTTTGGCGATAGGACAAATTGTAAAAAATATTTTCTACAACGAAGAAGTGTATAATGCATTGAAAGAAAGCGGCGTTTCGGAACGGATAATAACTAGGATAAAAAATACGAATATCGATAATATAAAAAGTAAAGATTTGCAATTAGTATCCTGTTTGCTAAGAAAAAAGACGAATGCATACAATAATAAAAAATCAAAGCCCCTGGAAATCGGAAAAATTATTTTAGGTTTATTCCAATCGCCTGATTATACATTTAAAGATTTCAAAGCTATGTTTATAAACGGCTATAAAGATAGTATTTCTTTGTGGAACGAAATTCTTCATATTGATTTATCTGAAAAATTAAAGAATGTAAGTGTTCCGTATTATATTTTACAGGGAGAAACCGATATAGTTTCCCCTACAAAAATTATAAAGGAACTTTGTGAAAGTTCGGGTAATAAAAATTTACACTATAGAGTAGTAGGAAATTCAGGTCATTTGCCGAACAAAGAAATGATGGAAGAACTTTTTAAAGTTTTATTAAGTATAAAAGGATAATATGTTAACACCCGCTTTAGCGCCGACAAACGAAACAAGCCTCGTTGCGGGTTAAGCGAATGTTGGGCGGAGCGCCCGGCGGGTGCGATTAACAACTTAAAAAAGGGGTGTTTCTGTTGTAAATTAAAGCAAATAATTATTCCCATTATCGTTTATATAATGAAAATGTACCGCATATATGTTATAATCTGATAGCGAGGTATATTATGGTCGATACAGTATTTGAAGATTTTACAAAACAGGCTCTTTCTCTTTCGTATGACCAGTCAATAATTTTGATGGGAAAAATGCTGGAAGCTTTAAAGTCAAAAAAAAGAGAAGAAAATTACTCTGAAATGGAAAATGACATTTCCCGAAGTTCTATGAATGCCATGTGGGAAGAACTGAAAAATGACACATGGTGAGATATGGCTTATAGATTTTGGACTTCCTGTTGGCAGTCTTCCGGCAAAAGTGCGTCCGGCTGTTGTAATGCAAAATGATTTGCTTGGAATAAAGCATTTGAATACTGTTGTTGTGATTCCATTTACCTCAAATCTTGTATCTTCTGATTGATGCTGTTGCGAAACTTATAACAAACAAAAGTAGCGCCTAACACCCGCTTCAACGTCAACTAAACCGAGCTGTTTTGCGGCAAGCCTCGTTGCGGGTTAAGCGAATGTTGGACGGAGCGCCCGGCGGGCACCAAAGAGAAACAATCTCCCCCGACGGAGAGAGTCGGGGGATTAACACCTCCGCACGAATAAAGCTATATGCACAAAGTCTTATTTTAGAGAGTTATCAATAAATATATCGGTAAATATAGTAATATACTTGTCGGTATTTGTCTTTCATGTTATATTATTACCAGAGATTTTGCCATGGAGGTTTATCTATGAATGCAGTAAATTCTATTAATATATTAGATTCCATAATTCCTATAAGCCGTTTTAATAAAGGTGAGGCAAATAGAATATTTACAGAAGTAAAAAATGACGGAATAAGAATTGTTGTAAAAAATAATACTCCGGAATGCGTTCTGATAAGTCCTCAAGATTATCAAGCGCTGATTGAACAATATGAAGATGCTTTATTGATGGCTGAAGCAAACAATAGATTATCAAATAATGTAAAGTATATTTCACACACCGATCTTCTTACTGATTTAAACATAAATGAACAAGAACTGGAAAACATTGATATCGAATTGGAGTAATCAATGTGGGAAATAGTTTATCATCCGGAAGCAAAACAAGAGTTGAAAGCATTGGACGGAGCACAACAAAAAATAGTATTGAAAGCTATAACTAAGGTTGCACAAAATCCGGAATCTAATGTGAAAGGTGGTTATGGTAAACCATTGGGAAATAAAGGTGGAAATAATTTAACCGGATTATTCAAGATTAAACTAAAAGGATCAGGACTAAGAATAGTTTATAAGTTGGAACAAACTGATTTAGACAATATAATGAAAATTATTGTGATTTCTGTACGACAGGATAATGAGGTATATGAAATTGCAGCCAAAAGAGAGTCAAGATAAGCGCCTAACATTCGCTTCAACGTCAACTAAAAACGATCGAAACTGTGAATCAACAGGTTTAACCGATAGTGAAAAAATAGTGAATCACGGTTTTGATAAAAAAACATCTTTTAGGAAGATGTAAAATAAACGGAACTATACAATCTTACATCTTATTAAACGATTAAAGTCTTATAAATTGTGAGCGGGTTTAAGATTTTGTCGCAGCCCGACCGACACGCTATGGTCAGCCGAGCTTACCGCAGAGGGTAAGTCAGGCTTACCGCAGAGGGTACGTCCGACTGACCGCATAAGGTCAGCCGGACTGAGCTTGTATGTGTTTTTAGAAGTAAACCTTCCATGCGACGGGAATCTGCCAGCCGAAGGTGTAGGTCTTGTCCCGCCACAGGACGGGAGTCAGCTGGGCGCCGAGCGACAGCATGTGGGCCTTGTTTATCGTCCATAAAATATACGGATTGATATCGAAGCGGGCGCCGGCTTTTACGTTATTGGGATCGTCCTTTAAGTCGGAGCCGAGTCCCCAGCTTGCGTTTAATCCGCCGGTCAGACCCGAGGTAAGGTCGACAGCCGCTTGAACGGCGATATAAGCTGCCGGCGCCCAAGAGGGATCCGACCAAAACGTTACGGCGCCTTCAGGTCGGATGCGGACGTTTCTTATTCTGAAGTCTATAACGGTTCCGACGGTGTTTGCTCCGTCGTGGGCGGTTGCGCTTGTGTCGGTCAACATGTTCCAATAGACGCCGATGTCGAAGCTTTTTAAAGCCGAAGTCGATGCGCCCACGTATATGTAATTTTTGCCTCTGCTGAAGGGGCCGTTGTACGCAAAGCCTATGCCGAATTTATCCCCAATATTCGCTTTAAGCCCGATGCCTGCGTTAAAGTTGTTTGAGCTGGTCAGTTCGGGAAGCGAAAAGCCGACTTCAAAAATATTTTGATACCGGTAGCGTAAACCGAACGCTTTTTTCGCATAATAATTGATAACTTCAAATCCTCTTCGCGGATAATGCGGATCGGAAGAAACGCTTGTTTGGGCGTTTTCGAGGTTGATGCCGCCGTAATAGGGCTTGTCGTATGCGCTCCACTGCGGGCCCGACGAGGGGCCGGGACCGACCGTCCAATTCAAGTTGGTTCCGAGTCCGATGTCGAATCCTCTGACAGGGTTGATGACGACGTTTATATTGTGATCGCCGAACCTCGTTTCCACTCCGCCCGGACCGGGAATAAGCTGCCATGCGATGTCGCCTGTGAACGTTATTTTTCCGACGGTAACGTTCCCCGTAAAATATTCGGTAAAGCCCAAAAACTTAATTTGCGCATTTTTTTCTACCGATTGACCGACCGCCGCGTGAACGGTGTTCGAAAAACCGGGAACCTGCGCCTGTGCGCCGAGAAGGGCAAAGGATGCAAGTGCGAGAGCGCATACCGCTGCAATTTTTTTCATCATATCCTCCTGCGAAAATAGTGCAAAGGGTTGTTCAAAAAAAATGTGATTTTTTGGACGACCGCTTTGATTTATATGCAATTTACTATAGCACATTTACCCGTATAAGTATACCGGTTGACTTTAGCGGACAAAAAAAGTATAAGTGTAAGATTGAAAAATTCTCTTTTGCAGGAGTTTTTGCGCATGCGCATTTGTTTGGATTCGGTAAAAAAAACATACGAAGCGGGCAGCGGCCGTATCGACGCCGTCCGGGACGTTTCTCTCGTTGTGCCTTCCGATACCGTGTACGGCATCATCGGAAAAAGCGGCGCGGGAAAATCCACTTTAATGCGCTTGATCAGTTTGCTTGAAAAACCCGATTCCGGCTCGGTGCTGTACGATGACGTGCGCGTTGACAATCTGGATAAAAAAGCGCTTATTGAACGGCGCCGGCGCATCGGCATGATATTTCAGAATTTCAATTTGTTCAGCTCGCGCACCGCAGGAGAAAATATAGCCTATCCCTTGGAAATTGTCGGCCGCTCAAAGCATGAAATAAAAAAGAGGACGGCCGAACTTTTGGAGCTTGTGGGGCTTGAGGGAAGGGAAAAAGCGCCCGTGAGCACCCTGTCCGGCGGCCAAAAGCAGCGCGTCGCGATAGCCCGCGCTCTTGCGAACAAGCCCGATATTTTGTTTTGCGACGAGGCGACGAGCGCTTTGGATCCGCAAACGACGCGTTCGATTTTGCTGCTTATCCGCAGTTTGCAAAAACAAATGAATTTGACCGTCGTTATGATAACGCATCAAATGGAAGTCGTGCGCGATATTTGCGAACAGGTTGCCGTCCTCGACGACGGAACGGTTGCCGAAAGCGGAACCGTTACCGATATTTTTACGCGCCCGCAGTCCGCCGTTACAAAAGACTTTTTGTCGAACCTTGCGGTTTCCGACACGGCCGCTTCCTACGCCGATGCCGATCGTGCCGCACCGGGCGAAGGCGACGGCTTTGTGCGCTGGTCGAAAGACGGCGGAAAATACACGCTGCGTTTTGTCGGCAATACGACCGGAGAGCCGGTACTCAGCAGGTTGTCGCGCCTTTTTGACGTGGAATTCAATATCCGCGCGGGCGGCATTCAGCATTTAACGGATAAAAATATCGGCACGCTTATAACCGACATAAGCGGTTCCCCTGCGGAACTGGAAAAAGCTTTGCACTGGCTTCAAACGCAGGGTGTTATCGTCGAAACCGAAGGGACCGAAAAAACCGCACGGGCGGTGCGGGGGCAAAAATCGGGGGCGCAATAATGAATTCGATACAAAATCTTTTGTCCCTTGTGGGGACGGCCACGCTGCAAACGCTGATTATGGTGTTTGCCTCGACTTTTTTTTCGGTGCTGCTCGGACTTCCCGTCGGCATACTGCTGTGCGCTTCCGACCCTGAAGGCGGCATACGGCCCCGTCCCCTTTTGTTTCATGTACTGACGCGAATCGTAAACGTTTTGCGTTCGTTCCCGTTTATTATATTGATGATATTGCTGTTTCCCTTGTCCCGCATCCTCGCCGGAACAAGTATCGGAACGCCGGCTGCAATTATTCCGCTTTCGATAGCGGCGGCTCCTTTTGCGGCGCGGGTTATAGAAACGGCTTTAAAGGAAGTGGATCCGGGCGTCGTTCAAGCCGCCCGTGCCATGGGTTCCACGGATTTTCAGATAATCGTAAAAGTGCTGCTGCCCGAAGCGCTGCCTTCGCTGACGGCGGGCATAACGCTTACGATAATAAACCTGATCGGTTATTCGGCGATGGCCGGAGCGATCGGCGGCGGCGGCTTGGGCGATTTGGCGATCCGGTACGGCTACCAGCGTTTCCGCCCCGATGTGATGGCCGTTTCCGTTATCGTGATTTTGATTTTGGTGGAGATTATACAAGCCGCCGGCACAAAGCTGAGCGCGGCCCAAATGAAAAAGCGGTAAAAGATTGTAAGCGGCCTCGGTAACGGCTGTGTGCTTGACGGTACGCGTTAGGGATTGGAGGGGCAGCGCAGCTGTTCCGAAGGAATGGAGCGTCAGCGGAACCCCGGAAAGCCCGACGGTTGACGCAGATGCGGAAACCGGAACGCCCGAAATAATTGTCAATTGTTTGCGTTGCAAACTCTTAGATTTTAATAGGAGAAAGTTTGAAGCTCGCGGCTGAAATGGCGCCGCGCGCTTCAAAGCCGAGTTTGCGTTGCAAACTCGCAAGATTTATAGGAGAAGTTTATGAAAAAGATTTTTGCGCTGTGCGCAGTTCTGTTCGTATGTGTTTCCTGTGCAAAAAAGCAGGATGCAAAAGCTTTGAAGGTCGGGGCAACACCCGAACCTCATGCCGAAATGCTTAAACTCGTTGCCGACGATTTGGCGGCCTCAGGAATAAAGCTGGAAGTTATCGAATTTACCGATTACGTTACGCCCAACGAAGCTTTGGAGAGCGGACAAATCGATGCGAACTTTTTCCAGCATTTGCCGTACTTGGAAACGTTCAACAAAGAAAGAGGTTTTCACTTGGCAAACGCCGGGGGCATTCATATCGAGCCGATAGCCTTGTATTCAAAGAAAGTTTCGTCGTTGTCGGCTTTGCCCGAAGGCGCCTCGATCGCGATCCCCAACGACCCGACCAACGAGGGCCGTGCGCTGCTTCTTTTGCAGTCCGCCGGTTTACTCAAGCTGAATGAAGGTGCGGGTCTTACGGCGACTCCGGTCGATATTGCCGAAAATCCGCGCAAGTTCAAATTCCGCGAAATTGAAGCGGCTTCGCTGCCGCGCGTTTTGGCGGATGTGGACGCCGCCGTTATCAACGGCAATTACGCGATTCCTGCCGGCTTGAGCGCGGTTAAAGACGGGCTTTTTGTCGAAGGCGCGGATTCTCCCTACGTTAATATTATTGCGGTAAAAGAAGGCAATGAAAAAGACGGGCGGATTACCGCGTTGGTAAACGCGCTGCGCAGTCAAAAGATAGCCGATTTTATCGCTCAACGCTATCCGAACGGCGAAGTCGTAAAAGTGTTTTAAGGAAGTGCCGCCGGTCAGCCGGAAACGAAAAGACCTATGATCGTTAAAAGGGTGCCGGCGGCCGACATAAGCGTAATGCGTTCGTTTAAAAAAACGGCCGCCGCTATAACGGTAATGACGGGAATCACATAGATAAAAAGCGATGTTTTTACGATTCCCAAGTATTTCCCGGCGAGTGCCCACGCGCTGTAGGTGAGGGCGCTCGCTCCCACTCCCAAAAATACAAAATGCGCGATGTTTTGCATATCCGCAAAACGGCGCATGCTCAATGCAAAACTTGACGCAAAGTCCGCTCCCGCGCCTCTTTGTCCGGTCAATTCGGAAAAGACGACCGCGGGCAGCATGGTTAAAAGGGCGTAAAAAAATATGCGCCGCGTGCTTTCAAGCGGCGGAAGATTTAAGTCGTTTACCTTGGTAATCAAAACCGAATAGCCCGCCCATACGACGGCGCCGCAAAAGGCCAAGAGGTCGCCTGCGGGATTGAGTTGAAGCTGCGTTTTGCCGCTGAAGCTGATAAGGCTTATGCCGACCATCGCGCAGATAAATCCGAGTATAAAGCGCAGATTTACGGGTTTTGCCTGCGGCGATTTTTTTAAGCACAGCCTTACGGCGATCGCGGTAAAAATCGGCGCGGTCGACGCGATAACGCAGACGTTCGACGCCTGCGTATACGAAAGGGCGATGTTTTCCAAAAACTGGTACAGCGTAATTGCGAAAAATCCCGCGCCCGCAAAATACAGTTCCTGTTTTATGCGCGGCGGACTGCCCGTTCCCGTTTGCAGCTTGAGCGACCGCGGTGCCAAAATCCACAAGCTTACGTATGCAATCAAAAAACGGATAAACAGAATTTCCGCCGGTGAAAAAGCGTTAAGCAGTATTTTTGTCGAAATGAACGTGCAGCCCCACGTAAGAATGCTGAACGCGACGAGTGCATAACCTGCGATTGTCCGCTGCGGCGTTTGGTACTGCATCGTTTATCCCAAACTCGCGATTTTTTTATGCAGCGCGATAACCTGTTGATGTAAAAAATGATCGATTGCGGCTTTTTCGATGACACCCATCGCTTTGTTGTCCGCATCCGCAATGGCGATAGCGTCGCAGTCGTTTTTGGTAAACAGTTCGTATAAATCGGGAATCTTCATTTCCGGCGAACAGACGACGGGAACCGGTTCCATGATGTCCATCGCCAAAAGCGATTCGTACCAGTCCGACATGATCAGGGCTTCTTTTAAATGATCGAGCGTGATGAGTCCCGTTAAGGTGCCTTCATCGTTTTTTACCGCGTAGTTTAAATTCGGTTTTCGCGTAAACGAATTTAAAATCGAACTGAGGCACGCCGTTTCGGGGACGACCGCCGGCGATTGCGGCGAACAAACCGCTTCGCCGTTCCACGTAACGTCCGAAACCGAAAGGCTTTTCATCAAATCGTCTTCGGTAACGTCGAGGTTGCATTCACCGGCTTTTTCTATGCCGTGTTTGACGCACACCGGACCTGCAAGCTGAACGATGAAGGTTGTTGCGGTAATAATCAGCAAAACAGTCGGTCCCACGCTTTGCGCAAAATCGTGCCCCGCCGATATCGAAAGTCCTATTGCGACGCCCGCTTGACTTAAAAGGCAAAAGGGCAGATATTTGCGTACCGCGTCGGGGGCTTTGGTTATTTTTGAACCGATAACCGCTCCGATGCTTTTTCCTGTAGTGCGCAAAAAAACGTATAAAAGGGCAAGGAGCCCGACAAAAAGCGTTACGTTCCATATATTCAGTTTTGCGCCGACCAGAACGAAAAACAATACGTAAATCGGCGGCGTAAAATTTTCGACGAGACTGAACGTTGCCCGCGTTTTTGCCGGCGCGAAATTCACCATAAAAAAGCCTAACGCCATTGCCGCCAAAATCGTGTCCAAATCCAAAAGCGAAGCGATTCCCGTAGAGACAAAAAGCGCGCCGAGCGAAAATCCCAAGATGCGGCCGGGGTCGGTCATCACGTTGCGGATAATGAGGCTCAAAAAAAATCCGATGGCGCTGCCGAGTACAACCGAACCGCAGATATTGTACGCGAGCAGCAAAAGCTGTTTACCGAAGCTGACGGTTTGCTCGCCCAAAAGGTTCGCCGCAACCGAAGAAGCGAACGCGTATAAAATAAGCGCGACCGCATCATCCATTGCGACGATGCCCAAAACGGTGGTTGTAAGCGGCCCTCTCGTGCGGTTTTCGCGCAAAACGTCGGTTGTTGCCGCCGGAGCCGTTGCCGAAGAAATCGCACCTAAAATCAAACCGAGCGAAATCGAGGTCGCCGTATTTTTTGTTGCGGCATAGGATATAGCCGTTACGCAAATCGATACGACGATAAAGGGAACAATCGATTCAAAAAGCAAAATTCCGACAAACTGTTTGCCGTATTTTTTTATAACCTGTGTCTTCAGTTCGCCGCCGATCATAAAGCCGATAAGCGAAAGCGCAATGCTCGAAAGCGGATCCAGCGCGGTTATGACGTTTGCCGACAATATTTGAAAGCCGGATTGTCCGATTAAAATGCCGATGACGATGTAGCCCACGACTTGCGGAATTTTCAATTTTTGAAACCAGCGCCCGCCCAAGGCGCCTAAAAGCAAAATAAGGCCCAAAAGCAAAATAAGGTTCGTACTTTCCAATCGTGAAAAATGCATAAAGGCGGGAAGAAATTCAGCGAGTTTATTCATATAGTATAGTATAGTCTTTTGCAAAAAAAAGTAAATAATAAACCTAAAAAGAGCGCATTCAGGCAATTCGCTGCGCCTGGGCGCGTCTTTCGGTTTAATCACATTTTTCAGTACCTAAATCTTGCGAGAACCGCAGTAAATAGCCGTCGGGATCCCGAACAAGCAATTCTTTGGCGCCGACCGATCCGGTTCCCGTATCATACCACGTATCCTGCATTTGTCTGTAAATTTCATAATGCGCATTTTCCAGCGCCGTTCGTATTCTTTGTACGTCTTTACATTCGATCTGAAAATTGACGCCCCGTCCGTACGGATATTCAAGGTTTTCCGTATTCCATGTTCCGTGATATTCTTCAATCATAATTTGCGACGATTCAAATTCAAGATAGGCAAAACAGGGATTTTTTCTTTGATATTTCATTTCGAAACCCAAAATATGCACATAAAAATAAAGACTGTTATCAAAATTGCTGACGGTGAGTTCGGGCACCAACGAATTCCATTCCATAGCACGTATTATACTTTAAGCCTTTGTTTTCGGCTACGCGTTTTTTTTACTAATGTATCTTTAGCCGGTTCCCTTCTGCAAAGAAAGTCTGCCTGTTGCAAGACGGCAAAAAACGTGTTAGAGTGAGGAAAATTATGGTTGCAGGGGGCCGTTATGATTAAAGAAAAAGTTATTATCGATACGGATCCGGGAATCGACGATGCGGTCGCATTGGCTGCCGCTTTATTCAGCGACCGGCTCGACGTTAAACTGATTACGACGGTCGCCGGCAACGTATCCGTGGATAAGGTAACCGCGAACGCTTTAAAGCTGCTGACTTTTTGGGGTAAAAAGATTCCCGTCGCAAAAGGAGCGGCCAAACCGCTTATCGACGAATTCGTCGACGCCTCCCATGTACACGGAAAAAGCGGGCTTGCCGGATTCGATTTTCCCGAAATCGATTCGTCGCTATTGGTAAAAGAACACGCGGTTAATAAAATGCGCGAAGTGATTATGGCCGAAGAAAAAATCACGCTTGTCGCCATAGGCCCCTTGACGAATGTCGCTTTGCTTTTTGCGATGTATCCCGAAGTTAAAAAGCGCATTTCGCGGATCGTTATGATGGGCGGTTCTCTTGCGCGCGGGAACAAAGGCGTTATGTCGGAATTCAATTTTGCAACCGATCCTCACGCCGCAAAGATGGTTTTTGCGTCAAAACTCCCCCTCGTCATGGCAGGTTTGGACGTCGGGCGTCAGGCGGCGATTCCGGGTACGGATATTGAAAAATTGGCAGCTTCGGGTAAAACCGGGGCGATGCTGTGCGCCCTGCTTAAAAAATACCGCAGCGGCAGTTTTGCCGAAGGATTGCGCATGTACGACTCGTGCGCAATTGCCTACCTTTTGCAGCCCGACTTGTTCGAAACGGCCGACGTTTTTGCAGATATCGAATTATCCGGAACCCTGACCGCGGGCTGTTCCGTTGTCGATTTGGACAACCTCTTGCAGCGCAAACCGAACGCAACCGTACTCACGTCCGCCGACACAAAACGTTTCCGCACATGGTTCGTCAAATCGCTGTCGAAGTGTATATAGGGAGAATTGTCTTATGAAAAAAATACTTGTTGTCGGCAGTTTGAATGTCGATATGGTGGTGCGCGTGCCGCATATGCCGGCTGCGGGCGAAACGATTTTGGCCGAAAAAGCCGATACGGTACCGGGCGGCAAGGGTGCAAATCAAGCGTATGCGGCCGGTAAATTGGGCGCACAAACGATTATGTTCGGGGCCATCGGAAACGACCGCTATGCCGAAATTGAAAAGAAAAGTTTGCAGAGCGCCGGCGTGGACGTTTCGCGCCTTATAGTGCGTGCCGACTGCGATACGGGACTTGCATGGATAACGGTAAACGATGAAGGTGACAACAGCATCGTCGTTGTTTCCGGCGCGAATAAAACACTTTCCGAAAAAGACATCGCTGACAACGACGATTTGCTGCACAGCTGCGACATCGTTTTGTGTCAAATGGAAATTCCGGTACAAACCGTACTGTGCGTCGCGCGCCGTGCAAAAGAATTGGGCAAAACGGTGATACTCGATCCGGCTCCGGTGCCTAAAGATTTTCCCGCCGAATTATACGCGTATGTCGATATTATAAAGCCGAACGAAACCGAACTTTCGCTTTTAACCGGAGCGGCTTCTTCGGACTATGAAAAGGGTGCGGACATACTGCGTTCGCACGGTGTAAAAAACGTTATCGTAACGCTCGGCGGAGCGGGCGCCTTCGTCAATTCGGAAACGGAAGGCAAACACATGCTGACCGTTCGTCCCGTTCCCGTTGTCGATACGACCGCCGCAGGCGATTCTTTTACCGCGGCTCTTGCCGTCCGCCTTGCTTCGGGTTCTTCCTTGCTGCAGGCGGTGCGCTATGCGAACGAAGTTGCGACAATCGTCGTTACGCGAAAAGGCGCACAAACTTCAATTCCGACGGCCGCAGAGGTTCCGTTTGACAATTAAGGCTCGGCGATAACCGGCGTTCTCCCGTTAAGCTTTGAACGTTTTTTTCCGATATTTGTAGATGAGGGAGTTATTCATGAAGCGTTCGGAGCGCGGTTTTCTTGCCGCCGGTGTTATATTGCTTGCCGTTTCGGCCCTGTGTACGATTTCTCTTATACTGCCGTTCCTCGATTTCGGCATCGCCGAGGCGGGAAGGGGCGGATTTTTAGCCGCATTCGGCCGCATGCTTTTTACGGCATACGGGTTTTCTTCTTTTTTAATACCGCTGTATGTTTTTGTTGCGGGGCTTTTGCTTTTCAGTTCCGACAAATCGAAAAAACAAATCATATGCTTATTCTTTTCGTTTATACCTTTTTTTACCGTTGCCGGGGTCGAGCTTGTTACAAAAAAAATATTCGACGGAACGGGCTTTACCGTTAACCTCATCCGCGCCGCCACCGTTGTGCTGGTCGGTTTGCTTTTGTGTTTAATCGAGTATCTTGCAATCGCTTTGGCCGCCGACGGTATCATGCGCGCGTTCTCCGAGCGGGCTGCGGGAAAGACGTCTCTGCCGAAATTCCGTCCCGCACCGAAAAAGGCGCACAAAGAAGATTTTGCCGCCGAAAAAAACAACGCGCAGGTCGATCCGTATATGCCGCTTGAAGAAGAAGCCGTTGCCGAAGAACCCATTGCCGAAGCCGAAGCGCTTGACGATTTTGAACAAGAACCGGAACTCGAAGAAGCCGCCGATGCCGCGGACGATTGGAACGCCGCGCTCGTTCAGGAAGAGGACATTGCCGATGCAATGGAAGCCGAAGAGGCGGCCGACGGAGGGGACGCGGACGAAAGCGGTGAAAGCAATGAAGTCGGTGCGGACGACAACGCCGATTCTCTCGGCGGCTTGAATGAACCGGAACTATTTGAAAACGCGGGCGAAGCCGAATTTTTAAGCAATCCGTTCGACTTTGAAGTTATCGACGACGATGAAGATGCCGAAAGCGCCGACGCCATTGAAACCGAAGAGGAAGCGGCCGAAGAACTCGAAGCGCTTTCTTCCGAGGCGGACAGTTCAGTTCCCGTGCCGAGCGTTCCGAAAAAAAAACAAAGCGGTAAATCGTACAGCGTACCCACGAAGGGTTTGCTGAGCGAATATCCGGGCGGCGAATACTGGCTCATCGACAACGAAACCAGACGTTCGGCCGAAGCCTTAAAAGAAACGCTCAACGAATTTAAAATAGAAGCCGAAGTTACCGGAATCCGCAAAGGGCCGGTCGTTACGATGTTTGAAATCCTGCCTGCGCCCGGTGTCAAGCTGAGTAAAATAGTCGCCCTCGGCGACAACATCGCGCTGCGTTTGGCCGCTTCGAGCGTGCGTATCGTAGCGCCTATTCCCGGCAAACACGCGGTCGGTATTGAAGTGCCGAATAAAGAGCGTGCCATCGTCGGCTTTAAAGAACTTATCGATATGGATCTTCCCGCTTTTAAAAAAATGGCCGTGCCGGTTGTTTTGGGCAAGGATATCGCGGGAGATGCTCAAGTACTCGACTTGTCAAAAACGCCGCACTTGCTTATCGCGGGTGCCACCGGTTCGGGAAAGTCCGTCTGCGTAAACAGCTTGATTTTGTCGATTTTGTATAAAAAGGCGCCGCAGGATGTGCGCATGATTTTAATCGACCCGAAAATCGTCGAGCTTAAACTGTACAACGATATTCCCCATTTGCTTACGCCGGTTATTACCGAGCCGAAAAAAGCGTTTCAGGCTTTGCAGTATTGTTTGTGTGAAATGGAACGCCGTTATGCGCTGCTCGACGGCATGGGCGTACGCGACATTGCAAGTTACAATAAACGCATCGTCGAGCGCAAAATTGCGACGGAAAAGCTTCCGTACATCGTATTGATTGTTGACGAATTTGCCGACCTTATGGCAACTACGGGAAAAGAACTTGAATCGACGGTAGCCCGCCTTGCGGCAATGAGCCGCGCCGTCGGCATTCATTTGGTACTGGCGACCCAGCGTCCTTCGATCGACGTTATTACCGGTCTCATAAAGGCGAACATCCCCAGCCGCATTGCGTTTATGGTCGCCTCGAAAATGGACAGCCGCATTATCATCGATCAGGTCGGCGCGGAAAAACTTTTGGGTAAGGGAGATATGCTGTACGCGAGCGCGGAAGTTCCGTTCCCGATCCGCATACAGGGAACCTTTGTGTCCGATACCGAAGTTGAAAACGTCGTCGAATTCGTAAAACAATACGGCGAACCTGAATATATCGACGATGAGATTTTTGTTGAAGACGAAGATGAAGGTTTCGATCCGGGCGTATTCAGCGAAGGAGAAGATCCCTTGTACGATAAAGCGCTCGAAATCGTTATGCAAGCCGGAAAAGCGTCGGCTTCGTATATTCAGCGCCGGCTTAAAATCGGCTATAACCGCGCTGCGCGCCTTGTGGAAGATATGGAAGCGCGCGGTATTGTCGGTCCTGCAAACGGAAGCAAACCCCGCGAAGTTATTCACGTTGTATAGGTCCCGATAAAACGGACATACCTGAGGAAGCGAGCGCTTAGTCGCGGCTGAGCTTTGAGGGTAGAATCACCTAAGAAAAACGCTCAGAGCATTTGAGCTGCGGCAGGGATTGGAGGGACCCGTTCCCGAGCGAACGAAACGTGAGCGAGGGAATGAAGCCGAAGGCGGAATCCCGCAAAGCCCGACGGGGCTGTCTCAAAAGTCGGTTATTTTTTCGACAGCCCCCGAATTTAAAATTAAGTCTGTTTATTGTACCGACTTAATTTTAAACGTCGCATGTAAAATCAAGGAAGCTGTCCAAAAACTAAAGTTTTCGGACAGCCCCGGGCCGCCCGAGAAAATCAAAAATAAAAGTGCTGCGAACCATGCAAAAAAGCATAAAAATTTTGTAAAAAAAATCAAAAAAATTGCGTGTTTCTATTGACAGAAACAGTTTATTTTGCTATAGTGTTTCTATGCAGAGAAACACTATAGGAGGCAAGATAAAATCGGAGAGGTAAAGAACCGAATTTTATCGTAAAGAACATGATGTATCTAAAACAATTTCCGGACGAAAAAGGATTTTTCGGAGAATACGGCGGATCGTTCATTCCGGCCGAACTGCAAAAGGAAATGGATAAAATTACGGATGCGTATTATTCGATAAGCAAAAGCCATGAATTCATAAGCGAGCTGCGGTCGATACGCAAGCATTTTCAGGGACGGCCGACGCCCGTGTATTTTTGCAAACGCTTGTCGGAAATGTACGGCGGGCGCATTTACCTTAAGCGCGAGGATTTGAATCACACCGGTGCGCACAAGCTGAACCACTGCATGGGCGAGGGACTTTTGGCCAAGTACATGGGCAAAAAAAAGCTGATTGCGGAAACGGGAGCGGGGCAGCACGGCGTTGCGCTTGCGACTGCGGCGGCGTACTTCGGGCTTGAATGCGAGATTCACATGGGCGAAGTCGATATCGCCAAAGAACACCCGAATGTCGTGCGCATGAAGCTTTTGGGCGCGCACCTTGTGCCGGTTTCGCGCGGCCTTAAAACGCTGAAGGAAGCCGTCGATTCGGCCTTCGAAGCGTATTTGAAAGATCCGGTCAATTCGATTTACTGCATAGGTTCGGTCGTCGGCCCGCATCCGTTCCCGATGATGGTGCGCGATTTTCAGCATGTGGTCGGCGTTGAAGCGCGCGAGCAGTTTTTGGAAATGACGGGCGAACTTCCCGACGCGGTTGCGGCTTGTGTCGGCGGCGGTTCGAACGCGATGGGAATTTTCAGCGGCTTTATTCAGGACGCGGACGTAAAGCTTATCGGCGTGGAACCTGCGGGGCGTTCGCTTAAAATGGGCGACCATGCGGCAAGTTTGTCGTACGGAAAACCGGGCGTTTTGCACGGCTTCCGCAGCTATCTTTTGCAGGACGAAAAGGGAGAGCCCGCTCCGGTGTATTCGATCGCGTCCGGGCTCGATTATCCGGGAAGCGGTCCGGAACACTGCATGCTGAAGGATAAAAAACGCGTTGAATATACGAGCGTGAACGACGAGGAATGTTTGGAAGCCTTTTATAAATTATCGCGCTTTGAAGGCATTATTCCCGCGCTCGAGAGCGCCCACGCGGTTGCTTATGCGTTTAAGTATGCCGCACAGCACAAACGCGAATCGATTTTGGTAAACCTGTCCGGTCGCGGCGATAAGGATATCGACTTTGTCGTGGACAATTACGGCATAGGCGAAAAATACGCCGGATGATAAAGAGCTGTGCGTGCTGTCGGTTTTCCGTGTTTGCGGGCCCCTTGCCGATAGCCGCACGCTTCTTGTCGATATCCTGCTTGCCGGCATTTGCCGAGCAGCATTATAAAAAATATGTGCCGCACTTCCGCTCTTCAAATAAGCGTGAATTGAAACTGGTCGGCGGAACACCTTGCCAATCTTTCAGCATGTCGCTCCCTCACGGGAGCGTGAATTGAAACCCGCCAAACGGATACGGTTGTAAGTGTTATACACGTGTCGCTCCCTCACGGGAGCGTGAATTGAAACATCGGAGATAGCCGCTTTTGCTTTTTGCAGATGGTCGCTCCCTCACGGGAGCGTGAATTGAAACAGATAGGCGTTAATTATGATTACAAATAAAACAATGTCGCTCCCTCAGGGGAGCGTGAATTGAAACTTGACGCTCAATACTTCGGCGTGCCCCAAAGGCATCGCTTCCTCACGGGAGCCTGAATTGAAACATGATCGCGGCCTTTTTTGACAATAAAACTAAAGTCGCTCCCTTACGGGAGCATGAATTGAAACAATTCAACCTGCGTATCGTATGCTTTCATGTTTTGTCGCTCCCTCACGGGAGCGTGAATTGAAACCATGCGGCGGATTACTTCGCGCGCTTCCCAGTTGTCTCTCCCTCACGGGGCGTGAATTGAAACATGCAAAAGCCTGCGTGCATTTAACAATTCATCTTGTCGCTCCCTCACGGGAGCGTGAATTGAAACATTGTCTTTCGGAACTTTTTTTATTTTGAATGTGTCGCTCCCTCGGGGGAGCTGAATTGAAACCGAAAGGAAATAAGCCGGGTTATGAAATGTCCCACGTCGCTCCCTCACGGGAGCGGGGATTTTTCTGTATACTGCCGTCTATCCCTCTATTTTCATGTCCCGCGCGAGGTCGGCGGCAGGAGCCCATTCGGTGCGGGCGCGGAACACGTCGCTTCCGTCATCTGCTCTTATGATCGAATGCACGCAGCCGTTGTCGCCGGTTTGCTTGCAGCGGCACACGAGCTTTTCGCCGTACAGGGCCGACGAAATAAAGTTCGTTTCGAGCGAACGGAGTAATTTGCCGCGGCAAAAGTCCGCATTCATAAACGATAAAATCCAGCGTACGTAATTCAAATTGTTTACATGGGAGTTTACGTCGATATCCAAGAGCGAGGGGCTGAAGGTTTCCTCAATATCCCAATCATCGCTCAAGGCGATTTTATTGAGCGAGGCGTTTTCCATGCGCTCGTCGCAAAAGGTGAGGCCTCCCATCGTATGTGCATCGGGTTTTATGAGGCGGCCCGATGCCGAATCCACAATGAGCCAGCATGAAGTTGCCCGCATGCAGGGACTTGCTTCGTCGGCTTCGTAGGGATTAGCGGCGGAATTTCCGCCGGCGAAATCGGCGGCCGCGGATTTTCCGGGATTGCGGACAGCGCCCGTGTAGAGGGCATTTTCGGTTTCTTTGCGGTCGGCAAAGGCTTTATCGAGCGAAGCTTTTTTACCGCCTTTTGCAAACATGCAGTTAAAATCGCGGAAGCAAAACAAACCCTTCGGGGTTTGCGCCCATGTTTGTATAACAAGGTCGTCGAGCCACAAAGGATATTCATATATTTCAAAGTACTGTTTGCTGATTATCCACGTAAGACCTTTTTGCTGCAAGTGGGGAATGGAAAGACCGGCACAGCTGTAATGCAGCGCGGCCAATTCCTGAGCCAAACCGACAAAGGCCAAGGCGGTAAAACGGCATTTTTCGTCAACATAACCGAACGGAACTTCATAGGGAATTGTGTATTTATTGTCGATAATCATATAAGAGATAGTACCGAATTTCGGAGGGTTTTTCAATGTATAATTCAGTGTATAAATCGATAAAGTGTTTTACGGCGGTGATTGCGGTGCTGTTTTCGCTGAATGTTTTGAACTCGGAAAATTTTGAATTCAAGTACAAAACCGGGAATACTTATCGCATATTATCGACCGTAAACGAAGAAGTGTTTGTGAACGGCGCAAAGCGCTTCGATTCGATTATTGTGAACCGCATATCGGTCGTTGAAAAAAAAGCGCTGAGCGACGGTTCGGCCGATATTGAAGCGCGTTTTATGACAAGCGAAAACTCTGCGCCCGAAGGACAGGCGCCCCGTTTTATTTGGGGTGAAGAATATGAAAGTTTTTTTAATCGCAGTAAGCTGGGCGCATACACAATCGATGAAAGCGCCTTTATGCCCGTGGTGCGCGACGTTCCGCTTTTTCCCGGCAAAGACGTAAAGGTCGGCGACACGTGGACGGCTTCCGGCGAAGAAGCGCACGATTTGCGGCTCAACTTCGGCATACAAAAACCTTTTAAAGTTCCCTTTACCGCGTCGTACACGTATAAGGGAACCGAAACGCAAAACGGCAAAACGCTGCACATTATTTCGGTGCAGTATAATCTGTTTTTCGAAACGCCCGCTCCGGCCGGAAATAAAAAAAACGTTCCCGTAACGACAATGGGCTATTCCGACCAAACCCTGTATTGGGACAACGAGCGCGGTTTTTTGGATCATTACCATGAGCGCTTCCGCATTATTATCGAAACGTCTTCGGGCGATAAACTTGAATTTAAAGGGACGGCGCAAGCGCAGGTAAACGAATTGCAGTCGCTGTCGCGCACGGGAACGCTCGAGCGCGTACGTAAACAAATCAAAGAAATGGGGATTGAAAATACGACGGCTCAAGCGCAGGATAAGGGAATTACAATCAGTTTGGAAAACATTCAGTTTGAAGCCGAATCCGCTTTTTTAACCGAAGCCGAACTGCGTAAGCTCAGAAAAATTGCCGAAATACTCAAGGATTTTCCCGACAACGATTTGCTTATAAGCGGTCATACGGCTTTAGCCGGTACCGCTGCCGGCCGGCAAAAACTTTCCGAACAGCGCGCCTCCGCCGTTGCCGACTACCTTGCCGAACTGGGCGTTAAGCGCCACGAACAGCTTTTTACAAAAGGGTTCGGCGCCCAAGTTCCGATTGCGCCCAATACGACCGAGGCCGGAAAGGCGCGCAACCGGCGGGTTGAAATTACGATTTTGGATAAATAAAGAAGATAAAAAAGCCGCCGATTATTCGGAGAAAAAAGAATAATCGGCGGCGTTGCTTTTTGACCGTTTTCTTTTTATGTCGATTATTCAAAATCGAATTTATAATTCAATTTATAGTAATTCCTCAAATCGATCATAACCTTTTGCAAAGAAGGCGGAACGGGGCAGCCGTGTTCTTTGCGATACTGCCATGCCACGTACTCTTTTTCGCCGGCGGTATAAATTCTGCTTTCGCCCGGCGCTTTTTTCGAAGCGCGCAGTTCGCGCAAAATGCTTCCGGTGATTTTTTTGAAAACTTCCAAGCCCATAAAACGTGCGGGATCGATTGCGATAAAAAAGTGTCCGAGCGGGTAGGGGATCTTTTTGCCGTCGGCGTCGAAGCCGTTCAGCTGCTTTAAAAACGCTCCGTCCTGCAGCGCGGCGCACAAAATTTCAACGACGGTTGCGTAGCCGAAGCCCTTGTAGCCGCCCGTCTTTTCGCCGATACCGCCGAGCGGGGTTAAAGCGGCTTTGCCCTTGGTTAAATCGATTAAAACCTGCTGCGTGTCGGTGCGCGTATTTCCGTTTTCATCGATAACCCAGCCGGGAGGAAGCTCTTTGCCTGCACGGCCGTATACTTCAATCTTCCCGCGCTGGCTGACGGAGGTTGCGCAGTCGAGCACAAAGGGAAATTCTTCGTCGGTGGGCATGCCGAAGGTTAAGGGGTTGGTGCCGAGCATGTTTTCAACGCCGAAGGTCGGCGCGATCGAGGGGCGGGCGTTCGTTCCGGTAATGCCGATCATGCCCGCTTTGGTGGCCATTGTCGCGTAGTAGCCGGCGATTCCGTAGTGCGTGGAGTTTCTGACGGCGACCATACCCATGCCGTATTCTTTTGCCTTAGCGATTGCCATTTCCATGGCTTTATGCGAAACGACATGGCCCATGCCGTTGTTGCCGTCCAAAACGGCGGCGGTTTTATCGTCTTTTATTACATCGATTTTCGTAACGGGGTTCAGAATCCCCGCCTGAATGCGGTCGATATAAATGGGTTTTAACCGTCCTATGCCGTGGGAATCGATGCCTCTGCGGTCGGATTCAATCAGCACTTCGCCGATAATGTCCGCGTCTTTGGGCGGAACGCCGGCTGCCGTAAGCGAATCCTTCATAAATTTTTCGAGAAAATCGAAATCCATCCAAATGCAATCTTTATACGCATCTTCGTATGCCATCAAACTACCTCCATATGTAGCGCTTTATACAATACAACAGAAATATTCGGCTGTCAATTATATTTCTTGCGCGTATTTTGCCTTCGTATTGCTTTTTTTGGGCTTGTATTCTATACTTTCGGTAAATACGCTTAGAGGAGTTATTTTATGAACGAACAAAAACTTTCGCTGACCGCGGGAATCGTGTACGCGCTTGCCGCCGCCGCAGTGATTTTTTTATTTACCGTGTGCGGCTCGGGTTCTTCTGCCGTTACGGTGCAAACCGCGGAGCAGGGCTATAAGGGGCAGATTACGATTGAAGTATCGGTTGCCGGCACAAAGATTAAAAGTGCAAAGCTTGTTTCGACCGAAGATTCGGACTTTACCAAGCCTGCAATAGAAACGATTTTGGCTCAGGCGGTAAAAACCGGTTCCGCCGAAAAGCTCGACACGGTTTCCGGAGCAACCTTTTCTTCAAAGGCGACGATTGCCGCTCTTAAAAAAGCGGTTGAGCAGGCACAAAGTTCGTCCAAATAAAACCGAATAAAAAAAACGTAAATAGCAAAGATTAACGGAGGTTACTTATGCTGAAAAAAACAATGGGTACCGTCATTGCCGCGCTTATGCTGGCATCGGTATGCTTTTTTACGTCGTGCTCGTCGAAGAATGCGAAAGCCGACGTTGTGGTTATCGGCGCGGGCGGAGCGGGACTTTCCGCGGCTCTTGCCGCAAAAGAAGCCGGCGCATCGGTTATCATCGTCGACAAAATGCCCTTTGCCGGCGGAAACACGAACTACGCGACTGCCGGCTTGAACGCGTCCGAAACGTCGGTGCAAAAAAAGCTGGGTATTGAAGACTCGAACGAACAGTTTTTTCAAGATACGATGAAGGGCGGCAAACAGCGGAACAATCCCGACCTCGTACGCACGCTTACGCAAAAATCGGCCGAAACGGTCGATTGGCTTATCGCGCAGGGAATGGATTTATCGGACGTCGGCATAACCGGCGGTTCTACGAATAAACGCGCTCATCGTCCTTCAGGAGGAGCTGCCGTAGGAAGCCACTTTGTAAGCGTTATGCTTAAAGCCGTTGAAAAGGCCGGAATCGACATCCGCTACAATACGAAGGTATCGGCGATTCTTTCCAAAGACGGCAAAGCCGCAGGCGTTACGGTTAGCGAAGGCGATAAAACCTACAACATCAACGCCAAAGCCGTTATTATCGCTACGGGCGGATTCGGCGCGAACAACGATCTGGTCGTTTCATACAAGCCCGACTTAAAAGGATTCGGAACGACAAACTTCCCCGGAGCGACCGGAGATGCTCTCGCATGGCTCAAGCCCTTTAACGTCGCTTTGGTCGATATGGACCAAATCCAAACGCACCCGACCGTCGTGCCCGTTAAAAACATCATGATTACCGAAGCCGTGCGCGGAAACGGCGCCATTGTCGTAAACCGCGAAGGCAAACGCTTTGAGCAGGAAATGACCACGCGCGATGTTATGTCGGCGGCGATCTTAAAGCAAACGGGAAAAACCGCCTTTTTGGTATTCGATCAGGGCGTGCGCGATTCGCTTAAAGCGATCGAAAGCTATGCCAAACAGGGACTGCTTACCGAAGGCGCGACGGTCGGCGAGCTTGCGCAAAAATTAAATATCCCCGCTTCAGACCTCGAAACGACGGTAACCCGTTACAACGCTTTTGTGGACGCTAAAAAAGACGCCGACTTTAACCGCGCTAACATGCCGCGCAAATTGGAAACGGCGCCTTTTTACGCGGTGGAAATCGGACCGGCCGTTCACCACACGATGGGCGGTATTAAAATCGATACCGATGCCGAAGTTATAAACGAATCCGGCAGCGCGGTTCCCGGCCTCTATGCTGCGGGAGAGGTAACCGGCGGCGTGCACGGAGCCAACCGCTTGGGCGGCAACGCGATGGCGGACATTGCCGTATTCGGCAAAATCGCCGGAACGAATGCCGCAGCCTACGCAAAAAAATAAGGCGCGGGCGTAATTAAAAGTAAAGACGGGGCTGTTTCAAAAGTTGCGTGCTTTTGAGCAGCCTCTCTTTTTATTTTTGTTTTATGAAAATACGATTTACAAAATCGGACTATGCGGCGATTGCGGCGATGCTTGTGTATTCGGCAAGCGCGACGGTAACGCCCGTTTGTCTTTTAAAGATGGCCGACGAGCTGCATTTTTCTTTGTCGGCAAGCGGCGGCATTGAAGGAATGCGCAGTCTGCTTATTTTTTTCTTCCTTTTTTTCGGCGGCTTTATTGCCGCGCGCATCGGAAAAGTCAAATCGCTTACCGGCGGCTTGTACACGTTGTGCGCAGGCTATGCCGTCTACGCGCTTGCCCCGTCTTATGCGGTTATCCTGTGCGCAAGCTTTGTCATCGGCTGCGCGGCCGGCGTTTTGGAAGGATTGCTGAATCCTTTCATTCAGGATTTGCACCCGGAGGATTCGGGACGCTATTTGAATATGACAAATGCGTTTTGGTCGGCGGGCGTTTTATTGACCGTATTGATTTCGGGCGAATTGCTCACGCACGGTGTCCGCTGGCGCTTCATCATGGCTTTTTTGTCGGTTTGTGCCTGTGCTGCGGCGGTATTTTTTTCCGTTGTGTCAAAACACAGCGTGCATGTGCCCGTGTTTAAAAGCGAACAGGTTGTACGCCAATATATCGACTGCTTCCGCACCAAGCGCTTTTGGGTATTCGCCTTTATGATGATTTTGGCAGGCGGCTCGGAAGGCGCCTTTACCTTTTGGAGCGCAAGTTATATTCAAGTACACTTTGCAGCCCTTCCCCGCATGGGCGGCATCGGAACTGCCTGCTTTGCCGGCGGTATGCTCATAATGCGCTTTGCAAGCGGCTTATTGGTCGCGCAGGATAAACTGCGCCGCGCGATTTTTCTTTCAGCCGTAGGCGGCATTGCCGTAAGCCTTGCCGTTCCGTTCGTTCAACATGCGGCTTTGTTTTTTTCCCTGCTTTTTTTGGCGGGTATGAGCATCGCGTGCTTTTGGCCTTCGATACAATCCTATGCCGTGTGTAAAATGCCGCATTTGGATTCGACTGCGGTATTTATTTTGCTTTCGTGCGCGGGAATTCCCGGATTCGGTCTTATTTCGCTTATCATGGGCATTATAGGCGATAGGGCGGGGCTTCAAAAAAGCTTTTTTTGCGTGCCGGTGTTGCTCTTTCTGTTGGCGCTGACCGTCATCATCGAACGCGGAAAAAAACGCACAAAATGATTAGAAACGGCTGCGATAAAAAGCGGCCGGCTGTTACGTAAAAAAAAGCCGGCTTGACAAAGCCCTCATTTATAATAATACTGAAAACGTCTATTGCAAGAACAAGCCGGAGGAGGACATACCGATGAAAATACCGTCCCGAAACCGCCTCAAGCGGACGTTAAGCATATGCGTTTGTTTGTGTGCGGCTTTTTTGCTCTATGCCGAAGACTATACGCTTACCGTTGTCGTTACGAACGTACAGCCTGAAGGCGGAACGGTTTTTGCGGGCCTTTATGACAGTCCCGAAGCTTTTAAACAAAAAAAATTCGTAAAGGTATTCGAACTTTCTCCCGATGCGCGAACCCTTACCGTAACCGCGTCGGTGCCCGCAGGCGAATACGTGTGTGCCGTTTTTCAGGATGAAAACGGCAACAATACACTCGACGCGAATATGATCGGCATTCCCAAAGAACCGGCGGGTTTTTCGAATTTTGCAGGCGGCGGCCCGCCCGGCGGTTTTAAAAAGTTAAAGTTCGCCGTACAATCCGATACGGAAATCACCGTGCAGCTTTTGCGTATGAAAAAACGATGAGGCTACACTTACCTGTGTAGGCTCCGTACACGTATGTGTGTAGCATTCCTACATGTATGTGTGTAGCCGGTCTATACATATGCATCCGTACTATAGGGAGCTATGCATCTCTTTTTACGGAAGGACGGCTCCCCGCTTTCAAAATATCGATTATGTGATATACTGTTCCGGGAGTTTATATGTTTTTATTCGGAAAAAAAGAACGGGACGGATCGGACGGCCGGGAGGTTCGGCCGCAACCGCAGGATGAACTTTCGCCGTTCGCGCAAGCCGAGCGCCTCATTGCACAAAATCCTTCAGGTATAAAAATCTTGGGTACGAACGGTGCGGTGTGTCTTGCGATGAAGACGGCCTTTGAAGAAGCACTCGCTCGTGCAGGTTCAAGCAAAACCGTCGAATACATCGACGACTTAAACGTCATTGCCGCTTACGGTGTTATTCACACGCCCGCCGTGGCGGCCGACGGAAAGCTCGTAGCCTCAGGCCGCGTTTTAACGGCCGGTGAAATCGCCGCAATCGTAAAAAAACATAAGTAAAATCTAACCTTTTTATTTTTTCATTGTTTATCGTTTTGTAAGGATTTGTATCGATAATATGACAAAAAACAAAAAGAACAAAAAATTGCCCGTGATAATTTCCGTCATTGTTGCCGTTGCCGTTTTGGTGTTTATTTTTTCGCCCAAAAAAACGGTTCAAACGGCGCTTCCTCCCTTGGAAGTTAAAAAAGAAATTTCGAAAAACAGAATTGAAATTTCGGGCTATATCGAAGCTGCAGAATCGCAAGCTTTGCAGGCTCCCGGTGAAGGCATTATCGAAAAAGTGTACGCTTCGCCCGGCGAGCGGGTAAAAAAAGGCGCACCGCTTTTCGAACTCGATTGCACCGTGCAGGAATACAATCTTGCGCAGCAGGAATTCGCCATTCAGCAGGAACGGATTAACGGCCCGTCGAAAAAACTCAAGCTCATGGAACAGCAAAAAGATTTGCTGAAAAAGCAAATCGACGACAGAAAAATACACGCCAAATTTGACGGAAGTTTGGCCGTTTTTAAAATTCAGGAAGGGCAATATGCCAAGGCGCAAGACAGTTTCGGGACGCTCATCAACAGGGAATATTTGAAAGCAACCGTAGAAGTTGCCGAAAGCGACGCATCGCGTCTTAAAATCGGCGAAAAGGCCGAATTGAAATTTCCCGCCGTGCCGGATGCGAAAGTGAGCGCGGTTGTTACCGCCTTTCCCTCGGCGGCACGCATTACAAGCCGCGGAGCCGCGGTGCTGGACGCCGAAATACGCATAAACAATCCGCCCGAAAATATTTTGCCCGGTTATTCGTTTTCGGGTTTTATCGTTGCCGGCGAAGACGAGGAAATTTTAACGGTATCGCAAAACGCAATCCGCTATAAAGAAGGCAAGCCTTTTGTAGACATTGTCCGCGGCAAAAAGACGGAGGAAACCGCGGTTACCGTGGAGCCGTACGTTCACGGTTTTGTAAAAATTACTTCGGGCGTTGCCGAAGGCGATAAGCTGAAAGATCAAGGCGAAAACTGAAAGTATGTTTGAAGATTTTATCAACGCGCTGCGGAACTTTAAAGTAAACAAAATGCGCACGCTGTTGTCGCTTTTAGGAATCGTTATCGGCGTGATGGCGGTCGTCATCGTTACGACGCTGGGCAATTCGCTGGATGCGACGGTACGAAAAATATTCAGCCGTTTTACGATGGATGTTTTATATCTTGAACGCTGGCAGGTCGACGAAAACAAACTGCCGTTTAACGAAGAATTCCGCATCGACCTTAAGCGCAATGTGAGCGGGATAAAAAACGTTTTTTATTATTCGTTTTTAAGCGGAACGATGTCACGCGCCGATACGGCTTCTTCGGAACAGGGCGGCAGTATTATCGCTTGCGAATACGGCGCCATTGAAGCGAACGGCTACGAAATCGATTACGGCGAAAGTTTTTTGCCGTTCGATTTTGTAAACGGCTCGCATAAAATCATTTTGGGCAAAAACATTGCGGAAAGCCTTTTTCCCGAAGGTAGTGCGGTCGGAAAACAATTAACCGTGTATACGCAAAAAGCGCAGTTTACACTTACCGTTGCCGGCGTTTTAAAACATAAAGACGCGTGGTCTTACAGCCCCGACCGTGCCGCCTACATTCCCTTCAGCTTTGTAACGAAGAAGATAAATCCCCGACCGGAAATCGGCCGCGTCGACGTTCAGCTGTATAATGAAAACGACGCGGAAAACGTTTCGCGGCAAATCGGCAATTATGCGGACAAAAAAACGGATACGCACGACGCGTTATGGGTTTCTTCGGCAAAAACGCAAATGCAGGAAAACAATAAAATATTCGGTGTTATAGGTGTGGTCCTTACTTCGATTGCGGGCATTTCGCTTTTGGTAGGCGGCATCGGCATTATGAACATAATGATTGTAACCGTTACCGAACGCCGGCACGAAATAGGCATGCGCAAAGCGCTCGGTGCTTCGAACGCCGATATCAGAAATCAGTTTTTGGTCGAATCGGCGACGATTACGTTCAGCGGCGGCCTGCTCGGCGTAGTGCTCGGCATGCTCATAAGCGCGTTGGTCGGCGCCGTAGCCTTTCCGAAAGACTGGGACTTTGTGTTCGCCTTTAATTTCGGCGGAACTGTTGCCGCCTTTGCCGTTTCGGTTTTTACCGGTATCTTTTTCGGTTTGAATCCGGCTTTAAAAGCCGCCCGCATGGATCCGATAGAAGCGCTCAACGATTAGGTCCTTCAAAAACTATATCGGCAAAAGTCGCAAACGTTGCCGTCGACATACTGTAATCTGATCATAAAACCCCAGTCCCGCGCGCTTTTAAATTGCCGTTCGGCTTCGTCTACGAGCGGAAAAAGTTCGTCGAGAATCGCTTGCGCGCTGCGTATTCTTTGAAGATTTTGTTCGTTTATCATTCGATTATACTGGCACGGAACGGATTGTCGGTACAGAGGCGAAAACGCGGTGTCTTAATTACACGTGTTCCGCCCCGCGTTCGTTATTTAAAAGTTGACAAAACGGAAAACTCGGCTTACACTAAAATGAGAACGTTTTCATGAAAGGTGGCGATTAATGAGGTCGACGATTTTGGATGTTGCGCATATATGCGGATATTCAAAGGCAACCGTGTCCCGCGCTTTTGCAAATCCGGAAATGGTATGCGAAACGACTAAAAAAGCCGTATACGACGCGGCAAAAAGACTGAATTACACTCCCGATGCGATAGCGCGGGCGATGGCGCGCAAACGTACCGACAATATCGGCTTTATAATATACGAAAAGCAGTACCCGGTTATCTTAAACCCGTTTTATTCGCAGGTTTTCGACGCCGTTTTGCAAACCGCAACTGAGAACGGTTACAGCGTTTTTATATCGTCCGACAGGGATTTGCGCTTGCCTAACGGCGAAATCTATATGAAAAAACATCTTGACGGTGCAATTATTGCCGGACAAACCGACGAGGCGACAATACAAAGCTTTCGCGCGCAGGGTATTCCCATTGTTATTTTAAACAATATCGTCGATGCGAATGAATTGCTTTGCGTTACCGCGGCCCATTACTGCGGCGCCGTGCGCGCGGTCGAATATCTGTTAAAAACGGGGCGGCGCAGAATAGCTTTGCTTTCCGGCCGTTTTTCGCCGCACATTTATAAATCGAGACGTAAGGGCTATACGGACGTTTTGGCGAAAAACAACATTCCGATCGATTCGGCGATAATTGCGGATATAGAACCGACCGTGCAGCACGCGTTCGATTGCGCCTCGGCGATGCTTTCGATGCCGAAGCCGCCGCAAGCTTTTTTTTGCACAAACGATACGATTGCGGTCGGCGCCGTAAAAGCCTGCTTGAGAAAGGGCGTGCGCATTCCCGACGATGCGGCGATTATCGGGTTCGACGACAGCGAAATAAGCCGGATTATCGAGCCGGAGTTGACGACCGTCAAAATCGACACCCATGCAATGGGGCGTTTGGCCGCTTCGCGTTTATTCGATTTGATAAACGGCAAAAGCGCCTTTACGCATGTAATCGAAACGGAAACGGAACTGGTCATACGCGGAACGGCATAAGGAAATTAAAGATAATTATAGGAAGGATAATAAATTATGAAAATGACTTGCATAAATGTCGGCTACGGAGATTCTTTGCTTTTGGAATGGGATGATTCCGTTATGCTTATAGACGGCGGCAGCGCCCTCGAATCCGAATTTGAAGGTTTTCCCGCCCGCATACGGTCGGCCGATTATTTGCAAAAAACGGGCATCGGCCGCATCGATACGCTTGTTATTACGCATATTCATGAAGATCATGTGTGCGGACTTACCGCATTGTTTGATAAGGCGGATATCAAACAAGTGTATATTCCTTTTCCGCCGGAACTTTTTAAAGACCGAAGCATTCCCGATGCGGCACCGGATGCGCCGGAAAACGTGCGGCTGTTTGCCCGCTCGCTGAAAGATTTTACGAAGATAATGGAAACATGCCGCGTACGGAAAATTCCCGTTAAAGAAATTTGTGCAGGAGATGTTTTAAATTGTGCCGGCGGTGCACGGCTATTCGTTTTGGGACCGAACGAAAAAGATAAAGAAGCGTTTTTATCCGGCTTGCGGGATTTTTTCGGCGCATCTGAAGAAAAACGGCAAAAGGTTCTGTTTCCGTATTTGGATTCGCTTTCCAATTCTGCAAGTTTGCTTCTTAAATTTTCATATAAAGACGTGCACATGCTCCTGTGCGCCGACAATTGTCCTTCGCATTGGGACAAAAAGTATTTTTCGCTGCTTAAAAATGTAACCGTTCTCAAACTCCCGCACCACGGACAGCGCGACTGCATCGATGAAGAAATTGTAAAACTTATGCCGCTGCAATACGCGCTCACAACCGCTTCGTCGGACCGACGGCATAACAGCGCAAATCCGGAAGTCTATAAAATTTTAACGAAGCTTTTCGAGAATAACGAAAAGTTTACGCTTCTTTTCAGCGACGCAAAAGAGTATCCGCCGTATTTTTTTGCGGAAAAACCCTTTCAGGCAATCGAGATGTCCTTTTCGGGAAAAGAGGCGCAGGTAAAATTCATACGGATATAATTTTACATAATATGTTTTTCGAAGGAGGTTTTTATGAAAAACAAAATGAAAACACCGGCATGCATTATTGCGGTTTTACTGATGTGTGCGGCGGTCTTTGCCAAAGGGCAATCGGACGGGAAGGGCGACGCGTTTCCCGCACGGCAGGTAACCATTATTATGCCGTGGGGCTTGGGCGGCGGGCCGGATACGATTGCGCGGCAAGTCGCTTCTTACGGCGAAAAGTATTTGGGCGTACCGGTAATCGTTGAAAACAAAACCGGCGGTGCCGGAACGATCGCGATGACGGCGGCTATGATGGCGAAGGACGACGGCTATACGATGGTTGTTGCCAACGGCCCGCTGTTTTCTTTGACGCCGGCGTTCCAAAAAGTAACGTATAAACTTTCGGATATTACGCCGCTTGTCGGCATGAGAATTGTGGAATTTGTCGTGCTGACCAATCCGTCAAAAAGCGGCATATCGACTTTGGAAGGATTAAAAAAAGCCGGTAAAACCATTAAGTACGCGACAACCGGCGGTCCCGGCAACGACAGCTACACGATGATTTCCGTGCTGTTCAAAAAACTCGGCATCCCGGCGGAGGCGGTTCCGTATAACGGCGGGCAGGACGCCATAAACGCATTGGCCGGCGGTCATGTCGATGTCGCCATCGGTTCGCCGCCCGTATACCGCGACTACGTTAAAAACGGACAGTTTGTGTGCTTGGGTACTTTTATTCCCGAAGGCATTGAAGTTGAAGGCATCGGCAGAATTCCTTCGTTCAAAGAACAGGGAATAGACGCGGAGTTCGTCGGCATGGATTATTTTGCCGTGCGTTCTTCGGTTGACGAGCACAAAAAAGCCGTTCTTACCGAATTCATCAAAAAAGTATACGCGGATCCCGAGTTCAAAAAATTTATGAAAGGAATGGGAATGGAAGCGTGGGGAGCCGGCGAAAAAGATATTTTAAAGAATATCGATGAACAAACCGGAGCGATGAAAGAATATATCGATTTGGTAAAAAAATAGGCAGGTGGGATGCGCCTCGAAAGCGGTCGAGCATCGCAAAAAAGATCCGCTTGAGGCGCCTCCTTCAATCTGTCGTTCGGAGTATGGCTTATGAAAATAAAATACAATAACGAAATGATTGCCGGCTCGACCTTTGCCGTAATTGCCGCAATCGGCTGGTTTTTAATTCCGTCGCAAATCGAAACGTATGAAAAATCTTCGATAAATGCAAAAACTTTTCCGGCTATCGCTTTGGGCGGTCTTTTTATATTTTCATGCGCGCTGTTTTTGCAGGGATTGTTTTTACGGCCGAAAAAAGAGGTTGACCTGCATTCGGGAATTATAAAATCGGAAGCGTTCAAAAAAGAAATCCGTTCCGTCATTTTTATTTTGCTGCTGCTTGCGTACGCATTTGTTATCGGAAAAATCGGCTTTCTTATCGCAACTTCGGCACTGGTCGCGGCGATACTGATTTTTTACGGCGCGCGCAAGTGGTACTATTATGCAATTGCGATTGCAACGGTTTTTATCGTGTATTTTGTTTTTTCGGTTATGCTTCATGTTTCGCTGCCGACGGGAGGTTTAATATGAACGTTGTCCTGCAGGGTTTGCATTTAATGCTTTCGTGGCAGAATTTTTTGATAATCTTTGTCGGCCTTGTTCTCGGTATTGTCGTCGGGGCGATTCCGGGATTGACTTCCGATTTGGGAATTATTTTGTGCATACCGCTTACGTACGGTATGGAACCCGTTATGGCCATATTGATGCTTTTGGCCATTTATTGCGGCGGAACGTACGGCGGATCGATTACCGCAATTTTAATCAATACGCCGGGAACATCGGCAAACGCCGCAACCTTGTTCGACGGTTATCCGATGACGCAAAAAGGCGAAGCGTACAAGGCGTTGTCTATGGCCATTTATGCTTCAACCATAGGCGGTTTGATAAGCGCTTTCGTTTTGCTTTTTGCGGCTCCTCAAATAGCAAAAGTAACGCTTTTGTTCGGGCCTGCCGAATATTTGTCGTTGGCCGTATTCGGACTTTCCGTTATTGCGGGCGTATCGAACAAAAGTATTTTTAAAGGTCTTATCGGCGCCTGTATCGGAATTTTCGTGTCGACGATGGGAATGGACAATATAAGCGGCGCGCAGCGCTTTACGTTTGACAACATCAATTTGCTGCGCGGGGTGGATCTTATCATCGCCCTTATCGGACTTTTTGCAATTTCGGAAATATTGATGAAATCGCAGTACAATCCGAAAACGGATCATAAAACCGTTTCGGCAAGCAGCGTTACAAAATGCAAAATTACAAAAGAAGAATATAAGCGCTGCAGAAAGCCCATTTCCATAGGGTCGCTTATCGGCGTTATTATCGGCGCCACTCCCGGAACGGGCGGCGGCTTGGCGGCATTCATTGCATACAATCAGGTAAAGCAAAGCTCAAAACATCCGGAAACTTTCGGTAAGGGCGAAATAGAAGGGGTTGCCGTTTCCGAGTCCGCGAATAACGGTGCGTGCGGAGCGACGATGATTCCCATGCTCACCTTGGGGGTTCCGGGCGACGGGGCGACGGCTATTTTGATGGGCGCTTTTATGGTGCACGGCATGATTCCCGGGCCGCGGCTCTTTATCGATCAGGGCGATATTCTGTATGCGATTATGCTCGGCTTAATCGTCGTAAATATTTTTATGTATATAGCGGGGAAGGTGTTTATACGTTTTTACGCCCACATAACGCGCATACCGTATGAGGTGCTCGCCTGTATCGTTTTAACCTTTTGTTTGGCCGGTTCGTATTCCACGAATAACAGTATTTACGATATGTATATTATTATCGTGTTCGGTATTATATCGTATTTTTTGCGGCGTATGGATTTTCAGCTGGTTCCTATTTTGCTCGGCATCGTTTTGGGGCCTCTTGCGGAAGCCAACTTCCGCCGTGCACTGATCCTTTCGGACGGTTCTTTAAGCATCTTTGTAACCCGCCCCATAAGCTTGTGCTTTTTGCTGATTGCGGCAGGCTCTCTTATTTTGTTCGCCGTAAAGAACGGAAAGCGTGCAAAAACCGATTAAAAACGTTTACATCGCCGGCGGAACGATGCGTATACCGACGATGAGCATGCTGCGGTCAAGACCGCGCTTGTCGGCAAGGGCGCCGGCCGAAAGATAGGCTTTGGCACCGACACCTGCTGCAAGGCCGCTCGGGAAAACGTAGTCCCAGGAAAACTGAACCGACGGGTATACAAAGCGCCCGTTTTTCCAAAACCAGCCGTTTATTTCCTGCAAGTCGGAAGCGGAAACTCCCGAGCGCAGTGCGGGCGCGGCAAAACGCACTAAAAACGATATGCCCGCTCCGGAGGAAAAAACCGAGCGGCCTCTTGCAAATGCGAATACGACGGGCGTATCGACCATAATTGCCGGAACATATGCGGCGCGCTGTTCAACTTCCGCCGGGACGGCTTTTTTTTGTGTGATGTCCCACAAATAGTAGCCGTCGAAAAAATGTCCGTGCGGGGCAAAATAGAGGTTTTGCATTCCCGCGGCATGAAGCGGGAAGCGTGCGCCGGCTCCTATCGTAAAGCGGATCGGGGACGGAGCGCCTTGTTTTTCGGTGTTTAAAATTCCGACGACTCCGGCCGTAAAAATCAATTTACCCGGCGAAGGCTTGCCTGCTTGCGAATGCTCGGCTCCGGTATTGTCGGTATCACTGTTGCCGGCGGTGCTTTGTTCTTCCGTTTGCGCGCCGGAAATTTCTTTGCTGCCGCTTTCCTGCGCTTGTGTTCCCTGTGCGTGTAAAAAAAACGAACTCGAAAATAAAATAAATGCCGAAATCGTGAGCGCGCATATTTTTTTTCCGATTTTCATTTTTGCCTTCCTTTATTAACCGGACAGCTTGCAGCCGGCATTATTCGGCATCTTCTTGCCGGTACAAAATCCGTTCCAAATCGACCGCCAAAAAACCGCTGCGGCCGGTTTCAAAAAAAGCGGTTTCTTCCCATGATACGAAAAGAGTCGAGCCGGCGATTAAAGCGCACGAATACGTATAACCTGCCGGAAGGCGCGGCAGCTTAAAGGCGACCGGCCTTCCTTCGTTAACGACGTGCTTCATCGGAAGCGTGCCGATAAAGCATACCGTTCCGTCTTCAAAAACCGCCGCCGAAAAATCCGCGCCCGAAGACGCATAGGCTTGGCGCGCTTTCGGCGCATGTTCGCGCCGCACAAAACGCTCCGCCGCCGAAGAGCCGTCGGAAAAAACTTCCAAGTACCACGGTACCGATGCGGGAACGGGGGCCAGTAAATCTTTCAGTCCGGCGCTCATTGCTGAAGCCGGCTGAGGTTTTACCGTGTCGCGGAATTCCTGCACACCGATGTTTTTTACGATAATGTCCGGCTTAAAACCCGACGTACCGCTTTCGGCCGATATCGGCGCGCGCGCGAACGCGGTAATCGGTTCGACCGTGTAAAACGAGTACGCATAAAATTCGGTTCGGTCGGTTTGAGCCGCTTTAAAAAGCGCGTACCAGATATCGTTTATAAAAAAAAGTTCGCGAAGCTGTGCGCCGTGCGGGCGGTCAAAATCGCCGCCGTTTAACAGCGGAATGAAATTCCGATTTTCCGTCGAATATTCGATTAAAAAAGCTTCGTTTTGATCGTTTTTTAGCTGCGGATTGCCGGCGGAAAAAATGCTGTTTGTGTACAGGTTGAACACCGGTCTTTCGTCAATGCAAAAAAGCGAACCCGCGGCTGCGGACAAAAACAAATCCGGATCTTTTACAAGCTGTGTTTTCGACGCGATGCCCTGCTTTTGCAAACCCGAAGCGCTCGGACACACGAGCATGCCAAGCTTGTTGACGAGAAAATAACCGGTGCCGTTTATGAGCGCGGAGGAGGTAATCCGCACGGCTTCCGTCCACGGTTTTTTTTGCCGCTTGGGAGCGTTGCGCGGAACGTCCGTTTCTTTAAAGCCTTCGTCGGTAAAATAAAACCAGCGGTGCGTCATATCGGCGTATGCGGAACGCGAATTCAAAATGCGTGAATACCCCGACGTCAAATCCTTTCCGTTTTTTTTTGCACAGGATGCAAGACAGCAGCATACAATGCACAGGCCGCAGATAAAAAGAATCTTCTTCATCACTAATACAGTGTACTCTTCAAATCGGCTAATTTCAAGTACTCGCGGAAATATATACTCATCCGAACATTGACAAAGTGATGAAAACATATTAGCGTTGTTTACGATCGATATGAAAGCAAACGCAGCAAAATGCGAACCCGGAAAAACGAAAGCGTATTCGAAATTGCCGGTACAATCGCGACAATCATCGGAACAATCGACGAAACACGCACAGACAAAAGCGCCGAACTCCAAAGAACGCATTTTGGAGTGTGCCGCTTCCGAATTTTTGCAAAAGGGCTGGGCAAAAAGTTCGATGCGTACTATTGCAAAACTTGCAGGCGTTACGACCGGCTCTCTGTATTTTCATTTTAAAAATAAGGAAGCGCTTTTCGACGCGCTCGTAAAAGACGTGTACGATGCTCTTTTGGCAAACCACCGCGCAATGTACGACGTCTTTTTCAGCATGCCGCCCGATACGGAAAAGCGGCGTGCCTTCCGTTTTGAAGGCCGCAAGAAAACGGTCGACTTCGTGTACGAACATTACCGGGCGGTAAAGCTGCTCGTGTGCGGTTCGGCCGGCACCCGCTATGCCGATTTTTTTTCGCTCATGATGGAAGATACGTACAAAGCCGATGTGCGCGCTTTGTCGTCGCTCAAAGACTGCGGCGGCGTACTGCGTCCCGGCATAGACTTACGCCTGTATTCGGCGGTCGACAAAAGCTTTTGGAACTGCCTGTTCGAAACCGTCCGCTTGGACATTCCCTACGAAGGCGCGCTCAAATATGTCGCCCTGCTCGACGAATTTTATGAAGCCGGCTGGCGGAAGATTTTGTGCGGAAACCGCCCCGCCGGAGAATAAAACCTGCGTTGCATCATCTATGGTGAACGGTAATTGTTGTTTGCACAATATTCATATAGTCAACCGTTCATTGAAATGCTATTTTCCGAAGCATTGCGGTTTTCCCCGTTGACAGTTGTTCGCTTTATTGCACAATGGGTTATTATGAACGATGAAAAACAAAAACAGCGTATTTTAAACGGCGGCTTGTGGAAGCTTATCTTCGATTTTTCGTGGCCGGCGGTAGTCGCCATGTCGCTTTTGGGCGCGAACAATGTGCTCGACGGTATCTTTGTCGGCCGCCTTGTAGGGCGGGAAGCGCTTGCCGGTATTTCCGTAGTTCTTCCGCCCCTGCTTGCGTTGATCGGTTTTGCCCTGTTGTGCGGAACGGGAGCGGGCTCGCTTTTGAGCATTGCGATCGGGGCCGGCGACAGGGATATTCAAAAAAAACTGTTGGGTAATATGAATACGCTCATGCTTATGAGCGCGCTCTTTTTGATGTGCAGCGGTTTTGCGTTTTCGCACCGCATCGTTTTTTTGATGGGAGGGCGCGGCGAAGCTTTGGTACTCGGCGAAACATATTATCGGACTTTGCTGTACGGCGCTCCGTTTTGGATTTACGCAATCGCTTCCAATGCGCTTATCCGCTCGGAAGGTAAGATGAAAACCGGAGCGCTGATTATGGCCTGCGGTCTTGCGTGCAACGCGTGCGCGAATTATATTTTGATGGTGATTTTCGGCATGGGCATAGAGGGAGCTGCATGGGGAACGAATATCGGCATGGCCCTGCAATCGTTTATCGGCATTGCGTACTTTTTGCGCAAACCGCTCGCCGGCGAATTCGGTCCGTTCCGGCAAACCTTTGCATTTCGCTTTGACAAAAATATTATCGCAAAGATTTCCGGCATGGGACTGTCCGCCTTTATTATGCAGATTATGATGGGCGTGCAAAGCGTGCTTGTTTTGAATGTGCTGAGCGCCTACGGCGGCGAAGCCGATATAGCCTTTTACGGCGTCGTTACGCGCCTTTTCAGCTTTGTCGTGCAGCCGCTTTCGGGACTTATGATTGCCCTGCCGCCGATTATCGGGATTAATTTCGGGGCGGCAAAACCGGAGCGGGTTATTGCGGGCTTTAAATACTTTTTAGCGGCGGCGCTTGCGCTCATTATACCGTTTTGGTTGTGCATGCTTATCTTCCCCGAAGGCGCCGTATCGATTATGATGAAAAACTCTTCGCTGAGCGCATCCGATATGCTGAACTTCAGGCTCTATATGGCTTTGCTGCCCGTTATGCCGCTTACCTTTTTGACGCTTGCGTTTTTTCCGGTAATCAATAAGGGGCACATCGCGTCAATCATCGGCATTTTGCAGCAAATTGTCTTATACGTTCCGGCCATGCTTGTTTTGCCGATCTTTACCGGAGTTGCCGGCGTATATTACGGCACTTTTTTGATTGAATTGACGACGGCATTTCCCATCCTCATATTGCTCAAACGCGAATTCCGCTTGCTGCGCTCCGGTCGTACCAAGTGGGAAGGGTGATTGCTTTTATGAGGAATACCCGGGCAGGCATCCTATTGTTGATACGATTTTTGGTTTTGTTTTAAAGAACTTCGGCTGTTTGCCGCTTTTCTCCTTGACAAATTTTTTTGCGCTTTGTATTGTAACGGTGTTATGTTAGTTTAGACTAAAATAATAGCGGTTAAAACGAGCGGCACAAATCGCTCGCTTTAACTTTGAGTTTGCGCCGCAAACACGGTTATGTACTGCGCTTTTTCAACCGGCGTGTACGAAAGCGCTGAAAACTTTTTTCGGAAACTTCGGCTTTTTACAAAAAGTTTTATGGAGAAATTATGCTGCAAAGATTTTTTGCCTTGTCGGATGCGGGAACGCGCAATGTGCGTGTGTCGATTATTCTTTCGGTCGTTATCAATTTGTTTTTGATGGTGCCGCTCGGACTTTCGCTGTATGTACTGCAGTATTTTTTGGCGCGCATTATGCAGCAGGGTTTTCGTTCTCCGAATGTATGGGCGGTGTCGGCGGCCGGTGCCGCGATGATAGCCGTGCTGTTCATTCTCGAAAAACTGAAGTACGGCAGAACGTACAACGGAGCGTATGAAGAAGCGGCGAACGTGCGCATTTCACTTGCCGAATCGCTTCGCAAGCTGCCGCTGTCGTATTTCGGCAGGCAGGATCTGTCATATTTGACATCGACGCTGTTGAACGACGTTACGACGATCGAACAAGCGCTTTCGAACGTCGTGCCGGAAATGTTCGGCGGCATTATTTCCATTGTGATTGCGGCCGCGCTTTTGGCGTTTTTGGATTGGCGCATGACGATCGCGCTGTTCGTTTGTGCCGTCGCCGGATTTTTTGTCATCGTCGCCTGCCGCAAACTGTCGGAAAAAAAGATGAAAAGCGTCATTGTGCGCAAAGACGCGATATACGATTCGCTGCAGCAGATGATCGACAATGTAAAAGTGCTGAAGTCTTCCGATAAAAAAACTTCGTATGTGCAAAAGCTTAAAAACGATATTACCGAAACAACGGGTGCCGCGCTCAAAGCTGAAGCTTCGATGGGCGCGCTTATGTTCGGCATGGCCGCCCTTGTTCGCTTCGGCTTTCCGCTTGTGATTTCGTACGGTGCGTATCTTTTGTTGCAAGGCCGAATCGAACTGTTGACGTACGTCGTCTTTTTGCTGGTTGCCTGCCGCATCTTCGATCCGTTGACGACGGTGTTTATGCTGCTTGCCGAATTCTTTTATACGCTGATTGCGGTTGAACGCAAGCAGGCGATTGTCAATTACCCCAAACAGACGGGAAGCGAAATTTTTAAGCCGGACGGTTACGATATTCGTTACGACAATGTATCGTTTTCGTATAACGAACCGAGCGGAGGCGTTTCCGCAGAACGCAAAGGTGATGCGGCCGGCGCAGGCGAAGACACGGTAAGCGGCATCGACTTTACCGCAAAGCAGGGCGAAATTACCGCCCTTGTCGGACACTCGGGCTGCGGAAAATCCACGATTGCCCGCTTGGCCGCACGCTTTTGGGACGCTTCATCGGGCACGGTGAGCGTCGGCGGCGTCGACGTTTCCGCCGTGGATCCTGAAACCCTGCTCGCAGCCTTTTCGATTGTGTTTCAGGACGTCGTGCTTTTTAACGATACGGTATACAACAATATTTTGATCGGCAACCGAAACGCGACCAAAGAGCAAGTGCTTGCCGCCGCAAAAGCCGCGCAGTGCGATTCATTTATCGAAAAATTGCCGCAAGGCTACGACACGGAAATCGGTGAAAACGGCTACACGCTTTCGGGCGGAGAACGCCAGCGGCTTTCCATCGCACGCGCCCTTTTAAAAGACGCGCCGATCATCCTCTTGGACGAAGCAACTGCCGCCCTCGACCCCGAAAACGAAACGATTATTCAGCATGCCATCGGTACGCTTATAAAAGGTAAAACCGTTATCGTTATCGCGCACCGTTTGCGTACGGTCGAAAACGCCGACAAAATCATCGTACTCAACAAGGGAACGATTGCCGAAACCGGCACCCATTCCGAGTTGATGGAAAAGAACGGCATTTATCGACAGATGTACAGGCTGCAGCGGGAAAGCGAGCAGTGGTCGGCATAATAATTGTTAACGGTAATAGGTGATTGTCTATGAATGAAACGAAAGAAAATGAGCAAGAGCATCTTCCGGTGATGGGCGTCGGACCGGTGTGCATCGCGATTATGATTGCGCTCACGGCTGCGGGCACTGCGCTTGTAAAATTCGGTGTGCTTGGCGGCGGAAATGTGAACGGCACGCGAACCGCAATTCTTTTTGTCATTGCCGGAATCCTGTGCATTGCGGGCGGCATTGCACTGTGGTGCGCGGCGGTATTCGGCGCGCGCATCGACATTAAAATAAAATCGAACCGGCTTGCAACCGGCGGCGTGTATGCTCTTGTGCGCAATCCCATTTATTCGGCATTTTTATTTATTTGTACCGGCGCACTGCTGTTTTGCCGGAATCGGTACGTATTGATTTTGCCGCCGCTTTTTTGGCTGTACCTTACCGTGTTTATGAAATTGACGGAAGAAAAATGGCTTGCCGAACGCTTCGGCGATGAATATAGCGCATATTGCAAACGGGTCAACCGCTTTATTCCGTGGAAAAGAGGATGAATATGAATGAAGCAAAAAAACGGGCATCGGAAAATCGGACGGAAAATCGAAAGCTGGCGGAGCCGCGCGCGGAACGAAATCCCGCCAAACAGCAAGCGATCAAGCGGCTTTTAAGCTATGCGGGGAAAAGCCGGGCGTTTTTATCGCTGTCGCTCGTACTTTCCGGCTTGAGCGCCCTTGTGAGTTTTGTGCCGTATATCATGGTGTATTTTGTAATGCGCGATGTAATCGCCGCCGCTATAGCAAACGAAGCGGTAAACGCCGCCTCCCTTGCACGCTGCGGGCTGTGGGCAGTCGGTTCGGCCGCTGCGGGCTTTGTGCTGTATTATGCGGCGCTCATGCTTTCGCACGCAACCGCGTTTACGATTCAGCAAAACCTTTCGATCCGGATGACGGAAGCGCTTGCGGAACTGCCCGTCGGCTGGCACATCACGCACGAAAGCGGCAAGGTGCGCAAGGTGTTTGAAAAGAACGTCAATCAGCTTGAAACGCTCATCGCGCACAATCTGCCCGACATCGCGCAAAACATCGTGTCGCCCTTTGCGATACTCGCTCTCATGCTGATTTTCGATTGGCGGCTCGGACTTATCTCGCTTATTCCGCTCGTACTCGCCTTTGTTTTACAGGCGGTTTTAATGCGGATCAGCTCAAACTCGGGCTTTATGCAAAAGTACGAAGACGCGCTCGAACAGATGAACAACGCCGGTACCGAATACGTGCGCGGTATTTCGGTTATCAAAACCTTTAATCAGTCCGTGTATTATTTTAAGAATTTTTATACGTCGATTATGAACTACAAAGAGTTCGTCCTGCAATATTCGATGTCGTGGGAAAACGGCTATGCAATTTTTTTATCGCTCATCAAAATGGGATTTTTGTTCCTGCTGCCCGCAGCCCTTTTGATGGCAGGCAGTACAACGCTCGATCCGCGCTTTTTTTACAGCTTTGTATTTTATCTTGCCTTTGCACCGGTTACCTACGGTATGCTGATGAAGATTATGTACGCCAATTCGTTCCATCAGCGATCGAACGATGCACTCAACCGTATCGAAGACATACTGCAAGCACCGCCGACAAAGGAACCGGAAAAATCAACGCTGCCCGAAAAATACGATATAGAATTTAAGGATGTGGTATTTTCGTATAAAACGGAAACGGCCGGAGCTGCTGAGGCGGCCGCAGGGAACACAAACCCCGGCGGCGATAAAATACCGCAAACCGCCGCCCGCCCCGCCGTGAACGGCATCGGTTTGTATATCCCCGAACATTCGCTGACCGCGTTGGTTGGGCCTTCAGGCGGCGGCAAAACCACCCTCGTCAATTTGCTCGGCCGCTTTTGGGAAGTCGATTCGGGTTCGATCAGCATCGGCGGCGTCGATATCCGCGATATTAAAACAAGCGACCTTTTGCACACCGTCGGCTTTGTGTTTCAGGAAAATAAGCTTTTTAAAGAAAGCATTTTTGAAAATATCCGCTACGGCAAAAAAGACGCAAGCCGCGAAGAAGTGCTTGACGCGCTTCGCAAAGCCGAGTGCATGGACATCATCGAAAAACTGCCGGCCGGTATAGACACCGTCTACGGTACCAAGGGCACCTATGTATCCGGCGGAGAAGCGCAGCGGCTTGCCATTGCCCGCGCCCTGCTGCAGGACGCACCGATTATTGTACTTGACGAAGCGACCGCCTTTGCCGACGCCGAAAACGAATACAAAATCAAAAAAACCTTCGACATGCTGCTCAAAGACAAAACCGTCATTATGATCGCCCACCGCCTTTCGTCGGTCGTAAATGCCGATAAAATCTGCGTCATCGATGAGGGCAGGGTTGCCGAAACGGGAACGCATGCCGAGCTGCTCGCGCGCAAAGGTCTTTATGCCGGTATGTGGGAGAACTTCAAAAAAGGCATCGAGTGGAAGGTTTAAAAATCGGACATCCTAAGTCCGATTTTTAACTCGAGTTTGCTCCGCAAACTCGGGCACGTATGGCGTTCCCGGCATCCATGCCGGAACGTACGGGGCAAATACCTCGCCCGCCGCCGGTTTTCCCCGCCAACTATGGCGGAATGGCGTTTCCGGCGTCCATGCCGGAACGGATAAAAGGCTTATTTTGGGGAGAGAGTACGGGCAGGATGTCCTCACGGGGAAAAGTACGGCGAGTTTTCGAAAGCATAACGGCTTTGTAAAAACGTCGATAACATACAGCTTTCCCGGCGTCCTGCCGGAACAATAGCTGTAAGTCGGGATTTTTAAGGAATTGCAAGCAAGGCGTAGCAATTCTGAGCCCTTAAGCGTAATTATGAACTGTATTTGTGGATAGGCTGGAGCCCTGATAACTGATGCATTCATAGCATAATGATATGGACAGGACATTTATTGAGCCCTGTCCTTCTTATATGTTGTATCACTTTTTAAACAGTGCTATAATAAAGAAAATTTGAAGTTTCATTAGGATACTTATACGCTACAGAAGGAGTTGGATAAGGATGATACTTTTTATAGAGATTATAATTGGAATTATTTTATTTACGATTTTGATAGTCCCCAGGGTGTTGAAAGACCCATTAAGTGCCATTGGTGATTACCCGCCACAAATACGTAGACGTTGCGTGGAATTAGGTCTTGTAGAAGACAGAAAGAAGCGTTTTTCTAAGAAGGAAATGCTGAGAAAATGTCTTTGCATGATAGTGTTGCCTGTAGTTTTTGCTCTCATTATGTATAAAATCAACGGTACAACTTCTTTTGTGAGTGGTTTTCTTCAGTCGTATATTATTTGGCTGGCGATTACATGGTACGATGCCTTTATTTTGGACTGTGTTTGGTTTTGCCATTCTAAGAAAGTGCGTATTCAGGGGACAGAGGATATGTCAGAATATAAGGATTATCTGTTTCATATTAAGCAATCCTGCATTGGTTCCGCACTTGGACTTCCGGTGTGTCTGATAGTTGGTTTGTGTGTATCTTTATTTTAATTTGAATTTTATGGAGGTGATAATATGACGTTTGCAGAAGAACTTAAATCGTTTCAGAACACTCATCCGTTTTCTAAAATGAAAGTGGATGACATAGAGGTAAAATACCTGATATGTTGAAATTCGGAAAGCAAAATAAATTTGGTGTATCTTGTGGGTGGAACCGGCTGTAGCATTGTCTGGTTCAATCATCTGAAACAAATGGAGAAGGACTATCAAATTCTTACCTTTGATTATCCAATGGAAATTAACAACATTGAAGAACTTGCGGATTTTGTCATAAAGTTTGTTGGGCAGTTGAAAATTGAAAATCCTATTTTTATAGGAGCATCTCTTGGTGGATTTCTTGCACAGCTTATCATGAGAAAATATAAAAGTACTGATGTAGCCTATGCACTTTATTCAACTTCAGCTTTGTCGGTCTCTGCAATTGATGGCTTGAAAAAACAGTATAAATCTTATGGATTTATGCTTAAACTTATGAAAATTGTTCCCTAACAATCTGTGTCATCGATGAGGGCAGGGTTGCCGAAACGGGAACGCATGCCGAGCTGCTCAAGCGCAAAGGTCTTTATGCCGGTATGTGGGAGAACTTCAAAAAAGGCATCGAGTGGAAGGTTTAAAAATCGGACATCCTAAGTCCGATTTTTAACTCGAGTTTGCTCCGCAAACTCGGGCACGTATGGCGTTTCCGGCGTCCATGCCGGAACGTGCGGGGCAAATACCTCGCCCGCCGCCGGTTTTCCCCGCCAACTATGGCGGAATGGCATTTCCGGCGTCCATGCCGGAACGGATAAAAGGCTTATTTTGGGGAGAGAGAGGGTTAAAGGGAGAGGGAGGAAACCCTGCCCTGAACGGGGTTGCTTCCCTCTCCCTTATAAGAAAAGGAGTATTTTTATGGAACAAACACAATTACAGTCCGGCGGAAAGAACCGCCTTGTGTTAAAGGATTTGGTTAATATCGGTATTTTCTCCGTTATTTATTTTGCCGGACTTTTCATCGTCGGCATGCCGTTCGGCTTTTTAGTAGTAACGTATTTGTTTTTCCCCTTTGCAGTGAGCGTTGTTTTAGGAATTGCGGTAATGTTTTTGCTTGCGAAAGTACAAAAACCGTTCGGTCTATTCATCTTTGCGGCCCTTCCCGGCTGCCTTATGACACTGATGGGACACACGCCGGTGGTTGCAATCCACTCGCTCATTGTTGCCGCCCTTGCCGAACTTGTGCGTAAACTCTTCGGCTATAAAACCGTAAAAGGAAGCATCGTAGGCTATGCGATTATGTCCTTGTGGCTGTGCGGAGCTTTTTGGCAGATTTATATATTCACCGATCAATATCGTGCCCTGACCGAAAAAATGATGGGCGCCGCATACGCGGAGCAGCTTGTCAGCCTTCCGATATGGATTATGCCGCTTCTCTATGTTACCGCTTTTGCCGGCGGCATCCTCGGCGGCCTTTTAGGTAAAAAAATCCTTAAAAAGCATTTTGTAAAAGCGGGGCTGGTGTAATTGGAACAACAGGCAAGGCTCGTTCTTGATCCGAGAACCAAATTTTTTCTTGTGCTGTGCATGGGGTTTTCGATTACGGCTTTCGTTCCTATGTATGTTGAACTTGTCAATATGCTGCTGTTTGCCTGTTTGTTTGTTTTCAACGGACAGGCAAAAACGGCGGTAAAGCTGACGGCCTTTTTTCTTGTGCTTGCCGCTCTTTCATATATTCCGCAAGGGACGGGAGTTTTCAGCACGGTGGTATTGCCGGTGTCATTTATGGCGCGCCGTTTTATGTTGCCGATTGTCGCCGGCAAATACCTTATAGATTCCACGCCGGTCGGACTTTTGATGAGCGCGCTCGAAAAACTGAAAGTGCCGCAAAGTTTGGTCATCACGCTTTCGGTGATGTTCCGCTTTTTCCCGACGCTCGGCGAAGAATACCGCTGCATAAAAAATGCGATGAAAATGCGCGGCATCGGCTTAAACGCACTGAACGTCGTTTTGCACCCGCTTGCAACGCTCGAATACGTGATGGTGCCGCTCTTATCGTCGGCTTCGCGCATCGGCGATGAGCTTGCGGCTGCGGGACACACCAAGGGCGTCGATTCGCCGGGCAAAAAAATCCGCTACAAAAACGCCCGCTTCGGTCTTGCCGACATCTTTGTGTCGCTGTACATTATCGCCGGCTTTTGCGCGGTAATCGGCTCGCGGCTGCATGCGTGGTAAATATTGATTATGCATATAATGCAATGTTATAATATGCATACGGAGGATATTTATGAGAACGACGCTGGATTTGTCGGATACTCTGCTCGAAGAAGCGATGGCACTGACAAAAATTACGACAAAAACGGAGGTTATCACACACGCACTTGAAAATTTGATACAAAAAGAGAAACTGCAACAGTTGGAAAGCTATTATGGAAAGGTCGATATGGATATCGATTTGGATACATTGAGAAAAAGGACGTAAGATGGTACTGGTCGACACTTCCGTTTGGATAGAATATTTTAAAGGCTCTGCACGCTCAGTCGTGCTCAAAAAATTGATACATAACAACACGCTTTGTATCAATAATCTTGTGCTTGCCGAATTGCTTCCGTCAATTAATCTGAAAAAAGAGTATAAATTAAAACAGCTCTTGCTTGCGATTAAACGAATAGAACTCGAAATAGACTGGAACGAAATTATCGATATGCAGACGCAGAACATAACGAACGGTATAAACAAGGTCGGCATTCCCGATTTAATCATTGCACAAAATGCCATTAACAATAATCTTTTGTTGTTTTCATTTGATAAACATTTCAGTCTCATGCGCGATTTATTCGGTCTTAACCTCTTTGCAGGAGAATAGCCGATATGGTCATGCACGAATACGGAAAACGTATGATCGACGCTTCGCCTGCGGCCGAAATAGAAAATATCATCTTCAACTATGCGGCACAAAATGACGCTGCGGCGATAAACGACGTGTCCTTTCAGGTGCGCAAAGGCGAATGTCTGTTGCTTACCGGACTTTCGGGCTGCGGCAAAACGAGCATTTTACGCCTCTTGAACGGTTTAATCCCGCGCTATTACGAAGGCGCTCTTTCAGGCAGCGTGCTTATCGGCCGCGAAAACATCGCGAATTTGCCCATTTATGAAGTGTCGAAAAAGGCCGCGACGGTGTTTCAAAATCCCAAATCGCAGTTTTTCAATTTGGATACCACCTCAGAAATACTCTTTTTTCTTGAAAACACGGGAACGCCGATCGACCTTATGCGCGAGCGCCTTGGAGAAATCGCATCGTTTTTGCATATCGGGCACTTGCTCGACCGCAATATTTTCAACCTTTCGGGCGGCGAAAAACAAATGATTGCGATCGCATCAGCTCTTGCCTCCGATACCGACATTATTTTGTTCGATGAGCCGACTTCCAATTTGGATGTGTTTTATATCGAAAAGATTGCTCAGGTTTTGCGCAAACTGAAGGCGGCGGGAAAGACGATTATTATCAGCGAGCACCGCCTGTATTTTCTTAAAGACATTATCGACCGCGCGCTTATTCTTAAAGACGGAAAAATTGCGCATTCGCTTTCGGCTGCCGAGTTTGCCGGCTTAACCGAAAAAAAACGCAAAGAATTTTTGCTGCGCCCGGTTACGCTCGACGGCCGCGTTTTTGCGCGGGAGCTTCCGTCTGCCGGTAATGCAGAGTCCGCCGGTGTTTACGATCGAGCCGATTCAGGCGGCAAATCGTCTGCCGGTGATAGTGTTGCGCAATCCGTACAAGGGGCACAAATGCTGCATATCGAACGGCTTTTTTACCGTTTTCCGAAAGAAAAAAATCCTGTCGTCGCGGTCGAAAACCTTTCGCTTGGGTTCGGCAATATAACCGCCCTTGTCGGAAAAAGCGGGCAGGGCAAAAGTACCTTTGTGCATTGCCTTGCAGGTCTTACAAAGCCGAACAAAGAAGCGGTGTATATCGGTGAAAGAAAACTGTCCGCAGCAAAGCGTCTTGCCCTTTCTTATCTTGTAATGCAGGACGTCGGCTATCAGCTTTTTACCGAAAGCGTTGCCGACGAAATAGCGCTCGGGAAAAACAAACACAACCGCGCGCTTGATACCGACCGTGTTCTTTCGGCTTTAAATCTTACACAATTAAAAGAGCGTCATCCGTTGAGCCTTTCGGGCGGTCAAAAACAGCGTGTGTCTATCGGCGCTGCCGTTGCCTCGGGAGCGCAGCTTCTCATCTTCGATGAACCGACCAGCGGTATGGATTATTTCCACATGAAAGAAACAGCTTCGCTCATTAAATCCGTACGTGCTCCCGACCGGCTGATTCTTATCATCAGCCACGACTTTGAATTTTTAAGCCTTGTTGCCGACGAACTGCTTTTAATGGAAAACGGAAAAATCGTTTCGCAAACCGCCTTTACCGCAGCGCAGGTGGAAAAGGTGTTTGAACAGCTGCGAACGGATGCAGGGAGGAATAGCTCCGCACAGTACGGAGGCATAATGGTAGGCAGTCTACCATTACAATGGTAGGAGGTCTACCACGGTAATGGTAGCCGCCGCCCCATTATAATGATAGCCGGTCCCCCATTATAATGGGGAACCGCGCCCCTGCATAAGGGGGGATCAAACAATGGGCAAGGCCTGCTCTGGCGCAAAACGCGCACATTCTCTGCAATGACTGAAAGTTTTATGCCGATGTGTTATAATCGCCTGCAATGAATATGCCTGCGGATAAAATTAAACTTGCCGTTATTTATTTCTCACCTACGGGAACAACGAAAAAAGTCATTGATTATATTGTTAAAGGAATTGACGGGGACATAATATGTTCTACGGATTTGACTAAACGGAACAATAGAGAAAAAACACAAGATGTAAGTTTTGTAGATGCGGATTTGATAATCGTGGGCGCTCCGACATACGGAGGTTTTTTATATAAGGAATTCAGAAACTGCCTAAAGCATTTGGATTTTCAAGGAAAATGTATAATTGCAATCATACTATACGGTAATGCATCACCGATGTTTGCTGCCGGAGAAATGATATCTATAATACAAAAGGGTAACGGAAAGCTGCTCGGGTACGGTGAATTTGTCGGGGAGCATTCATATTCCGGTAAAGATATTCCGGTTGCGAAAGGCAGACCCGATAATGATGATTTACAAACAGCGGTACTATTCGGAAAGACTGTAAAAAACAGATTATTACATACGGAAACACGGCATCTTTATAATAGGGCACCTGTGTTTGATAAAATTATAAGTTTTGTCGCGGATAATAAACCGATACATACCGGAAAAAGAATATTTACTGTTCCGTATACGGATAACGAAAAATGTATTCACTGTTCCGAATGTGTAAAAGTATGTCCTAAAAGTTGTATACGTGCGGATATGACAACCGATAAAAATGAATGTATAGTGTGCATGGCATGTGTTAAAATATGCCCGACGAGGGCAAGAGAAGCCTATCCTAAAAATATACTAGTCAAACCAGGTTTACATATTATAAATAAAAGAAAGCATAAATCCCGTTTTTTCTGATCGAAGCGGCCGGTGGAAAAATCGTCGCATGCGGCATACCCGAAGAAATCGTGCGAATCGGATAAGCTTCACCGGCACCTATCTTGTGCAGGTTTTGAACTAAAAGCATCTTTTACTTACGGCTTTTCCGGGTATGGGAATTTCCGCCCGGACAATTGACACGGCGTGCGCTGCAAAGTACAATGCGCTATGATTGGAATCGTCGATTATAAAGCCGGCAACATACAAAGCGTGCGGCACGCGCTGGATTTTTTGCGCATCGAATACGTGATTTCGGATACGCCGAAAAATCTTGAAAATGCTTCGTGCCTTATGTTTCCCGGTGTCGGAAACGCGGCCTATGCAATGGAACGCGTCAAAAAAGCGGGTTTCGATTCTTTTTTAAAAGAACGCGCCGCGCAGGGAATTCCGCTTTTGGGCATTTGCTTAGGTGCGCAAATTCTGTTCGATTACTCGGAAGAAGACGATACGCCCTGCCTCGGTTTGCTCAAGGGAAAAGTCAGGCTGTTCAAAAGTATAAAAGATTTTCCCGCAAACTTGAAAATCCCCCACATGGGCTGGAATGACATTGGCTACACAAAAAATACCGCGGCGCTGTTTAAGGGAATCCCCGAGCACGGCGATTTTTATTTTGTGCATTCGTATCTTATCTGCCCCGAGAACGAAGTAATTGTTTCGGCCTATACCGATTACGGCATACGCGTTCCCGCCGCCGTGCATCAAAACAATATTTACGCCTGTCAGTTCCACCCCGAAAAATCGGGCATGCAGGGACTGCGTATACTGCGGAATTTTGCGGCGCTGCATGCGCACAGCGTACACAGTGCGCAAAACACCGATTAAGGAAAACCTATGCTGAAAAAAAGAATAATCGTATGCCTTGACGTAAAAGACGGGCGCACGACAAAGGGCGTACGCTTTAAAGACAACGCCGACATCGGCGACCCGGTGGAAATGGCCGCCGAATACAGCCGGCAGGGCGCCGACGAATTGGTGTTCTACGACATTATGGCATCCGCGCGGGGAACCGGCGCAGACTTGAATTTGATACGCGAAACGGCAAAGCGGCTTTTTATACCCTTTTGCGTCGGCGGCGGTATTGCAACCGAAGACGATATACGCGCCGCTATTTTAGCCGGCGCCGAAAAGGTAAGCTTAAACTCGCAGGCGGTAAAAAATCCCGCGCTTATCGGCAAGGGCGCCCGCATTTTCGGCAACCAGTGCATCGTATTGGGCATGGACGCCGCCCGCGATTCGTCGATGCCGTCGGGCTACCGCGTATTCATCAACGGGGGAAGAACCGCCACGGAATTGGATGCGCGCGAATGGGCGCTGCAAGCGGTAAACCTAGGCGCAGGCGAAATCGTATTGAATTCGATTGACGCGGACGGCACAAAGGCGGGGTATGAGATTCCGCTTACGCGCCTTATCGCCGAAGCGGTTGAAGTTCCCGTTATCGCTTCAGGCGGCGGCGGCAACCCCGAACACATTGCGCAAGCGCTCACGGAAGGAAAGGCCGACGCCGCCCTGGTTGCCGGTATCGTACACGCAAAACTGTACACGGTAGAACAAATCAAAAAAGAACTTGCGGCAAAGGGCATTCCCGTGCGGCAGGAAAAAACCGCATAAAAAGCAGGTAAAAAGTGCCCCCTGTTTCCGCACGATTTTTGCCGCGAGGCTGAAAGGTTTTGCCGTGAACCCGCGTTCTTCGGCGCACATTTTTTACGATGCCGAAACCTCGGATGCGGAACGCTTGGGGCGTTTTGCGGCAAAAATATCGAATTCTTTTTTCGATATGGGCTTCGAAAAATAATAGCCCTGACCGTTTTCGCATCCTAAAGAAAGCAAATGCGCCGCCTGCTCTTCGGTTTCTATGCCTTCGGCAATAACCGAAAGTTCCAAAGCTTTCGCAAGCTTTATAATAAAGGCCAAAATAATATCTTTGCCTCGCCCTTTTTTGTAATTGCGTACAAAACCTATATCCAGTTTCAGCGTATCGATGGGAATTTCATTCAGCATATTCAGCGAAGAATACGCGGTTCCGAAATCGTCCATTTCGATATGCAGTCCCGCATCCTTTAAGCGCTGCACGGCTTCGGCAATGTGCTTGGCGTCTTCGGCATAGGCGTTTTCGGTTATTTCCAAATGCAGGTAATGTGCCGGTATATTGTAGCGTGCCAGCAGTTCTTTAAATTTGTCGGGAAGGGCGGGGTTGCGCAAATCGCAGCGCGACACGTTCACCGAAACGGGAACCGCACAATTTCCTTTGTCCAGCCACGAGCGGATATATGCGCAGGCGGAAGTCCATACGTATTCGTCAAAGCGCGAAATAAAGCCGTTTTTTTCAAAAACGGGAATAAATTCGCTCGGCGGTACAACGCCTTCTTCGGGATGATTCCACCGCGTAAGCGCTTCCGCGCCGACAAGTTCACCGGTTTTTAAATCGCACTTGGGCTGCAAAACGACTTCAAACTGTTTTTCGTTCAATGCCGCATGCATTTGATTGGTGATGCGCTGATTTTTCATAACGGCTTCGCTCAGCTTTTTGTCATACAACACAAAGCAGGGACCGGTCGTCCTTTCCTTACATTTTTTTGCGGCCAAAATCGCCTTCGAATAGATATCTTCGAGCGCCATATCGTTATGTTCGATAACATAAATGCCGACCGAAATGCTCAATTCGTAATCGGAACGGTAGCCGCTGATAAATTCCTCGACGGCGCGCTGGAGCATCGCATTGAACACATCGATATGCCCCGCAAGCTGGCAGCACATGCCGAAAACGTCGCCTTCTATGCGTCCGATAATGTACGTTTGAAAAATAAGTGCAAACTGCTTGATTTTAAACGCAAGATACTGCAGCAGTTTATCGCCTTCTTTCAAACCGAAAAACGAATTTATAAGTTGAAAGCGGTTAATATCGAAGCGTAAAAACACGAATTTTTTTTTGGAATTTTTGTCGAGCAATTCTCTCGTTTCTTCAAAAAAACGTTGCCGCGAATATAAATCGGTGAGCGGATCGCGCTCCTTTTCTTTCAGAATTTTTTCGTAAGCGGCGAGTTTACGTTTTAACAGCGTATTTTCAACGGTAACATCGACACTCATTTACAAGTACTCCTCATAATACACTCCAAAAAGCGCAGACCCTCCCGGTTATTAAAGAATAAAATATACTGACTATGCGCCTGCTTCGAATAAAAAATCGGCAAAACAACTTCATTAAATTCACTTTCAGTTTATCTCTAAAGCCTCATTTTTTCAAGTAAATATCGGCCCAAAATGGCGTAAAATATCATAAAATGGAGAGAAAAAGCGAAATATCTCCAATCCGTGGGTGTTTTGTATACCGAAAAATGTTTTTTTGCTATACTGTTACCGATGTACGAAATCGAATTAAAAGCGCACGTCTATAATCGGGATGAACTTATCCCCAAGCTGAATGCGGATGCCCGCTATCTGGGGACGGCCGAAAAAAACGATACCTATTGGCGGCTAACCGCCTTCGTGCGGGATGCTGCAATCGACGCAAACGGCAAAGCCGGAACGATGCGGCCGGATAAAAAAACGGCATCCCCCGAAGGCGACGCCGGAAGAACCTGTCCCGTCGAAAAAATGCCGGCGGAAAAAAACGCGGGAAATTCCCTTACCGTACGCATCAGAACCGAATGCACGGAAACGGCGGCAAAAGAAAAAACGTGCCGACATCTTGTTACGTATAAGCAAAAGCGCCGCATCTGCAAAGAAAATCCCGCTCTCGAAGTAAACGACGAAAAAGAGTTTGCCGTGTCCGACCGCGCGGAGTTTGAGCGATTTTTGCACAAAGCGGGCTTTGAAGCCGTTTACGAAAAGCACAAAAAAAGCATGCAGTGGGAAAAAGGCGATGCGCTCATCGAACTGTGTACGGTGGAACCCTTGGGCGACTTTTTGGAAATGGAAATCCTTGCCGAAACGGCCGACGAAAACCGCATAAAAAAGACGCGCCTTGCGCTCGAAAAGCTTTTAAAAAAATACGGAATTCCACTTGAACAGATTGAACCTATGTATTACAGTGAATTACTTAAAGCTAAAAAGTTTTTCGAAAGCTGACGCTTTCTGCAAAACTTTTTATAGGAGTGGCGATAAAAAGTGCCGGCATAAACAGATGTACTTCCTTGTACATCTGTTTATAGCGAATTTTGGCAAAGCCAAAATATCGCTTCTGTATGATTTAGCCGCCATCCTTGGCGGTTTCCGAGTTTACGTTGTAAACTCGTTTATTTATTGCGCTTTCTCAACTCTCGTTTGCGAAAGCGCTGCTAAAAAGTTTTTCGGAAGCTGACGCTTTCTGCAAAACTTTTTATAGGAGTGGATATGTTTGATCGACAGGAGTTTAAGCGGCTGGCAAAAGCGCAGCTGAAAGGGCATTGGACAACCCCCGTTTTAATAACGCTGGTTACGGGAATAGTGTTGAGTATAGTTATCATTCCGATGGCACTATATTATTCCGCTTATGAAGAAGTTTACAATTATCAACAAGCTTATGAAAACATTGAAAACGCATCGCTTATTCCGTTGATTATTTTTCCGATTGTAATACTTGGCATAGGCGTTTTTGTGATTGCCGAAGCAAAATACTACCTCGTTTTTACCGCGCGGCAAGGCAACGCGCCTTTTTCCGTTTTTTTGGAAAGCTTTAACCTGTGGTGGCGCGGATTCAGAGCGTGCCTGTGGTATAGTTTGTGGACGTATTTGTGGTCGCTCCTTTTTGTTATTCCCGGAATCGTAAAAGCGCTGGCCTACTCGCAAACCTTTTTTATCGTCGCCGAAAATCCGCATATTTCGGTACGAAAAGCGATGCGCTTAAGCATTGCGATGACCAAGGGCTATAAGGGCGATTTATTCGTGCTCGGTTTAAGTTTTATAGGCTGGGCACTTTTAAGCACACTGACCTTATACATCGGCTATTTGTGGCTCACGCCCTACATTAACGTGACGCAGGTAAACGCATATCGCTTCCTCAAACAAAGCGCATTCGACCGCGGTGTTCTTAAACCCGAAGATTTCGGTACCTCCGGTTTTATCGGGAACGTATAATGACCGATTTATATCCGCAAAAGCGAAAAAACGGCTTAACGAAAAAAGCGAAAACCGGCTTAATTGTTTTGTGCTTTGTGATCCTCGCCGCAATAGCCGGTGCGGTAATTCAAATTGCCGCATTGGGAAACGCCGGAAGTTTTATTACGCCCATACCGCTTAAGCACGGCGGCCGGCTTTTTTTGCCGGAAAAAATACGGCAAAGCGCTTTGCATTTTTCTTCTTTTTCGTTCGATAAATACATTGCGGTTTTGCACGTTGAAGGCGTTATCGAAGACTCGGGCGAAACGTACAATCAAAATTGGATTTTGGATACGATCGACGAACTCGGCCGCGACCGAAAAAACCGCGGGATTTTGCTGTACATCGATTCTCCCGGCGGCGGCGTGTATCAATCCGACGAAGTCTACCTCGCTTTGGAAGACTATAAGCACAGCACCGGCAACAAGGTATGGGCGTACATGGGGCCTTTGGCGGCTTCCGGCGGCTACTACATAGCTTGCGCGGCGGACGTCATCTATGCGAACCGCAACACGCTCACCGGTTCAATCGGCGTTATAAGCGCCACGTCGGTCGATTTAACCGAACTTATGAAAAAATACGGCATAAAAATGACGACCGTAACCGCCGGCAAAAATAAAAACATGCTGAACATAGACAGTCCGATGACCGAAGAACACCGGGCGATTATGCAGGGCATTGCCGACGAAGCCTATGATCAATTTACCGATATCGTATCGCAAAGCCGCAACATGAAAATCGAAAAGGTGCGCGCGCTTGCCGACGGCCGTATTTATACCGCGGCGCAGGCCGAAGCGAACGGTTTAATCGACTATGTCGACACGTACGAAAATGCCGTCGACAACATGCTCGATGCGGTTGAAGGAAACGAAGACGTGTCGGTAAAGCATTTTCGGTTTGAACGCAAAAAAACCGTTTCGGACTATCTGTACCGGGGCGCATCGTTTTTTGCAAAAAAGAGTGCCATCGAAGCGGAACTTGCCGATTCGGTAAAGCGCGTTTCGGGCATTCCGGAAGATCTGCCGTTGCCGGCATATTATTATCACCGATAATCGATTATCAGGATAATCGGCAAAACGGCAATCAATAAGATGAATATTGAATGCGAATGAATGCGTAAAAAGTGCGGAGAAAAAGTATGATTCGCTTTTCACGGGAATTATTCGAGCTTTTATACGGAACCGACCGAAGCGTTCTTGCCGCTCAAGAAAAGCGCTATAACGCTTTGGCCGAACTATGGCACAGGCGCTACGGAACCGGCGACAAAGACGCGGATTTTGCATCCTTGCGTTTTTTCAGTTCGCCGGGGCGCAGCGAAATCGGCGGCAACCATACCGATCACAATTTGGGCAAAGTGTTGGCCGCAAGTATCAGGCAGGACTGCATCGCCGCCGTCCGCGCAACCGACGACAATACCGTTTACGTATACGATCCCGGTTATAACGCGGATTACAGCATAAACATCGGCGGCAGCGACGACGAGCGAGCGCAGGCAGTGCAAAAAGGTGCGGCCTGCACGGATGCCGACAATCCGCCTCGTGAGGAAAAAGGCTCGGCTGCCCTTATCCGCGGCATTGTGCAGGGATTTAAAAACGCCGGCTATAAAACGGGCGGTTTTAAAGCCTGTTTTACGAGCGATGTCATCGCCGCTGCGGGCGTCAGTTCTTCCGCCGCATTCGAAATGCTTATCTGCGTTATTTTGAACAATCTTTTTAACGGCGGTAAAATTCCGCTTACGGCCTTTCCTGCAATCGGCAGTTTTGCCGAAAACCGCTATTGGAACAAAAAGTCGGGCATGCTCGACCAAACGGCCTGCGTTTTGGGCAGCCTTATCGCTATCGACTTTAAAAATCCCGCGCAGCCGCTTATAGAAAAAATTCCCTTCGACTTTGATAAAGAAGAATATGCGCTGATGATTGTAAATACGGGAAGCGGCCATGCCGACTTATCCGAAGCGTATTCGGCCATTCCCGCCGAAATGCAGTCGGTTGCGCGCGCTTTGGGAAAAGAACATCTTCGCGACACAAGTTTTGAAGAAGTCTATGAAAACCTGTGCCGCATACGCAAAACCTGCGGCGACCGCGCCGTTATGCGGGCCTTTCATTTTTTTGAAGAAAACGAACGCGTCGACAAAGAAGTACGCGCGCTTAAAACGGTCGATTTTACATCCTTTTTAAATCTGATTACCGAATCGGGCAATTCGTCGTGGAAGTGGCTCCAAAATATCTGCATTGCCGACAAGCCCGAAAGCCAGCCGGTTGCCGTGTGTCTCGCGCTTACCGAACATTTTATCCGCATCCATAATGCCGGCGCATGCCGCGTACACGGCGGAGGCTTTGCCGGCGTCATTCAAGCCTTTATTCCCCGTTCGCTGTGCGGCGCGTACACGTCATACATGGAAAAAGCGCTCGGCTATGATGCGGGCACGGGACAAAAAAGCCCCGTTTTCGCCATGAGCATTCGCCCCGCAGGTGCCGTAGAAATCCCTACATAGCGTGCGGGCGAACTCCGCCCCAACGCCGTATGGAAAGGCGGGGTATATATTTTTATAATAAAACGATCAAAGGACGGAGTTACGACCGCGAGACGCTTTGAGCGTTATTCGCGGGTTATTTTGCCTTAAAAGCTCAACCGCGACGCATGCGGGCGAACTCCGTCCTCGATATTTTTTATTTTATGATATAGCCAGCCCGCCTTTCAACCTATGAATCGTTTTTTTCGCCGCGGGTAACGCGCCCCATCGTTATAAAGGCCATCACAAAAAAGAAAGCGCAATATACAAACACCGCTCTGTAGCCCAAAAGGTCTATAATAAGACCGGCGCAAAACGGTGCGAGAATGGCGGCCGCTTGAGAAAAGGTGTAATACAAACCGGTATACAAACCGATGTGCGAAAAGCCCGCCATCTGCCAGAGCATGGGAAAGGAATTGGCGATAATGCAAATCCAAAAAATACCGAATATAAACATTCCCGTCCAAAACACGTATTTAATTTGGCCGCCGCCTATACCGAAAAATCCGGTAATTTCGGACAAAAAGAATTGGAACACGCACAGGGACGCGATAACGGCAAGCGAAATGCGGATCATGCGCTTTCTGCCCCATTTTCCGGCGGCATATCCCATCGGAATTGCCGACAGTGCCGACGCGATGCCGACCATGCCGGCGGCAAAGGGCGCTTGCCCCGTCGATACGCCGAAGGTTTTTATACTGTATTCGGCAACGTAAGGCACCATACCCGAATAGCCCAAAAACCACAAAAGGAGGGACAAAAGAACCAATAAAGCGCTGTTGTCTTTTTTGCCCGTTTTTTTATCGATTGTGCCGGCGAGTACCGTTTTCATCGCTTGCAAAAAGGGAACGCGTTTTTCATCTTCGGAAGGAACGCTCAAATCCTGAGCGCTGCGGTTTTCGCGCACAAAGATTGCAAGCATGAGCGTTGCAAGCACGACAAGAATACCCGCAGCGGGGAAGGCGAGTACGTCTTTTGTGCGCCCGATAATCGGCAGCACCGTATCGACGTCCATGAGCCGCGCCAAAAACAAAGTTCCGACAATCGCGGCGATGTTTCCCATCGTGTTTATAACGCCGTTGCCCTGCGAGCGGAATTCGGCGGGAACGATATCCGGCATTAAGGCAACCACCGGACCGCGCACCGATTGCTTAAATAAATTCAATAAGGCAAGCACGATTATAAGCGCGCTTAAAGAATGCTGTGCCGAATACGGAATAAAGGTGAACATGACGGCCGATAAAGGCAAAAGAACGATTATCCACGGCATTCTGCGGCCGATTTTCGTACGGGTTTTGTCCGACAATGCCGAGATAACCGGAATCAAAAAAATCGCCAAAATATTATCGAGCGACATAAAAATTCCGACCAGCCATTTAAAAGGAATGAATTTACTTAAAAAAATCGTTACATAACTGTCGTACAGGGGATCCATTAACCCCATCGTAAAAAATCCCGTTCCGATTAAAAACGTTACGGGAAGATACTTTCCGAATCCCGTACTTTCCGCCTTCTTTTCAGCAACCATGAGAAGTCCTCACTTTTTAGTAAACATTATTGCAAATTATTGTAAGATTTGCATACTTAACAAGTATACCTCAAATTCGGTATAATAGCCATACGGAGAATTACATTATGCATAAAAAAAATATTTTACCGAATGCACAACGGCCGCTTTTATTTGCGCACCGCGGAGTTTCAAGTTTGGCGCCCGAAAATACGATGGCGGCATTCAAAAAAGTTAAAGAGCTGGGCATTCCCGGCGTGGAACTCGACGTACACCTAACAAAAAGCGGCGAACTGGTCGTCATTCACGACGAATCGGTTAAACGCACGGGAAGACTGTACGACGGCAAAACCGTGCAGGACGCACCGGATAAAGACGTCGAACGGATGACGTGGGAAGAAGTTCGGCAATATGACTTCGGCATATCCTTTTCGCCCGAATTTGCCGGCGAGCGCATTCCGCTTTTAGCCGACGTGCTCGAACTTTTAGGCCCCGAAACCTACGTCGATATCGAAATAAAAATCGATACGATGAATGTTAAACCCGTTACCGAAAAAACATATGAAGTGCTGCAGGAAGAACTGCGCAAGCATCCCGAAAATCCCGACCGCTTTTTGGTATCTTCGTTTAACCCGCTCGCCGTCCGTTATTTTGCAAAATTATGTTCAACCATTCCCGTGTCGCTCATATACGACAGCAATCCCGAAGCGCCTTTTTATATACGCGGCGGAAGAGGAAAGTTGTTTTGCAATCCCGACGTGTTAAAACCCTGTTGGAAAGATTATCGCACGGCTAAAAAAGAAAGCTGGGTGTGGACGGTTGACTCAACGGAAATTGCCCGCAGCATGCTCGACAAGGGCGCAACCGGTCTCATATCTAACCGGCCGCAAGATCTTTTGCCTTTGGTACGACAAGCGCAGGAAAAAAACAAAGCTTAAAAAAAATTTGATAAATCGGACTAATCGGTGCCGAAGTATTTTCGGCACATGGCCGCCATATTCGTAAGGTTAAGCGGCTTGCGGGAAAATTCGTTTGCTCCAAGTTCCTTAACCTTTGCTTCCAACCCGTCTTCGTTCAGCGCGGTAACGACAAAGATAAAGGGATTGCCGTAATCGGCCGATTCGCGTATTTTCTTGCATAATTTAAAACCGTCGACACCGGGCAAACTTAAATCGAGAATAATAAATGACGGTTTTTTATTCGCCAAAAGCGTCCCCGCTTCAAAACCGTCGAAGGCTTGATAAACGGTCGCATCTTTAAATTCCCGCTGCAGGAATTTTGCCAACACGGTATTTAAGCCCTTATCGTCGTCTACGATTAAAAAACTGGCGGAAAGAACCTTTCGGCCGGCAGCGTTCAACAAATCGTCCGGAATCCTCATGTTCCGTTCTTTCATAAAATCGATTAAATCGTCAAGATAAACCCGATACTGTCCGCCGGGGGTATTAAAAGCGGTAAGGTATCCGTTGCGTATCCAATTTATGGCCGTTTGATTTACAACTCCGCAAATATTTGCAACTTCCAAAGCCGAATAAATGATTGTCTTACGTGTTTTTCCCGACATTGTAACCTCGCTTTATGAACTTTCCTTCCCGACCCTGCGGATCCATTTTAGTTTTTTTTACCGATAAAATCAACCGAAAAACCGCAGTCAATCCGTTTTTTTATTATATTGACTTTCATCCCCTATGCTGCGAATACTCCGTACGCTGCGAAGATCGAAACCTTTGCGGATAAGAGCGTCTTCGAGTTTTTTGCCGCTTTTTCCCGCGCGCTCCAACTTTGTGCGGGCGCGAACGAACAATTCGTCGACACTCACGTCCTCAAAAAGGGCGGCAAGCGCTTTATCGATAAGGTCCCGCTTTACGCCGCGGTTTGCAAGTTCGCCCGACAAGCGCAGGGGGCCTTCGGCCCTTGTTATAAGCCGATCGTGAAGCCATGCCTGCGCAAAGCGCAAATCGTCGAGCAGTTTTTTCCCTTCCAAAAGATCGAGCGCTTTTTTTACCGCTTGTTTTGCATGGCCTTTTTTTTCAAGTTTGCACTCGAGCATGTAGCGGCTGTGTTCGCTGCGGTTCAAAAACGAAAGCGCCTGTCGTTCCGCAGCGAACGCAAAGCCCGCCTGAACAATATCGTCCGACTCATCCTCGGTAAAGCAGGTGCCGCTGCGGATATCTTGCAGCGCTACCGATTGCAGATAGTCGCTGCGCATAAAAAAAGAAAGCCCGTCGGAAGTGATAATTTTTATACAGCCTCCGGGGCCTTCTTCTACGGAACTGACGGTCAAAATTAACGCTTGCTGAACTGGAATCTTCGGCGAGCGCCGCGCTGACCGTACTTTTTGCGCTCGGTCATGCGGGAATCGCGCGTGAGAAAACCGTTTGCTTTTAAGGCGGAATAATTCGCCTGGTCTATCTGCGTCAATGCGCGAGCCAAACCGTGCAGGCAGGCTCCGGCTTGACCGTTCAAACCGCCGCCGATGACGTGTATAAGAATGTCGTATTTATTTTCGCTCGCGGTAACCATTAACGGCTGGCGTGCGATTTTCGCCTGTTCGGGGGTCGCAAAATATTTGTCCAGATCCTTTCCGTTTACGGTAACTTTGCCCGAGCCGTCGCGGACAAAAACGCGGGCAACGGCGGTTTTCCTTCTTCCTGTTCCGATTGCAAGATTCTTTATCACAATAGACTCCTAATTATATTTCCAAAACTTGAGGATGCTGGGCTGCATGGGGATGTTCGGATCCCGCATATACTTTTACGTTTTTAAGCATTTTCCGTCCCAAAGGTCCTTTCGGAAGCATACCCTTTATCGCAATCATAAGCGGATCTTCGGGATGCCGCTCGATTGTCTTTTCGAAATTATGAGCCTTCATGCCGCCGACATAGCCGCTGTGATGATAGTACATTTTATCCCGGAATTTCATACCGGACACGGCAACTTTTTCGGCATTGATAATGACGAGAAAATCACCCATTTCCTGATTCGGAGTAAACGTAACCTTGTTTTTGCCGCGCAAAAAAGAAGCGGCTTTTACCGCAACGCGTCCGAGCGGTTTGTCTGCGGCATCGATAAGATACCAGTTTCGGACACAGTCTTTTTCATTAATGTAAATCGTTTTCATGAATATACCTTACATAAAAAATCTTCAAAGCGGCGCAACCGTGCATCCGGTAAACCGCTTCTTTTCCGCATCGGGCGAGCAAACCCATACTGATACGGAAAAAACACAGATATACGGGAGTTATATGATAGCACTTTTTGCAATGCCGTGTCAAGCGCCGTTTTATTCGGCGTCAATTTTATTCGGTCTTGGATTCCTGCTGTTTCGACGCCGCTTCTTCTTTTTTTGCTTCGTTTTTATCTTTGATATCGGCAATCCCGATAAACAGTGCGATGATTCCCACGAACGCGGTAAAGAAAGGAAGAAAACCCTTTAAAAACAACACGATTTCCGGTCCCCAGCCCAATACGGACGGCAGGGCGGCAATTACGGTAAAAGCTATAAGCAGTAAACCTACAATAAGCGCAACCATCGGCAGCACCTCCGCGTGCAAGTGTGCCATATTTTTACCTTATGGTCAAGGGAAATAAAACGTGGTATACTTCCGCTTATGGATCGCGGACTTTTTTTTAAATCGGTGCAGCTGACGCTTCCCGTTTTTTTCGGATATATTGCGATCGGAATCCCGTTCGGGCTTATGATAACTCAGGCAGGCTATCCGTGGTATACGGCTCCGATTATGAGCATCATAATGTATGCCGGCGCGGGACAATATGCGGCGGTCGGCTTATTCGCGTCGGGCGCTTCGCTTCCGGCCATAGCGCTGACGACGCTTGCGGTAAACATACGTCACATCGTATACGGACTTTCTCTTTCCGAGAAATTTGCCGGCACGGGCACATACAAACCGTATTTAATCTTCGCGCTGACCGACGAAACCTACGCGCTTTTAACATCGGCCGCCGTTCCGCCCAACGCCTCGAAGGGGCAGTGGTACGCTTCGGTCGCCGCGCTGAATCAGTTCTATTGGGTACTGGGCAGCCTGCTCGGCGCCCTGTTGGGCGTATGGATTCCTTTTCCGCTCAAAGGAGTGGATTTCGCCCTTACGCTGCTGTTTATCGTACTGCTTATAGATCAGCTTAAAACGTCTAAGAACCCGTGGCCGCCTTTGATCGGCGTTTTTGCAGGCGTAATTGCGCTTGTCGTGTTCGGTCCCGGAAAAATGCTGGTAACATCGCTTGCCTTGGGCATGACGCTTTTAGTGCTGCTGCGCAAACCGGTCGAAAAGAAAATAGGGGAGTAAGGCTTATGCTTACGCTGAAAGAAGTCTTTATTGCGATTCCGGTTATGGCGCTGATTATTTTTTGCACCAGAGCATTTTCATTCGTTTTATTTTCGAAAGGACACGCACCCGATTTATTCCGCTACATCGGCAAATATCTTCCGCCGCTCGTTATCACGCTGCTTATTTTATACACTTTAAAGGATATCGATTTTTCGCAGCGTTCGTCGTTCCTTCCCGCATTGGCGGCAATCGCTTTTACCGTTGCGGCGCATATATACAAAGGGAACGCCATGATCAGCATCTTCGGCGGAACAATCATTTACATGCTGCTGCTCTAAAGCGCCGCGCAAACGGGGCGCATGAAAATGCGGGCATCCATCCGCTTTCTCACACTTCCGTTTACAGCCGTTCTTCGTTGCGCTATACTTCAAACAGTGTTACGCTATAGCCGGGCGCTTTTATACGGCGGTCCATGTGTGGTTGGTTTGTACCGAATATTATTATGAAGGGAGTATACTATGAAAAGATTCGCTGCGGCGGTTTTTGCCTTGTTGTGCGCCGCGCTCGTTTTTGCGCAAAAAAGTCCGTATGACCTCGCTCCGGCCGATACGCAAGTTTTGCTTAAAAAAGCGGACGACCTTATTCAAAAAGAACAATATGAATCGGCGTTCGGGGCTCTCAACGCGCTCGATGACGAATTCGTACTTGCAAAAAAAATCGAAATTGCAATCAATTATTTTGCTCAAAGCATGATGCATCAAATGTTCGCATTTAGAAATCTTAAAAAAGGCGAAACGCTCTACGATGTGCGTTCGGGAGGCGGTTCCTATTCGCTGGTAATGTTCGATCCGGTTAAAGCCGTCGAAGAGTTTAAAAAGAAAAACGGCGACAAGCCCGTTTTGAATTACGCGCTCGGCTTGTATTACGATGACGTTCTTTTACGCTATCGGAATCAATGGCTTTTGTCCGAAGAAGAACTGGTACAAAAGACAATCGAATATTTGCAAAAAGCCTTCGATAAAAACTGCTATGACGGGCACTCTTTAAGCGTGCTGGCGCTCGCGTATTATAGAAGTGTCGACTTAACGAATGCCGAAAAAATATATAAAAAGAAAATCGAAGCGGGCTTTGAGCTTTCCGTGAACGATTATTTTAACCTCGGCGCAATTTGTTTGCGAAAGAATGATTTTGCCTCCGCGCTGCAATATGCGGAAAAAAGCATTGAAGGATACAAAGACGAGCCCGAATATCAGTCAGACTCGTACCTCGTGTGTACCGACAGCTGCCTCGGTTTGAAGAATTATAAAAAGGCCGAAAACTTTCTTAAAACCGCCGAAAAGCGTTTCCCCAAAGATTACCGGATTGTGCAAAGAACAATCGCCTTGTATGCGGCGCAAAAAAATAAAAAAGAAACTTTAAAAGCCTCCGAAAAACTGTTTGCCTTTGCACCCGAAAATCCCGCCGCGCCGCAAATGATTATGCGGGAATATTTTAATGCCGGCACGGAAAAATGGCTGCCGGATTTTTTCGAGGCGTGCTTAAAGACGTATGCAGAATCGGGTAAGGCGCGGCAAAACCTGTTGTATCATTACGCATACTCGCTGCACGAACTCGGCGATAAAGAAAAAGCGGCCGCAAAGGCAAAGGACGCGAAAGCCGAATTCGTAAAAAACGGCGATCTTACGGCCGAAATCGAAGAAAATCTGGATTTGTTCGCTAAATGACGGATTTGCAAAAAACGATACGTAAAGCGCAGCCGGCGGACACGGAGCGAATTCTTGCCATATACGAAACGGCGCGCGCTTACATGCGCAGTACGGGAAATCCCGGCCAATGGAAAAACGGCTATCCCGGACGCGATCAACTTGCGCGCGACATGCAAAAAGGTTCAAGCTACGTATGTCTTGCCGGCGATTGTATTGCGGGTACTTTTTATTTTGCCGTGGAAAACGAACCTTCTTATGCGTCCATACGCGGCGCATGGCTGAACGATGAACCCTACGGCCTTATTCACCGGCTTGCGGTCGCCGTGCCGAAGTGCGGAATTGCCGCTTTTTGCCTGCAATGGTGCTTTGCCGCCGTTCAAAACATACGGATCGACACGCACCGGGACAACATTCCCATGCGGCATTTGCTGGAAAAGCACGGCTTTACCTATTGCGGAATAATTTTTCTTGCCGACGGAAGCGAGCGCCTTGCTTACCAAAAAACCGCGGACTATCGGTCGTAGCTGTGTTTCGTAATTCCGAAAGCGTTGTTTTGTTTGATCCCCGTATAAAAATATACTTTTTCTTTATCTTCGGGTCTGATGCCTTTTAAACGCGCCAGTTCTTCCATAAGAGTCGGCGTGTCTTTTGCGGACGTTTTAAATACGTTCAGGTTTACGAGCTTTTCGTTCAAAATGAGCTTTGATTTTGCGGCAAGCCCCTGAAGCCTGCATGCGAGGTTTATGCCGTAGCCGACATAATCGCGGTATTTTAAAAGCGAAGCTTCGGCCGAAATCTCGTATTTGTATACTTCTTCTTTTACAAGGGCGCCGCCCAAGCCGAGTTCGGGGTAGGGCTTAAACAATTCGTCGCGCGTAAATTCGGTGTACATTTCAAAGACGGTAATGGCTTCGCTTAAAGTTTTGGCGTCGGTTTTGTCCCAAATGACGAGGGCGCCGTCGCCGAGCAGTTTGTAATAGGAACAGCCGACACCGAATTGATTTACGCACGAAAGGAAATTCGACGTAAACGACGTTATGAGCGAAAAAACGACTTTTTCGTCGTGCGAACATAAAAAATTGCTGAAACCGCGCACATCGATACACAAAATCAATGCATCGGGCTTGGTTTCTCCCAGATAAACGTTGTCAAAAATATCGATCGGCATTTTTTTCAATCCGGCAAGGGTTGAACTGTCCAATTCGACAGTGCCGTTTTCCCGGGCACCGAAGGCAAGGCTTTTTATATCTTTAGGATCCATCCGCCCGATTATATTCAAACCGACAAAAAGAGGCAATATATATGTACGACGTGCTGCAAATTTCAGATCGTCTTCTGTATTATTTTGAACAAAAACATGCGGTTCCGTGTGATTTTTGCAAAAGAATTTTCTTGACAGATTCGAATTTCAGTGCGATTATGAGTATGTAAACGATTACACGGTGTAATCGTTTACACAAACTCGATATTATGGAGGAAGTATGCTGATCGGAGTTTCGCCCGTTATAAGTCCGGAATTGATTTCCGTTTTGCACCGCATGGGCCACGGCGATGAATTGGTGTTGTCGGATGCGTTTTATCCCGGCGATTCGTGCAATGCGCGGGTTTTGCGCGCTGACGGTATAAAGATTCCGGCGTTGTTGGACGGTATTTTGCGCCTTATAAATATAGATCCGTATGTAAACGATCCTTTGGTTATGATGAATGCGGCAAAGGGCGACACGCTCGACCCGGCCGTTGAAGCGTCCTACTTTAAGGCGATAAAAAACATTTATCCGGACGCGCCGGCGATTGCGCGCATCGACCGCTTTGCGTTTTATGAGCGTTCAAAGTCGGCCTTTGCGATAGTCGTTAGCGGCGAAACGGTAAAATACGGAAATATTATTATAAAAAAAGGCGTTGTGCCGGTTGCAAGTCATTGGAGTATGTAGGTATTACGGAATGTTTGAAGGCGATCGCTTCCGGACATTCTCAAAATAAATTAAATAGGAGTTTTTATGAAAAAAATTGCTTTGGTGCTGGCACTTTCCGTTCTTATGGCGGGAACGGTGTTGACGGGCTGCGCAAAGAAAAGCGCTGCGGGCGGAAAGGTCGTTATGGGCGCCCTTATTCGCAATTTGAATGAAACGTTTTTGCGCGATTATGCCGACAACTTAAAAAAACTGGCAAATGAAAACAATGTCGAACTGAAACTGCTCGACGGCAACAGCGATGTTGCGACTCAGCTTGATCAGCTGAACACGCTTTTAACGCAGGGCGTTAAATACTTTGTCATCGTTCCGCAGGATACGGCTGCAACCGAACAAATGGCAAAGGCAATCGGCGCAAAAGGTGGAGCCGCGGCTTTTTCAAACATTCAGCCTTCGGTTGCCGCATTAAAAACGGGCAAAACCTTTTTCCTCGCTTCGTCGCCCGAAAGCGTTGCAGGCGACATTCAGGCTCAAATCATCGACGATTATTTCAAAACTTATCCCGATAAGGCGCCCGGAAAGACAATCAATATGCTGCTCATAAACGGTCAGCTCGGACATCCGGCACAAGTAAACCGCAGAAAGGGCGTTCTTGAAGGTCTTGCATCGCGCGGTTATACGGTAAACATGGTTGCCGAAGATACGGCAAACTGGGGAGCCGGCGAAGCTCAGCAAAAAATGGACGCATGGCTTGCCGCGCACAACGGCAAATTCAACGTTGTCGTTGCGCAAAACGACGACATGGCGCTCGGCGCAATCGAATCGATGTTGACCAATAAATACACCGACGATCCGAGCGACGTTACAAAAGATACGAACGGCGACGGCACCGTACTTAAAGTTCCCGTTCTCGGTGTTGACGGAACGGAAACGGGCGTGCGCTCGATGAACGAAAATAAAATGTACGCGACCGTTTTGCAGGATTCCATCGGTCAGTCCTCGACGGCCTTCGAATTGGTGTATCAGGTTGCAACAAAAGGTACGGCGATCGGTTATACGACCAAAGACGGTTTGTCGGCCGCCAAAGAAGTTACCGGCGAAGATCCGGTAACGGATGCATCCATTTTGGATCAGTGCTTTTTGGTTCCCTTTAAACCGATTGTAAAATAACGCGGATGCAAATTGTAATACGCGGATTGTAAAAAAAAAGAAGGACGGAATTGCCTGCCGAGCGCCGGAAAACCGAAGCGTTCGGCAGCAAGCCGGCCGAAACGAAGCGGTCGGTTTGCCGCCGCCCTTTTTTAAAAGACCACAGGAATTCCAATGAACGACGAATATGTTCTCCGTATGGAGGGTATAACAAAAGAGTTTCCCGGCGTTCTTGCCCTCGATAACGTATCGATAAATGTCAAGCCGGGAACCGTGCACGCTTTTATGGGTGAAAACGGCGCGGGAAAATCGACGCTCATGAAATGCCTTTTCGGCATCTATCATCCGGACAAGGGTAAAATCATATTTAAAGGTAAAGAGGTAAAATTCCGCGACGCAAAGGACGCGCTCGAAGCCGGCATTTCGATGATTCATCAGGAACTGTCGAACGTTCCGCAGCGCACGGTCGCCGAAAATATCTGGCTCGGCCGGGAACCGCTGAAAAAGGGGCCGCTGCCCCTGCTCGACCACCGCAAAATGACCGAAGATACGGCTACTCTTTTAAAAGAACTGAATATGCCGATATCGCCGTCGAGCAAAATGTGCGACCTTTCCATTTCGGCGCAGCAAACCTGCGAAATCGCAAAAGCGGTTTCTTACGGGGCGTCCGTCGTCGTTATGGACGAACCGACTTCTTCTCTGTCGGAAAAAGAAGTTGAGCACCTTTTCAGAATCGTAAACGACTTGCGCGCAAAGGGCGTCGCAGTTATCTATATATCGCACCGCATGAACGAAATATTCCGCATAGCCGACGAGGTAACGGTTATGCGCGACGGAACGGTGGTCGGAACCTATCCGGCTTCCGAATTGAATGAAGACCGGCTTATCAATTTGATGATCGGCCGCGTAACGACCCAGCGCTTTCCGTCGATCGACACGGAACCGGGTGAAGTGTGCTTGCGCGTCGAACATCTTTCTTCGCCGAATCCTCATTCGTTTCAGGACATCAGCTTCGATTTGCGCAAGTCCGAAATTTTGGGCATAGGCGGTTTGGTCGGCGCTCAGCGCTCGGAGATGGTTGAAGCCCTGTTCGGCTTGCGCGACGTTGTCGTCGGCGAAATAAGCGTTCACGGCAAAAAGGTAAAAATCAGATCGCCGCGCGATGCGATAAAAAATAAAATCGGACTCATTACCGAAGACCGTCGCGGTACGGGCATTTTCCCCTTGCTGTCGATTACGAAAAATACGGCAATGGCCGCCGTTACGACGAATACCGAAAAAAAATATTTGAATAAATTCGGTCTTATTAAGCACAAAGAAGTGGAAAAGATGGCCTCCGGGTTGAGCCTATTGCTCCGCACAAAAACGCCGTCGATGGAAACGCAGATACAAAATCTTTCCGGCGGCAACCAGCAAAAGGTTATCGTAAGCCGCTGGCTTATGACGCTGCCGGATATCCTCATTATGGACGAACCGACGCGCGGTATAGATGTGGGCGCTAAATACGAAATCTATATGATTATGGCCGATTTGGTGCGCGAGGGCAAATCGATTATCATGGTATCGTCGGAAATGCCGGAGCTTATCGGCATGTCGCAGCGCATTATGGTGCTGTGCAACGGACGGCTCACCGGCGTGTTGGGCAAACGGGATGCGACGCAGGAATCGATTATGCGTTTGGCCACGAAATTTTCCGATTGACGCACGGCGTTTTACGGAAGCGATTTTTTATAAAAACGGTTCAGGAGAATGAATATGAATAAATTGACGATAAACCGCGGTACAATAAAGGAATTCGGCGGCAAATATACGAACTATATTACCTTTGTGTTTTTATTTATCGTGTTGGGTATTTTAACGCGCGGAGGCTCCATGCAGCTGACGTCGCTGCAAAACCTCGTCATCGCCGAATCGGTGCGCGCTTTTGCGGCATTGGGCGTCGGCATGATTATCATAACGCGCGGCATCGACCTTTCCATCGGCTTTATGGTCTGCCTTACGACGAGCATCGCCGCATCTTTTGCGCAAAATCCCGATTACAGTTCGGCAATGTATCCGGGCGTAAATTTTCCGCTGTTTTTGCCGATTCTAACGGCGATTGCGGTCGGTACCCTGTTCGGCGCGTTTAACGGCGTGCTTGTCGCGTATGCAAAACTGCCGCCCTTTATCGCAACGCTGGGAACGATGTCGCTTGCGCGCGGCATTCAGCTTATTTATACGCAGGCGAAGGTTGTCGGAAGCGTAAAGGATAATTACAAAGCGATCGCGCAAGGATTTATCGGGCCGGTGCCGAACCTTGTGATTTATGTGGCCGTCGCGGCCTTTATCGTGTGGCTCATTCTAAAGCATACGAGGCTCGGGACAAACTTTTACGCCATCGGCGGAAACCCGCAGGCGGCGCGCGTTGCGGGCATAAACGTCGAAGCGAACCTCGTCGTCGTTTATGCGCTTGCCGGCTTTTTATACGGAGTAGCCGGCGTTTTGCAGGCTTCGCGCCTCGGTCTTGCAAACTCGCTGACCGGTCAAGGAATGGAATTGGATGCGATTGCGGCGGTTACCGTCGGCGGTATTTCCCAATCCGGAGGTGTGGGAACGATGGGCGGTATGCTTGTCGGCGTTTTGACGATGGGCATAATCAACTACGGCATGACCTATTTGAGTATCGATTCGTACTACCAGCTTTTGGTAAAAGGAACGATCATCATTATCGCCGTGTACTTTGATATGCGCAAAAACGCGCGCAAAGCCTAGTTCGGATGCGCGGATGATGTAACAAAAATACAGACGGGAAGACGGACGTGATTACGATAAAAGATGTCGCGCAGGATGCCGGAGTTTCAACGGCAACGGTGTCGCGCGTATTGAACAAGGATTTAAAAGTTTCCGACGAAAAAAGGCGCGCGGTAACTACGTCTATCGCCCGTTTAAAGTACCGGCTGTACCCTGCGGCGCGCAGTTTGAAAATGGGAAAGAGCAAGACGGTCGGCGTTATTGCGCCGGAACTTTCCAACTATTTTTTTATGTTTTTGTGCGAATGCTTCGAGCGGGTGCTGCACCAAGCCGGTTATTCGATGATTTTGTGCTGTTCGAACAATTCCGTCGAAGTCGAAAAAAAACGCCTCGACTACCTTGCTTCTCAGTTTGTGGACGGCATTATCGCGATTCCCGTCAGTCCCGTGTACCGCCATTTTAAGCGGGTGCAGGAAGACATTCCGCTCGTGCTGGTCGACCGCAATTTCGACGCGTTTAATACCGACTGCGTATTGGTGGACAATACCGGCGGTTCGTACAAAGCGGTCGAAGCGCTCATCCGCGACGGTTTTAAACGGATCGCCTTTCTCGGCGGCGACAGCGGTTCGATGACGAGCCGCGAACGCTATGCCGGCTACGTACAGGCGCTAAAGGATGCGCGCATCGCCTGCGACAAAAAACTTACCGCTTCGACCGGTTTAAACATGGAAGGCGGCTACAAAGCAATGCAGACAATGCTTGCGATGAAAGAACGGCCGGACGCATATTTTTGCGTCAATTTGATGGTTACCCTCGGAGCGGCAAAACGCGTTATGGAAGAAGGCGAACGCGTGCAAAAAAGCATTGTGTTCGCCGCCTTCGACGACGTGTATTATTCCTCGCTTATTTCGTGGTGCCGCTATTTTGTCGCCCAGCCCATGCAGGATATGGGCACACAGGCTGCCCGCATGATAATAGAACGAATCGAAAATCCCGAAGCGGAGTTCAAAAAACTCAGACTGCCGACATCGCTTATCAAACGATGAGTGTTTGCATAGTATCGGATTACAATAGATTGCCGTAGGAGGTAAAACATGGCAAAAAACAGACTTATCGGCGAATATCCCATTATCGGAATTCGACCTACAATTGACGGAAGGCAGGGACCTTTGAACGTGCGCGCCGCTCTTGAAGAGCAGACGATGAACATGGCAAAGGCCGCCGCAAAGCTTTTTAAAAAACATATACGCTATACGAACGGCGAAAGCGTTAAAGTAATTATCGCCGACACGACCATCGGCCGCGTTGCCGAAGCCGCCGCCTGCGCCGAAAAGTTCAAAAAAGCCGGCGTAGACATTACGCTCACCGTTACGCCGTGCTGGTGTTACGGTTCGGAAACCATGGATATGGATCCGATGACGATAAAGGCCGTGTGGGGCTTTAACGGAACCGAACGCCCCGGCGCCGTGTACTTGGCGGCCGTACTGGCGGCTCACGCCCAAAAGGGACTTCCCGCTTTCGGTATTTACGGAAAAGACGTGCAGGAAGCCGACGCGAAAAACATTCCCGCCGACGTACAGGAAAAACTGCTGCGCTTTGCCCGCGCCGCAGTCGCCGCCGCCACTATGCGCGGAAAATCCTACCTGCAAATCGGTTCGATCTGTATGGGTATTGCGGGTTCGATCGTCGATCCGTCGTTCTTTGAAAGCTATTTGGGCATGAGGGTCGAATCGGTAGACGAAGTGGAAATAATCCGCCGCATGACCGAAGGCGTGTACGACAAAGCCGAATACGAAAAAGCCCTCGCGTGGACAAAGAAAAACTGCCCCGAAGGCATCGATATGAATCCGGACAACATGAAAAAGTCCGCCAAAGAAAAGGCCGAATCTTGGGAATTCATCGTAAAGATGATGTGCATTATCAAAGATTTGTACAACGGAAATCAAAACCTGCCCAAGGGCTGCTCGGAAGAAAAGGTCGGGCACAACGCGATTGCCGGCGGTTTCCAAGGTCAGCGCCAATGGACGGACTTTTACCCGAACTGTGACTTCCCCGAAGCTATGCTGAACTCGTCGTTCGACTGGGAAGGCGCGCGCGAGCCGTACGTTTTGGCAACCGAAAACGACACGCTCAACGGCGTTTCCATGCTCTTCGGCAAACTGCTTACCGGCCGCTCGCAGATTTTCTCCGACGTGAGAACGTACTGGAGCGCCGATGCCGTTAAAAAGGCCGCAGGCTATGAATTGGAAGGAGCCGCAAAAGAAGCCGGCGGATTTTTGCATCTTATCAATTCCGGGGCAAGCTGTTTGGACGCCAGCGCCGAAATGAAAGACGAAAAGGGTAACCGCGTTATAAAGCCGTTTTGGGAAGTTACCGAAGAGGATCAAAAAGCCTGTCTTAAGGCGACGACCTGGTGCGCGGCCGACTTCGGCTATTTCCGCGGCGGCGGATTTTCGTCCCGTTTTGTAACCAATGCCGAAATGCCGGTAACGATGACCCGGTTGAACATTGTAAAAGGCTTGGGCCCCGTCATTCAAATTGCCGAAGGATGGACCGTGCTTTTGCCGGATGAAGTTACCGACAAGCTGTGGCTGCGCACGAATTATACGTGGCCGTGCACGTGGTTCGCTCCGCGCGTAACCGGCAAGGGCGCCTTCAAATCGGCTTACGACGTTATGAACAACTGGGGCGCCAACCACGGCGCGATAAGCTACGGCCATATCGGAGCCGACCTTATTACCCTGTGCTCCATTTTGCGCATTCCGGTCAGCATGCACAACGTGTGCGAATGCAAGATATTCCGCCCCTCGTCGTGGAACGCGTTCGGCATGGATAAAGAAGGCCAAGACTTCCGCGCATGCAAAGCCTACGGCCCCATGTACGGAACCTATTAAAACGCGCCGCGCTTTGCAATACGGTGAACGTTAAGGCGCATCTTTAAACTCGGCGCCGATTAGTCGCGGCAAGCGGACTAATCGGCGCTTTTTTATGTTTTTCCGTATAATGAAGCTTATGAAGTAAAGATTACGGATTATCACTAAGAGAGGTTTGTTATGGACGAGAAAATTGAATTACCGAAAATAGGCGGTGCACTGCTCGCCGTTTGTTTTGCGGATATTAGTATGACGGGGAGAAAAACATGAAACATATACGCTATGCATCAATCGTTTTATTCATCCACGGCGCGATCGAAACTTTCAGCAGTTTAATGTCGTTTGCGCCGTCCGATAAAATCAAAAATCATATTTTTGCTCTGCCGTTTCTAAAAGAAAATCTTATAACGGTCGGTGCTGTCGGTGCAATCTTCGGCATATTGCGCATAATCGCCGCGATCGGGTTGAGACGCGAGCGCTTGTGGAGTTGGTACCTGGCCGTTGTTATGTGTGTTATCACGCTCGCTTTAATGATTTTTTTGGTGCCGTCCGGAATCGGCGACGGTATTCTGACGGGGTCGGCTCTTGTATTGCTGCTTATCGGCCGCTATGGACGGCGTACGCTTTCAGATTAAAAACAGGGAAACATGAAACAAATAACCGTAAGCGGGTGAAACTCCCGAGCAATGTATCGTTCGGGAAATAAAAGAAGAACTTGCAACCGAAGTAAAAGCGGAAAATCTTTGCATTCCGTAGAATGGCTGCCTGCAGATCGGTTGCTGGCGGACAAGACGTTGTACCCTTGTCAATTCCGCCTGTACCGTGCTATACTTTTTTTATGAAGGCTGCACGACGGGCGCAAGCTTACATACTTCCGCACAAAAATTGCATTTTCCCGAAAAAAACTCTTGACACAAAGAGACCGCGCCGTATAATGCCCTTCGATACCCGATACCCGATACCCGATACCCGATACCCGATACCCGATACCCGATACCCGATACCCGATACCCGATACCCGATACCCGATACCCGATACCTGCATAAAAGCTCGCTGCAGAGCCGCTCGCTTTTATGCTTCGAGTTTCGCCGGCTGCGCCGGCGAAACTCGCGGATATACAGCTTTTATAACTCACATTCAAACTTACATTCACGAAATTGTTCTCTCTTCCGCACAAACGTGCGGACATATAGCGCGCATAGCGTGCACTTTTTTCACGTATATACATTCGGTTTTGATAGGAGGATAAGATGAAAACCGTACAAAGATATGCCGTAATTATAACGGCGATTTTGTTTGCCGGTGCAGTTTTGTTTACGGGCTGCCCGCAAAAGATAGACAGCGGGCCGTCGGGGGGAGCACAAAGCGGGCCCGATCCCAATTTGTGGATCGAAGGCGGTGTACTTAAAGGCTGGAAGGAAACACCCCCGACCGTACTGAATGTTCCCGCAGGAGTTACCGAAATAGCCGCCTATGCTTTTTCCGGCTGTACAAGTTTGACGAGTGTGAACTTACCTGCAAGTCTTAAAACGATAGGCAACAGTGCTTTTGCCGGCTGTACGGGTTTGACGGGAACAGTAAGCTTACCTGCAAAACTTGAAAGGGTTGGAGAGTATGCTTTTGCCGGCTGTACGGGGATAACGGGTCTTGATTTTTCCGCCTGTACGCAGCCTTTTGTAATCAATGATTATGCTTTTGCCGGCTGTACGGAGTTGACGGGGCAGGTAGGTTTTTCTTCGGGACTTACAGCAATTAAGAAGAACGCTTTTCAGGACTGTAACAAGGTAAACAAGTTTGATTTTTCGCAGTGTACACAGCTTACTGAAATCGGTTATGCCGCTTTTGCAAACTGTACGCAGATAACGCAAGTGCAATTACCCGCAAGTCTTCAAACGATTGCAAGTTCCGCTTTTTACGGCTGTACAGGTCTTACAAGCCTTACGGTGGATTCTGCAAGTGCGCATTTATGCGCGATAGACAATATCGTCTACACTAAGGATAAGACAAAGTTGTTATGCAGAATACCGAAAGTTACATCGGTTATCTTTTCGGACGGGCTTGAAGAAATAGCCGCCTATGCTTTTTCCGGCTGTACAAGTTTGACGAGTGTGAACTTACCTGCAAGTCTTAAAACGATAGGCGGTGGTGCTTTTTCCGTCTGTACGGGGTTGACGGGAACGGTAAGCTTACCTGCAAAACTTGAAACGGTTGGAGTGGATGCTTTTAACGGCTGTACGGGGATAACGGGTCTTGATTTTTCCGCCTGTACGCAGTCTTTTGTAATCAATAATTATGCTTTTAAGGGCTGTACGGAGTTGACGGGGCAGGTACGTTTTTCTTCGGGACTTACAGCAATTAAGAAGAACGCTTTTCGGGACTGTAACAAGGTAAGCAATTTTGATTTTTCATCCTGTACCCGGCTTACTGAAATAGGTAGTTCCGCTTTTACAAACTGTACGGCGGCAAGATACAAGGTTAAAACGGGCAGCGGCTTAAAACAAAAACTTATAGCTGGCGGTGTTGATGAAAATAAGATAGATGAGGTTCCGTAAAAAAACTAAAATACCGGGTACCGGTTACATCGGTGTTGTCTGAAAATCGAAAATTTTCGGACAACCGCGTATACAATTATACTAAGGAGTAGATCTATGGAAGCGCTTACGATTAAAAATGTAAAAGAGGAGTTAATCGAGATTATCACGGAGGAATTTTTGTGTCAGCTTGAAAAAGATAATAAACGCTATTATAAAGAAGCTTCAATTCAGTGTAAATTGGTGAATGAATTATCTAAAAAATTCGGTGTTGACCCCGTTTTGGAATGGAGCGTGCCTTATGTAGAAAGCGATTTGAAATCCTCAACAAGAAGAATTGATATAATGTTCGAAATCGGCGGTAAAAAGGTAGGCATAGAATTAAAATATAAAAACAAAGCGGTTCCCGGCGGAGAATATCCGAATCACGGTGCCGACAACAACAATAAATTCGATTTTTTCAAAGATGTTCAGCGTTTGGAAGATTTAAGAGAAGAAAAGAACAAAAAATTCCACATCGAAAAAGGTTTTGCAATTTTTATTACAAATGATCATTTGTATTGGAAGCCCACGCGGAAAGGTACACTCAAGGAAGCCTTTAATTTATGCGACGGCACCGAGCTGATTCCCAAAACATATAAAGCGGAGTGGAAAGGTCGTAAAGGTCAGTCCGTTGAATTTTCAGGAAGCCATAAGATACAATGGATGCCTCCTTTGGAAGGTCCGGACAAAAAAGACGGCAAAACTTTCCGGTATTTAATAGTTGAAGTTTAAGCATACATACCTTTGGGTTAAAGGACAAGAATCGAAGAACAAATAGTTCCTTTTTTACCGATTGACTTTTTTTGCGGTCCCCGCGTTAGGGATTGCAGTGGAAATGTGCAGCGGTGCGGAGGAAGGCGGCTGCACATTGGAACGGAAAGCCCGACCCCATGGGGGAACGCCCGTATAAAAATCACTAATCGGCGCGCTCTTACAAATTTATCGATAATATGTTAGGATGCCGTCATCTATAAGGAAGGTATGCTATGATTAAAGCAGCGACTATTGCCGGTTCCGATGCTTCGGGCGGCGCCGGTTTGGAAGCCGATTTGAAAACGTTTGAAGAATACGGCGTATACGGTATGACGGCGGTAACATTGATTGCGACGATGGATCCGCACAATAATTGGGCGCACGCGGTTTTTCCGCTTGAAGAAAAGGTGCTGCGCGCGCAATTGGAAACGATTTTTACGGGAGTGGGGCCCGATGCGGTAAAGACCGGTATGCTCGGCAGCTCCTATGCGATAGAGCTTTCGCGCGAGTACATTCAGTCGAAAAACTGCACCTATGTTTTGGATCCGGTTATGGTGTGCAAGGGGGCGGGCGAAGCGCTGCATCCGGAATTGAATCGCGATATCGAACAAAAACTGCTCCCGCTGTGCACGATTGTTACGCCGAACTTATTTGAAGCATCGCAGCTTGCGGGAGTCGGCGAAATAAAAACGACGGAGCAGATGGAAAAGGCCGCGCGCATTATTGCGGACAAGGGCGCAAAGAACGTCTTTATAAAAGGCGGCTCAAAACTTGCTTCTTTTGCCGGCTCGTCCGTTGCCGTAGATCTTTTGTACGACGGCGTTTGTGCCGAATTTATCGAAAGTCCCTTAATTAAAACCGAATGGACTCACGGAGCCGGCTGTACGGTCGCCGCGGCGATTACGGCGGGCCTTGCTCGTTCGCTTTCGGTGCGCGATGCGGTTTTGCTTGCAAAGAAATTTATTGAGGCGAGTTTGAATGCTTCGTTCCCCCTGAACCGCTGGGTCGGGCCGGGCAACCCGTCGGCATGGCGCGGCACAACCTTGTTTACCGGGGCTTAATTTTGCCACAGAATAAAACAAAAGGAGTTTTTTACGACATGAGAGAATATACGGCTCGACGAAAACATTTTTCCATTCGTACTAAATTTATCGCTTTGATGATGCTCACGGTTTTTGCGGTCATTTCGCTTATTTGCGTCGTTATCGGTTTACAAATATACAAAATGAATGTAAATCAGTTTGAACAGTTTATACGGCAGCAAGTTGCGACGACAAATCAAACCGTTTCCATATTTATGAAAAATAATGAAAACACGCTGAGTATGGTGGCTTCGTATCCTGCGGTTAAAGCTGCCGACAACAGTCTGCCCAATTTTACGCGCGAGGCGGCGGCCGCTTCAAACGGCAGATCGGCGATCAGTGAACGCGGGCGTGAGATTTTAGCGCTGTTTAAGTACATTCAAAAAAGCTATCCCGAATTGCTGGAAGTTTACATGGGAACGGTTTGGGGCGGTTCGGTTACTTCCTGGCCTGGCGAAGATCAAATCGGTTATGATCCGCGGGAACGCGGATGGTATAAGCAGGCTAAAGAAGCGGCAGGCAAAACCGTTGTAACGCCGGCCTATTTGTCTACGAGCGGCGAAGTCGTTATCAGTTTCGCTCATTCGGTACAATCGGAACAAAACAAGTTTATCGGCTGTGTCGGGCTTGACGTAAGCCTTGACGAGTTGACTGCGTTTATCCGCAACATCCGCATCGGTAAAACGGGGCACGTTATGCTGGTACAGGGCGACGGAACGATTTTGGCCGATCCCAAGCACGAAGAAGCGAACTTTAAATTGCTGAGCGAATCGGGAATTCCCGCGTTCGAACATTTGCATACGGAATATGATGCAAGGATTTCTTTGACGATGGACGGTAAACACTGGTTTGCGCAATCGTTTGACGTAAGCGGGATTGACTGGAAGCTGATCGTTTTTGTCGAGAAAAATGAAGTGCAGGAAACTTTTTTCCGTATTGTAAAAAATACGGCAGCTATCGGCTTTGCGCTGTTTGTAATCGTTTTTATCGTCGGTTTTATTTTGTCGAATCGGCTCCTCGATTATTTTAAGCGTTTGCAAACGCTGTTTGAAAAAATCGCTTCGGGCGATATTACCGAACGTATCGAGTATAAATCCCATGATGAAACGGGAACGCTTTTGGAATATTTTAACCGGACAATGGATAATATCTGTACCATGATCGGTGTATTGATTCGCGAATCGAAATCGATGAGCCGCATCGGAGAACGGCTTTCCGCGAATATGACCGAAACGGCAAGCGCGATTGAAGAAATCGGTGCGAATGTCGGCAGCATGACGAAAAAGGCGGCCGAACAATCGGCAAGTGTAAGCGAAACATCGGTAACGGTTGACAGGATTATCGAAACGATAAAAGAATTGAACGACAGTATTGAATCGCAGGCCGCAAGCGTCGAACAATCGTCTTCGGCTATAGAACAAATGGCCGGCAATATCGCTTCGATAAGTCAAACGCTCGGCAAAACCGATGAAGTGATCAAAACGCTTGCGCCCGCCACCGCCGACGGGCGCGACACCGTCGTCAATTCAAACGGTATTACGCAGCGCATAGCCGAAGAATCGGGCGGCTTGCTTGAAGCATCGGGCGTTATTCAGCATATTGCAAACCAAACGAATCTTTTGGCCATGAATGCCGCCATTGAAGCCGCTCATGCCGGTGAGGCGGGTAAGGGCTTTGCCGTCGTTGCCGACGAAATCCGCAAACTCGCCGAAGATTCAAGCGCCCAGGGAAAAACCATAACGACAACGCTTAAAGAATTGGGCAATGAAATAGAAGTTTTGTCTGCGGCGTCGAAAACCGCCGAGGAAAAATTCAACACGATTTTCAGTTTGACGAATCAGGTTAAGGATATGAGTACGCGTTTAACCGAAGCGATGCAGGAACAGGAAAACGGCAGCCGCGAAGTGCTTGAAGCGATCCGGAACATCAACGAGGCGACGGTAACGATAAAAGAAGGTTCGGGGGGAATTCTGCGCAGCGGAAATGCCGCAGCAAACGAAATGTCCAAGCTGGGCAATCTGACCGAAATCATATCGAACAGCGTAAATGAAATAGCGGCCGGTTCCGAACAGATAACCAAGGCGGTGCAGGAAGTGAACGAGATTACTGCGGAAAACAAGCAAAGCATTGAAGCGCTTGCGACCGAAATCAATAAATTCAAAATACGTTTATCCTGATATGAAAACCGTCGTTTTTTGTTTGCTTTTTATTGCGGCGGGAATTTTTTGCATTGCCGCCCGCATTTTTATAAAGCGTAAAACCTCGTCGCCCGCGATGGCCGGCGATGAGCACCGCGCTTTGCGCCGTTTGAATCTTATAAGTTCGCGCTTTGTACTCGTTTTGGGGTTTGGCACCTTGGGTGCGGGCGCTGCGGTGCCGTTTTTTCCGCACTGTGTCGATATCATTACGCTCGGTTATATCGCGTTTTTAACGCTGCTGTTAATCGCGCTGCTGATTTTTATAAGCGCCGATTCGAAAAAGCGGAAATAAGGTATGTAAAAAAGGTCATTATAAAAATCAAGGGAACTGTTCAAAAACTGATTCTTAAAATAATTTCCTTACAGAATAAGCCGATAGGCTTGCAGTTTTTTTACAGTTCCCTTAATCAAATATTAAAGTAAAAGAGGCACGATTCGCTTACTTTAATTTTACCGCAATTCCCCGTATTTGGACGGAAACAGTTTGTTTTTCGTTTTCAGAGGCAATTTTTGTTTTTGTGCGCACAAAAAAAATGGCGTCGGCTTGCAGTTCGTCCGCTTGCGCGATCATCTTATATACGGCATTTGCAAGCGCCGCGTCAAAGGGTGTTTGCGGAGCTACAGCGGCTTTTTCGCCGATATTAAGATAAATTGCATCGAATGTATCGAGGCTGCCGTAATTTCCGGTGTCGCCTTCAAATAAGCCGACCGATGTCCGCCTGTTTGAAACGGTACTTTCACCGCTTACGCGGCCGACAACCGTATACGCTTCATACGGGATCTCCGGCAGAGCCGGTTCGCCATGGCGTATTCTGTTTATTTCACTTACCGTAGGCGAAACGCTTGTACATGCCGCTAAAATCAAGGCGGCTATAACCGAAACAAAACATACATTAAAAAATTTTTTCATACAAAGTTCTCCTTATTCTCTTAAAGTAATTATAATTTAAAGACGGGGCCGACTTTTATGCTGAAGGCATTTATATAGTCATAACCGCCCGATCTTCCTATCATACCGAGACCGATTCCGTCCGTAATGCAAGCCGCTATTCCCGTTTTTTCATTCAAAAAATACGTATAATTAAATCGAAAAGCCAGTGCGCCTAATTCCGCCAACATTGCAGATCCAAAGGCATACGCCGTTTGCAAGCCTGCACCGAATTCGAATTGATGATTTTGCAGTATTGTTGAATATCCCAAAAGAAGCTCGCCCATCCAACCGGCGATGAACCCGGTTCTTTTATACATATTAAAACCATAGTAGTCCCTCTCCGTATAATCAATAGGCCCTGCGACAAGGGCGTTATTGAACCAAAGGGTAAAGCCCGAATTTCTGCGATACATAAAATCCGCGCCCAGTAAAAGCGTATTTGCGCTGTTGCTGCTGCCCAATGTGAGATGATTTGCGTATCCTATGGTCGGCGTAAGAAAACGTCGGCCTTTTATGCCGCCGCTTTTCTTTTCGGCAGTTATACCGTTCATACCGTTTTCGAAAGGAGAACGGTATGTTCCGCGCGGCAAAAAGTTCTGCGCAAAACAAAACGGCAATGCAAAAAAGAATATTGCCAAAGCCGTACACAACTTTTTCATCTTTAAAGCTCCTCCTCTTGTGTTTCGAAGATTTTCTTTTATATTACCCCCCCCCCCCCCCATTTTGTCAAGTAAAAAAAAGCCAAATTTCTGATTTTTTTTCCTTGCGCGATAGAAATTCTCGTGCTAAACTATTTAAATCATATTCAGATTTTTTTCACAAAAAGGAGTACAAACACATGAAAAAAAATCGGATTTACGCGGTTCTCTCCGTGTGCGCCGCGTTATCGCTTTTGTTTACTGCGTGCGGAAAAAAAGCGCAGGCAAAAGACAACAAAACCGTCAACCTTTGGGCAACCGGTTCGGACAATGTCCGCCAAATATTTGAAGCGTTGGCAACCGATTTCAACACGAATTCCGAATACGCGGGAAAGTATGAAATCAAATTGAATTTTATGCTCAGCGGCACGGGAACGCAGTCTCTGGTCGATATGCTTACGGCGGCCTATAAGGCGAAGCAAACCAAAACCGATTACGATTTGGTCGATTTGGGCGGCGACGATTTGTCGCGCACGGTTTCGCTTATCGGTGAGCAGGGCTTTTTGAAAATCGATCCGGCCAAGGTGCCCAATGCGGCCGGGGTTTCCGCTCAGCCGCCGACGGCAAAGGGTAAGTTGCAGCCGTACCGCGGAACGACCGTCGTTCTTGCCTACAATTCCAAAACGGTTCCCACTCCGCCTAAAACCACCGACGAATTGACGCAGTGGATTATGGATCATCCCGGACGCTTTTCTTACAACACGCCCGGAACCGGCGGTGCCGGCGATTCGTTTGCGCGCACGGCCGTGTACAACTTTATTTCGGATCCTGCGGCGATGATGAGCGACGACGAAAAATGGACAAAAGAATGGGATCCCGGATTCGGCTATTTGGCGAAAATCCATCCGTATATGTATAAATCCGGCGGAGCGGTTGTGTATCCCAATAAAAACCAGGGAACGCTCGACCTTCTTTCCAACGGCGAAATCGACATGTGCCCCGCATGGGCGGATATGCTGCTTTCGCAGCGCGCTGCGGGAACGGTCCCCGAATACATCAAAATGTGCACGATCGAACCCTCTTTTACCGGTTCCGTTCAGGGCTTGATTGTTCCGAATTTCGGTTCGAACAGCGACGGCGCCTTTGCGTTTATCAATTACATTTTGAGCGAGCAGACGCAAACCATGCTCGTGCGCAAAATGGCCGCCATTCCGCTTGTCGATACGACAAAGATGGACTTAACCGGCTATGAAGATTTGCGCGACCTCGACGTAAGCAAATTCCGCGTTATGTCTATCGGCGATCTTTCGACCGCCTTTAATGAACGCTGGGATGTGGAAATCAGTACGCTGAAGTAGTTTAAAAAAACGGGGGAGGGTGCCTGAAGGGTGAACTTTTCGGCGCCCTCCGCTGAAGTTTTTCTACCGCGTTTTTCGCAGCCTTTTAAAATCATTTAAGAAAGCAGCCAAACAATAATCGGCGTTTCCCGATTGAATCGCTTTTCGGAGTTTTTATGTTCAAGTATTTGAATCCCAAACGTTTTTATTTTGCCGTCGGGCGCAAACGTTTTATTGAGTTTATCATCTTTGCCGTATTTATTTTGTTTTTTTACGGCCCGCTTTTAAACATGTGTATGCTGGCCTTTGCCGACACGTACACGGTACCGGCCGTATTTCCCCAACAATGGGGAATAAAATGGTGGAAATTTATTTTCGGCCAGCAAAGCCTCGTGTCTTCGATTGTTCAGTCGTTTACCGTCGCCGCAATTACGACTATGTGTTCGATGGTGCTGTGCATTCCCGCGGCCTATGCGCTTGCCCGTTTTAAATTTCCCGGCAGAAAGATTTTTATGCTTTCGTTTTTACTGACGAATGCCTTCCCCAAATTGGGAATTTATACATCCATAGGTATTTTGTTTTATAAATATAATTTGATGGGCACCCTTGCCGGCGTCGTCATCATTCACATGATCAATTCGATGATGTTTATGGTGTGGCTTCCCGCAAGTGCGTTCCGTTCCGTACACCGCCAGCAGGAAGAAGCTGCGCGCGATGTGGGTGCCGGTCCCTTGCGCACCTTTTTTTCGGTAACGCTTCCGATGGCTATGCCCGGCATCGCCGTCGCGACGTTGTATACTTTTTTGGGTTCCATGGAAGAAGCCCAGGGAACCATGCTCGTCGGCTTGGGGCGCATAAAAACCATGCCGGTCGAAATGTACGGTGTTATTCTCGATTACCCGGGACAAGCCGGAGCCGTTTTTGCGCTCATACTGATTGTTCCGTCTTTGGTGCTTATATTGGCAATGAGAAAATATATCGGACCTGCCGCTATTGCCGGCGGTTTTAAAATGAAATAAAAACGCGTTTTCAAAGTTGTCTTTAAAATGTTTACAATGCGAGGAAAAAGATGAATGAAAATAAAGAAAATCGGCCGGTAAAGCTTGAAATCCGGAATATGTCGAAGCTGTATAAAAACGGCGACGGGGTACAAAACATAAACTTGAGTATTTATGAGGGCGAAATCGTAACCATGCTCGGACCTTCCGGCTGCGGTAAAAGTACCATTTTGCGTACGATCGGCGGCTTTTTGGATGTAACTTCGGGCGATATTTTAATCGACAATAAATCGATTGTTGCGCTGCCGCCGGAAAAACGGCCGACGGCTATGGTCTTTCAAAGCTATAACTTGTGGACGCACATGACCATTTACGAAAATCTTGCCTTCGGCCTTAAGCTGCGTAAAATTCCGAAAGCGACGATTAAAACCGAAATCGAAAAATATTTGGAACTTGTATCCATGAGCGGCTGCGAAAAAAAATATCCGGGGCAGCTTTCCGGCGGCCAGCAACAGCGCATTGCGATTGCGCGTTCTTTGATGCTCAAGCCCGAAGTGCTTTTGCTCGACGAGCCTTTTTCGGCCCTTGATGCGAAAATCCGCCAGCAAATGCGCGAAGAGCTCAAAAAGATTCAATCGGAACTGGGCATTACGGTTGTGTTTGTTACGCACGACCAGGAAGAAGCGATGGGAATTTCACACCGCATCGTCGTTATGAATAAGGGCGTGTTCGAACAAATCGGTACCCCCACCGAAATTTACGACAAGCCCGCTTCGCGCTACGTTGCTTCGTTTATCGGCGATATGAACTTTTTGAATCACAACGGAAAAATTATCGCCGCCCGCCCGGAAGATATTACGATAAGCGAAAAAGCTTCGGATTTTTCCGGTACAATCCGCACGATTATGGTACTCGGCCACTACGAAGAAGTAACCGTGCAATGCGGAAATTCGATTGTGCGCTGTTTTGCGACGCGCGAACAGGCAAAAAATCTGGCGCCCGGACAACAGGTTCACTTGGGCTTAAACCGATATCACGAGTTTTAAAAAGGGGCGCGGTTATGAATAAAACGATTAAACAACGCTTGGTTGCATACGGTTTGGTGATGCCCGCGTTTTTAACGGTTATGGCGGTCGTTGCCCTTCCGATTATCGCTGCGGTACAAAAAAGTTTTACGCACCCGAAAACCGGAGAATTCACGTTTGAAAATTACCTGTTCTTTTTTACGACAAAACGCGAATTGACCAATTTGGGCTTTACCTTGTTCGTCGTTGTTATGACGGTGGTTATCGCGATTACGGTTGCCTATCTTTTGGCTCTGTTTTTGCGCTTTGTCGATTCGCCCTTTTCGCGCGCAATCGGCAGTTTGTATTTGCTTCCGCGATTCGTTCCCGGCCTTGTCGCCGTGTATGCGATGATTACGATTATCCGCGATTCCGGTCTTATAAACCGCATTTCGAACGTGTTCGGCGCGGACATTAAGCTCGGGCTTATGTACCATGCGGGCGGCATGATTCTTATGAACCTGTGGTTTAACATTCCCTTTGCCGCTCTTATGATTACCGCGGGTTTGAGCGCCGTTCCCGATTCGATAATCGAAAGCGCGCGCGACGTCGGTGCAAGTAAAATCCGCGTGTTCTTTTCGATGATTTTGCCCCTGTCGCTTAAAGACATTGTCGTTGCCGGAACCTTTGTGTTTATGTCAAATGTCGGCGCTTTTACGACGCCGTATTTGATGGGCGGCAACTTTCCGAAAATGCTCGGCATTTCGCTGTTCGATCAATTCAATAAGTATTTGCGCTACGAACGCGCGGCCGCACTTTCGGTCATTATGTTTTTGCTGTGTTCCGTGTCGGCAGGCGTGTACATTTATACGAACTTAAAAGAAAAGGCGTGGGAAAAGAATTAGCCGGAAAAGCAAAAGGGCATCCGGTTTGCCTTTTCCGCGGCAAACCGGACTTTGACGAGGCTGTCCAAAAACTTCAGTTTTTGGACAGTTTCCTTAATTGTAGATGCGATGTTTTCACTCGCTGTATTATCGCGAGTGAAAACTCGGCGACATATCGAAAAAAAACGCTAAAAGCGGTTTTTTCGATATGTCCTATATCTTTGCGTGTTCTTTTATAAAGGCGCGCGCCATTTTGGCGTATTTGAACGGATTCGCTTTTGCCGGATCCTGTTCGGCTTCCACCAAAATCCAACCTTCGTATTTGTTGTCGGCAAGCAGCTTGAATACCGTGTCGAAATCTATGCAGCCGTCGCCGGGAACGGTAAACGCGCCGTTTTTAACTGCGGTTAAAAAACTCCAGCCGTTGTCTTTTACCTGCTTGAGGACTTTCGGCCGAACGTCTTTTAAGTGTACGTGTCCGACGCGTCCTATGTGTTTTTTCAAAATGGCTGCCGGGTCTTCGCCTGCAAAAGTGAAGTGTCCCGTATCGTAGCACAGGTACACATAACGCGGGTCGGTTTGTTCCATCATGCGTTCCGTTTCGGTAAGGCTTTGCACAACCGTTCCCATATGGTGGTGATAGCACAGCTTAAAGCCCTTGTCCGTCGCAACCTTTCCCAGTTCGTTTAATCCCGTCGTAAAGGTTTTCCACTCCTCATCGTTCATCACGTGCTTTTTGTTTTGCAAAACGGGAACATCCATCTTACCCTGTATGCTGTAGCTTTGTTCGCTCACGTTTATGCGGTTTGCTTTTACCGCGCTTAAAAAATCCAATTCTTTTTTAAAAGAAGCGACATTTTCTTTCAGCGGTTTGGTCAGCAAAAAAGAACTGTACCAGCGGCTTGCAATGCGCATACCGCGCAAGTCGAGCGCTTCTTTTAAAACCGCCGGATCCGACGGATACTTGTTGCCGATTTCGCAGCCCGTAAAACCCGCCAAAGCCATTTCGCTTATAATTTGCTCAAAGGTATTTTCTTTGCCCAATTCCGGCATATCGTCATTGCACCAGCCGATCGGCGCAATACCCAAAAAAACCGCATCCTTTTTAAACATACTTCCTCCTAAAAAACTTTTGAAGCAAGTGTCAACTTGCGAAAAAGTTTTTTCGCGCTTTCGCAAACGAGAGTTGAGAAAGCGCAATAGATAACGAGTTTGCAACGCAAACTCGGCATAAAAAGTGCCGGCGCCATTTCAGACGGCGCTTTTTATCGCTCCTCCTAAAAAACTTTTGAAGCAAGTATAGAGCCTCGCGGCTCTGTTCTGTAAAGAACCGATTTACGCGCCCGCTCGCGCAGGCAGCGAATCAACTTGCGAAAAAGTTTTTCTTATTTACCACATCATAGAGCATAACGATAAAATTTGCAAGAAAATTCATAAGTGCACATATAATTACTCAAAATATAACCGATTTTTGAAAAACTCTTTAAAATATTTGACAGCGCCGAATTCTCATGTTATAGTTGAACAATATCGTTGAAGGATTTTCTAAAGGAAGAATGCTATGTCCGAAAAATTGATTTTATTGACGGCCCACAGCGGCTGTGAAAATACGGTACCGAATTCCGCCGAATATATACAAAAGGCGCTCGATCTGCCCTGCGACATTATCGAAATCGATGTGCGCAAAAGTGCGGACGGATTTTATCTTTCGCACGATGCGCCGCACGGAAAGTCCGCCGTAATGCTCGATGAAGCGCTCGAATTCTTGGGTAAAAAGCCTTCCGTCTGCGTCAACTTCGATTTAAAAGAAGATATTGTATGCTCGCTTGCCGAATATTTGGAACAAAAGAATTTTATGTACCGCGCGTTTTTCAGCGGTTCGGTTTCGCAGGAAAGTTTTTGCGCGCTTAAAAACGGCAAAGGTCGCGTCCTGTTCAATATAGACGGCGCTTCTTTAAAGTCCGGCGCCGATTCTTTTTTGCGCGATTTAAAACAAAAAATGCCTGGTTTAAAGGCGCTCAATTTATATTATAAAGACGCTTCGAAAGACCTTGTCGACGCTTGCCATACACAGGGGCTGAAGGTTTTTGTATGGACGGTTGACGGCGCAAACGACGTAAAACGTATGATCGATTTCGGCGTTGACGGCATAACGGCAAACCGCGTCATTCAAGCATCGGAATGTCTGTTGAGTGCGCGATCAAAGAAATTTGAAGGACTGTACGATATCGTGTGCATCGGTCCCGTGTCAAAAGACATTATGATCGACCACTTGGGCAACGAAGACCGTCTGCTCGGCGGCGCGATAATTCAATCGGGCTATGCCGCGTACGGTGCGGGTTTTAAAACGGCCGTGTGCACCAAATGCAACGATACGGACAGTTCAACGCTTGCCGAATTGGATAAGGCGCCCATGGACGTGTACCGTTTTTTCAGCGCCGATACGACTTCAATCCGCAATACCTATTTTACGGCGGACAAAGAACAGCGCACGTGCGATTTGATCAGCGAATCCGATCCCTTTTATGCCTGCGATATCTTAAAAGTTCCGGCGCGCATTTATCATTTTGCAGGTTTAACCACCGACGATTTTGACGATACGCTTTTTGTCGCCGCACTCGGCCACGGTAAAATCGCCGTCGATGCCCAGTGCCTGCTCCGGCGCCCGACAACCTCCGGCTCCATGGATTATGCCGATTGGAAAAATAAACGCACGTATTTATCCTATATAGATTATTTTAAAACCGACGCAAAAGAGGGCGAAATCCTGACCGGCTTATCCGATACGCGCAAGGCCGCCGCGCAGCTGTGCGATTGGGGCGCAAAAGAAGTACTCATTACGCACAATACCGAGGTTATCGTGCGCACGCGCGATTTTTTGTACAGCTGCCCGATAAAGGCGCGTTCCCTTGCCGGCCGCACCGGGCGGGGCGACACCTGCTTTGCGACCTATATCGCCGAGCGCAACACTTCTTCCATACCCGAAGCTTTACTGTTTGCAACCGCGCTCGTATCGCTTAAGATGGAAACAAAGGGCCCCTTCCGGGGAACGCGCGCCGATGTCCGCAAGTATATAGAAAACTTTTATACGGACGAGGACGTACGCTCCGTTTCCGTGTAAAAACGCGTTTTGGGAATAGGATGTTTTTATGAAATATAAAATAAGGCCTCTTAAAGCGTTGTTTCTTGCGATTGTGTTGCTTTGGACTTTGTTTCCCATCTATTGGATGCTGTCGCTTTCCATCCGCAGCAATGCCGAATTAACGGCAAAGCTTTCCATTCTGCCTCACTCTTTTACTTTCAGCCATTTTGTTTCGTTGTTCAAATTTAAGCATATAGGTAATTCGATCGTAAACAGTTTGCAGGTTGCTTTGGTTTCGCTTGCGATTGCGGTATGTGCCGGTGTTCCCTGCGCGTATATATTTTCGCGCGCACGTTTTGCTTTTCGTTTGAAAAAGACGGGGATTTTGTGGGTGCTTTTGCTCAGAGTTTTGCCGCCGATCGCTTTTGCCATTCCGCTGTACGTTATGATGAACCGTATCGGCTTGCTGGGGACGAAAATTCCCATAGTCTTATCGCATATACTTTTAAACATTCCTTTTATTATTTGGTACTTGGTAAGCTTTTTTGCGAACCAGCCGAAAGAATTGGAGGAAAGTGCGAAAATCGACGGTGCGGGAGAATGGACGGTTTTTTTGAAAATCATTTTACCGCTTATTCTTCCCGGCCTTGCAGCCGTACTGATTTTAACCTTTATGACTTCATGGAACGAATATCTGTACGGCGTTATTTTCGTACAAAAATCGGATCACTATACCGTCCCCCTTATATTGGCGACGTTAAACAGTGAACAGGAACTGGCGCAATGGGGAAACATAGCCGCAGGCGGCGTGCTTTCGGTTATTCCGGTGTCGCTTTTTGTGCTTTTTGCTCAAACGTATCTTATAAAAGGTTTGGCCGGCGGCGCCGTAAAAGGTTAAGCCTTACCGAACCGACAAACTTTTTTAATATATTTTTAGGAGGAGAAAATGAAAAAAGTAAAAATCGCTGCGGCCCTTGCGGTCTTTGTTGCCGGGATTGTATGTTTTTCGGGATGCAAGGGAAAGAATGAAAGCTCGGTATCTTCTACGGGAAAAATCGTTTTAACCGTTGCCGCGCGCGGCGGTACGCATACCGATGTTATCGAAGCCGTAAAGGGCGATTTCGAACAAAAAAATAATTGTACGGTAAACGTACTTGCTTTCAGCGCGGACGACTTAAAACAGCACGCCGCTTTGGATTCCATCAACACAAAAGGCGTATACGATTTGGTGATGATCGACGATCCGGTTATGCCCGAATTTACGGAAAACGGCGTTTTGCAGAATTTAACCGCAATGGGCTATAAAGACGATACGGACTTTGTGGAAAAATCTTTGGCTTTGGGAAAAAGCCCGTATGCGACAGGCGATACCTATGCGCTGCCTTTTACGGGAAACGTTCAGCTTTTCTTTTACAATGATTCCGTTTTAAAAGATGCGGGAATGCCGCTGCCGTCGTCGTGGGAAGATGTGCTGAAAACCGCAAAAAAAATAAAATCGGCGGGAAAAGCCGGTTATGTAATCCGCGGCCAGCAGGGAAATCCCATTGTATCCGATTTTTTGCCGGTTTTATGGGCTTACGGAGGCGATGTATTTGATGAAAACTGGAACGTTGTCGTAGATTCGCCCGAAGCAAAAAAAGCTTTAAAAATGTACTGTGATTTGTTTGCCGCCGGTGCCAATTATGAAAAGAACGATATTGTCGCTTCCGTTGCGAACGGTAATGCGGGTATGGCTTTGGGCTGGCCTTCGTGGTTTATTTCTTCGTCAAACGCTCAAGCTTCCTATGCCGCAATTCCCGATCGCGTATCCTCGTCTTCGGAAAAACACGCAACAGGTATGATCGGCAACTGGATGATGGGTATTACCGCAAACAGTACTCATAAAGAAACGGCTTTAAAACTTTTAACTTATTTAACAAGTGCGGAAGTGCAAAAGTCCGCAGTTGATAAGGGCGGCGTTCCTACACGTACAAGCGTTTTTACCGATTCCGCAATAACCGCAAAATATCCGTATTTCAGCGTTATTTACGAAGGCACCAATAATTCGGTCGTACGCCCGCGCACACCGAAATGGTCGTCCGTTGAAAATGCATTCGGCATAGAACTTTCGAATGTCGTTTCCGCAGGAAAGAGCATCGACGACGGTTTGGCTGCCGCAAAAAAAGCTATAGAAGAAATAATGGCAAAATAATATATGATAAAGACAAACAAATCTTTTATATATTCCATGATATTGCCTTCGGCGGTGCTGTTGACGGTACTCAGTATTTTTCCGCTGTTTTTTACGATAAAAAACAGCTTTACCGATTATTATCTGTTGTCGAAAACACGCTCGTCTTTTATAGGAGTGCGTAATTACGTCAATATTTTTAAAGACGCGTATTTTCAAAAATCGCTTTGGAATACCGTTAAGTTTACCGTACTTGCCGTCATCGCCGAAACGCTTTTCGGGCTTGTGCTGGCGCTTTTTGTAAACAGTTTGCGAAAAGGTCAGCACTTAGTCCGTACGCTTTTGCTGCTTCCCATGCTTGTGCCTACCGTTACGGCGGCCCTCATATGGCAGACGATGTTTTCAAATAACAACGGAATTATCAATCAGATGCTCGAGTTTGTCAAAATGTCTCCGGTAAACTGGCTTATGGATGTAAAGACGGCGTTTAATGCGATTCTTATTATAGATATTTGGCAGTATACGCCGCTTTCTTTTTTGCTCATTTATGCCGAACTGCAAACCGTTCCGCAGTCGCAGTATGAAGCCGCCGATATAGACGGGGCTTCATATTGGAATAAATTAATTCATATTATTCTTCCCGATATTTCAACGGGCATAGGTATGGTCGTTTTGCTGCGTACGATAGATACATTCAGATTGTTCGATAAAATCAATATCTTAACGCGGGGCGGGCCGGCAAATTCAACCGCAACAATCAGCCAGTATATTTATCAGTACGGTACAAAGAATTTGCAGATAGGTTATTCGGGCGCCGCTTCCGTTATAATGACCGCAGCGGTGCTTATTTTGGCAAGCACATATCTGATAAAAAGATTCAAAACGGACATAAAAGCGGTCGGATAAATTTTTAATAATTAACATTTTTTTAACTTTATAAATTATCTGAAAATCGAAAAAAATGATAATTTACAAATTCGAAAACGCGGATTAAAATCCTTTCATGACGTGTTCGAACATTACGTATCATTAACACATTGAAAAGGAGCGTGTACAATGAAAAAAACTTTATTAGCGGCTTTGTTATGTATATCAGTCGCAATGGCGTCATTTGCGTCGGGATCTTCCGACAGCGGTGCAAAACGGTCGGACGGGAAAAAACAATCGCTTTTGCTGTGGCTGCCTCCGCTTTCATCCGGTAAGTCGCTGGATATGCAATTTTGGACCGAGACCCTTAAACCTTGGGCGGATGCAAACAACTGTAACCTGACGATTGAAATTACTCCTTGGGGCGGATATGAAGAAAAATATCTTACCGGTTTTGCAGCCGGAGAAGGCCCCGATGTCGGCTACATGTATCTTGAAATATTTAACGATTTTATCGAAATGGGAACTTTGGCCGACATTGCTCCCTATTTTACACAAAAAGAAAAAGATAATTATATTTATTGGAAACAGGGAAATATGAAAGGCGCGCAATATGCATTGCCCTTTGTTGTCGGTAATCCTCGTGTTCCGTTTTTTAATACGGATATTCTCAAAAAAGCCGGTTGGAACACGCTGCCGCAAACATGGGACGAGCTGATTCAATGTGCGCTGGATGTAAAAAAACTTAATCTTCCCGGTGTTATGCCTATCGCTATGGAATGGGCGGATTCTTCCATCGGCGCTTTGAATAATATTTTTTATCCGTATTTGTGGCAGGCGGGCGGCGAAATTTACAATAAAGAAGGCAATAGAGTTGCGTTAATGGATAACGATGCGGCGGTCAGAGTTGCACAGTTCTTGCATGATTTACGTTTTAAATACGATGTACTTCCCAAAGAAAGTCTTTCGCTTAACACCAGTTCCGTGAGAACCTTGTTCACACAGGGAAAGATTGCGATTGCGAGTATGGATGCCAAATCTGCAAATGCTTTAAGACAATCCGGAGTAAACTGGACGTATCTTCCCAGTTTTAAGGATAAAACAAAAGCGATTTGGGTAGCTTCCGATGCGCTCATAATGAGTAAAGCGTGTAAGAATAAAGAATTGGCGGCTTCTCTTATGAAATTTATTACAAGCAAAGAAACGATGACGCTGTTCCACACACAAATTGCCGCATTCCCGGCTATTACGCGTGATGAAGGTTATAATGCCGATCCCGCTTTTAAAAGCTTGTTTGATAATGAAAGTAAATATTTCCGTACCCTTCCTGTTGCCGAAGGCGCTTTTAAAGTTATGGACAATCTCTTTAAGAATTTGCAGCTTATGATGCTCGGAGATATCAGTCCCGAAAAAGCCATATCAAATACGGTTGATTACAGTAAAAGCGTTATATCAAAGTAACTGTTAAAAAGTTGTAAGACGGGGCTGTCTTAAAAGCTTGTTTTAATAGAAGCTGCCCGACTATCGGGATTTTCGGGCAGCCCCGATTTTATTGTGTAAGGAAATACGGAATGAAAAAAAACACCGGATCGGATTTGGGATTTTGTCTGCTGTATATACTGCCCAGTTTTATATTACTGATGACTTTTTCGATTATTCCGATTTTAATGAATATTTTTTTAAGTTTTACGTCATATAACGTTATACAAAGGCCGCAGCCGGTTTGGTTTGATAACTATCTGCGTATGCTTAAGGATCCGTACATCGGCGCTTCATTTAAAAATACCGTTTTATTTACGCTTATTATTGTTCCCTGTCAAACGGTTATTTCCTTATTGCTTGCGGCTATCATTGCTGCAAATTTTAAAAAGACTTTCGGCAACTTTGTGCGCAGTGCGCTGTTTATTCCCGTTATCGCTTCATCGGTTCTTGTCGGTACGCTTTGGTCGTTGTTGCTTTCTTCGTACGGTCCGATAAACGAATTGCTGAAAATATTCGGATTGCCGGCCGTAAACTGGTTCGGTGGAAAGATTTCAAGCATTATCGGCATCAGTGCGGCAACAGTTTGGAAGCATATCGGTTATTTTCTTGTTATTTTTTACGCGGGAATCCTCGATATACCTGCGAGTTTGTATGAAGCCGCAAAGGTTGACGGAGCCAATCCGATACAGACTTTCTTTAATATTACGCTGCCCGGTTTATCGAAAATCACCTATTTGATTATTACGCTCGGTACAATATGGTCGTTTCAGATTTTCGATATGGTGTATACAATGACCGGCGGCGGGCCGGGATTATCTACCGTAACACTTGTATTGACGATCTATAATACGGCTTTTAAAGAATACAATATGGGATATGCAAGTGCAATCGCGTTGTTGATGTTTATATTGGTTGTAGTAATTCAAGCTGTGCAAAAAAAACTTTTAGCGGGCGGTAAAGATGAGTGATACAAATATAAAAACAAAAACAAAAATAAAAACGTATATTTTTAACTCCATTTTCGGAATAATACTTTTTGTGTTTTCCGTCTCGGCAATTTTTCCTTTTGCCTATATGATTTTGGTTTCATTTACGCAAAAAACGATGCTTAATTTTGATTTTAATGTACGCGAATTCAATCTGAGCAATTACGACTTGGTTTTTAAAAATTTTAATATCATCGTTAATTTACGCAACAGTTTTATTGTTACCGGTTGCGCCTGTTTTTTTAATGCACTTATCAGTTCTATGGCCGCATATGTGTTTGCAAAAAAGCAATTCAAAGGCCGTGATACGCTTTTTGCCCTATACATTGCGACCTTGATGATACCCGGACAGGTTACGCTGGTGCCCGTATTTCTTATTATGAAGTCCTTAGGATTATTAAATACCTACCCCGCATTGATTTTTCCTATCGTTAATGCGTTCGGCGTTTTTTTAGTAAGACAATTTATGCTAAGTATCCCGAACGATTTATTGGAAGCAGCCAGAATCGACGGTTGTTCCGAGCATAGAATCTTTTTTTTGTTGGTGCTGCCGCTGATAACAACCGTATTGGTTTCATTAACGATCTTTACCTTTATATCGAGCTGGAATGATTTTTTGTGGCCGCTGGTTATTGCGTCGAAACCGCATATGAAAACATTAACCTTGGCCATTGCGGCGTTAAAAGGCAGTTACACAACCAATTACGGTTTGGTTATGGCAGGTTCGACATTGGCATTTTTACCCCCGTTTATTTTATATCTTATATTGCAGAAGCGATTTGTCGAAGGGATTGCATTAAGCGGAATTAAAGCGTAAACTTGCCGAAAGAAGAGGAGAGATATGAGCGCATTTGAGTTTTTTTTAGCTTCTTCGCTTGAAAAAGTTTTTGCCGACTCGAGGCCGAAACCTTTGTACGATTATACTTTTAACGGGTTAATCGGCGATCGCATTGCGTTTCAATTGGTGTACTCCGTACACGGAAATCACGGAAGATCTCCTCTTCCGGAATTCGACGTTACGGTATCGGGTATTGATGTTCCTGTTCGTTTACGGGATGTCATATCGGTGCCTTCCCACTATCCGGTGACGGATAAGCGGGATAAAAACTATTTGCGAACAGCCCCCGGTTTGTATCCCGACCTGCTCGTTCCGTCTTCCGGGAAAATAAAACCCGTTTCCGATCAGTTCGGGAGCGTGTGGATCGACGTGGATTTATCTTCCGCAAAGGCCGGAAATTATCGGCTTTGTGTTGCCGTTCGTTCAGAGAGCAATACGTCTCTATCGAAAGAATTATATGCGGATCTTGAAGTAATAGACTGCGAGCTGCCCGGGCAAAAACTTATTCATACCGAATGGTTCCACACGGATTGTCTTGCCGACTTTTATGCAGTGCCGGTTTTTTCCGAAGCTCACTGGAAAATAATAGGCAATTTTATACACGCCGCGGCACACGATTGCGGAATCAATATGCTTTTAACGCCTATATTTACACCGCCTTTGGATACCGCCGTCGGCGGGGAACGAACAACGGTACAATTGGTATCCGTTACAAAGACCAAGGGCGTTTATTCATTTAATTTTACTTTATTGGAACGCTGGTGCAGGTTGTGCAAAAAAGAAGGAATTACCTATCTTGAAATTGCACACTTTTTTACGCAATGGGGTGCGGAATCGACGCCTAAAATAATGGCAAACGTGGACGGTGTTGAAACAAAACTGTTCGGCTGGCACACGGCTGCCGACTCGGCTGCATATAAAAAATTCTTAACCGCTTTTATTCCCGAACTTATACGGGTATTGCATGACGAAGGCTTCGATAAAAAACATATAATATTTCATGTATCGGATGAACCGCATGAACAGCATCTGCGTTCATATCTTAAAGCAAAAAAAATTATAATACCCCTGCTCAAGGGCTATACGGTTATGGATGCGCTTTCAAGCTATGATTTTTATAAAAAAGGAGTGGTTTCGCATCCGATTCCTTCAAATGATCATATTCAACCTTTTATAGATCACAAAGTTAAAGACTTGTGGGTGTATTATTGTGTTTCGCAAAGCGTTGACGTACCTAACAGATTTTTTTCCATGCCGAGTTCGCGGAACAGAATAATGGGCGTATTGTTGTATCTGTATAATATAAAAGGCTTTTTACATTGGGGTTTTAATTTTTACAATACGCAGTTTTCAAAAAAACACATTAACCCTTTTATTACTACCGATTGCGGTTTTGCCTTTCCTTCCGGCGATGCGTTTTTAGTGTATCCCGCACCGGACGGCAGCGCATATGCTTCGATCAGAAATGAAGTACAAATGGAAGCTTTTGCGGATTTGCGCGCGCTGCAAAAAGCGGAATCTCTTGCAGGGCGTTCAAAGGTATGCGACATAATTCATGAAGGACTCGATTATCCGATAACTTTTACCAAATATCCTTTGGAAAGCGAATATTTAACGCAATTACGTTATAAAATCAATACATGTATACGCTCATATACGGAATGAAGGGCGAATGCTTATACGAATCCCGAAAACAAGTCGGCAGTGGATAAAATCGATAATGCTCGTTGCGGCACTTGTTCTTTTCTTTTGTTCACTGGTGTCGGCTTTTATTTTATTTTCGTTAAAAGATACTTTACTTGCAAATGCGGTAAATACGGCGGAATTTACGAAGAGTACGATAGATACCGTTTTGTTGGAAATACAAAAATATGTTTTTGCCTTGGATTTACATCCGGTTAATATCCGTATGAAAAAAATTAAAAATACAAAAGAGAGATATTCTGAAGAATTGTATACGTTTACCAATCAATTGCAGGATTATAAAAATATCCATTCTGCGATAGGTAGTATTTATATTTGTTATCCGTACGCGAATTTGATTATCGGGAATTTAGGCTGTTTCCCCGTACAATCATATTGCATGTTGGAAAACGATTTTTTTGTGATGCATATTGATGAAAAGGCTTTTGTTGCGCAAAGCAACAGCGGTTTTATTGCAGTCGCCGCCGACGACAAATCGCAATTATATTATGTAAAATTATTATATTATCAAGGAGAAAAAACCGGTTATATCGTAATAAAATTACGTACGAATGAATTATTAAAAAATATAACTCAAAGCATATCTTCCGATGTAAACTATAAAGCATACGGTATTTTATTCGATAATCAATTAGTCGATTATACCGGTTCGGAGCACATAATACATGCGTTTGCCGACGGAAATTTTTTGCTTCGGAAACCTTTTTCCGATATTTTTATTGTATCGTCTTCCTTCTCTCCGAATCTTCGATATGTGTCCTTTTATTCATATAACGATATTTTCAGGCCGCTGTATGTACTTTTGAGTATATGCATAATATCGTTTTCGGTAATATGTCTTGCAGCTTTATCCCTTTCGTATTTTATCAGTCTTAAAAATCTAAAGCCGCTGAATCTTTTGTTAAAACAAATCGGCATAGATCCGCTTGCGGAAGAAGATACGATAAAAGCAATATCGCAAAAGATCAATAACTTAATGAATGAAAAAAATATACAAATGGCAAAATTGCAATCGCGACAGGATACCTTAAACGGTTTGTTTTTAGCACGCCTTATAGAAAAACCGTGTTCAAGCGAAGCGGAAGCTTTTTTGCTGGCGAGACAATACGATATTATGTTTGAGTTTCCTTTTTTTGTCGTATGTGTAATGGCGCTGAACGAAGGCGACCGGGCACAGTATGATAAAGAATTAATACGTTTTTTTAAAGAATATGACTATGAAGCGGCAGTCATTTGTAAGAATAATGCATATGTTATCCTATTAAACAGCGAACAATTTAAAACTTCTTCTTTTTTTTATACAATCATAAAGAAAGCCGCCGATATTTTTCCTAAAGACATACAATTTGCAGCCGGAATCGGTTTGTGTTATGATACGCTGAAAGATATTCCTGCAAGTTATAAAGAGGCGCTGGAGGCTTTGAATAATTCTTTACAGGTTTGCACCGACAATGTTTTTTGTTATAACCGAACCGAAACGGACAATGATCGATACGACGATTTTCAAAAGACTTTATCGGCACTTAAAAAGAACGAAACGGCGGGAATGCTTTTGGCGCAAAAGGCGAAAGAAATAATCGAACGGGATTTTAAAGATCCGCTGTTCGGGACATATCGTATTGCGGAAGAGTTGGGTATCAGTAACTCTTATCTTTCTACCGTGTTTAAAAATACCTATGCTATAGGTACCGTGCAATACATTACGCAGTTGCGCATAAGCGAGGCAAAGCAGTTGCTTTTTACAACGGATTCCGATGTAAAGGAAATAGCTTTGGCTGTCGGATTTTCAAGCGATATTTCGTTTATCAGAGTTTTCAAAAAATATGAATCGACTACGCCCGGAACTCTGCGAAAAAAGAAATAAATCCACAGTGCAGGTAAACTCTTTGTTCTTTTGTGGATAAGTTTTAGTATTTGTTGCCTGTGCATTAAAAATATTTATTGACATCGTTGTAAAGTCATGGTAGTTTGTATGTATCATAATAGTTATAAATTCAATTCGGCGAGACGGTAAATGGTGTGCGTTTTGCCGCTTTTTATGCGTATGCCGATATGCGGGAGGTTTTGTGTATATACAAAAAAATGCCGTAAAAGGATACAATTCTTATATCGATTCAAAAAAAGACGATTGCGGAACGATGATGGATGTGGGGCTTTTGATTTTGGATGCGGGAGAAAGCTTTGTTTTCCCCGGTACGGAATCGGAAGCGCTTTTTTTGCTGTTTTGCGGGAAAGTGCGCTTTAAATGGAACGGAATCGAGCGCGACTGCAGCCGCAAAAACGAATTTGAAGAAGACGGATGGTGCCTGCACGTATGCGCCGGAACCGAAGTTACGATTACCGCGCTCGCTCACAGCGAACTGTATGTGCAAAAAACGATAAATGAACGCAGCTTTGAATCGAGGCTCTATGCGCCTTCGGATGTGATTGTTCAGCATGCGGGAAACAAGGGCGAATTGATGGGCTGTATGCGGCGCGAAATAAAAACGTTTTTCGACTACGACAACGCGCCGTATTCGAACATGGTGCTCGGCGAAGTGCTGAATTTTCCCGGAAAGTGGTCGTCGTATCCGCCGCACCATCATCCCCAGCCGGAAGTGTATTTTCACCGCTTCGATAAACCGCAGGGCTTCGGCGTAAGTTTTGCAGGCGGAGAAATCTTCAAGTCGGCACACAACGGGCTCACCGTTATTACGAGCGGCTTCCATTCTCAGGGCGCGGCTCCCGGCTACGCGATGTGTTATGTATGGGGTATCCGGCATTTGGACGGCGATCCGTGGAAAAAAACGCGTATCGACGATAAAGAGCATGCATGGCTTTGGGAAAGCGATGCAAACGATCATATTTTTAAAGAACGACAATAAAGAGCAATAAAAGGAAGAAAAAATGGAAACGGTACGTTTGACGACGGCCCAAGCGCTGGTCAGGTTTTTGGAAAATCAGTATATACGCTGGGACGATAATGAACAGCCCTTTGTAAAAGGCGTTTTTTTGCTGCCCGGACACGGGAACGTTGTTGGTTTGGGTCAGGCATTGACTCAGGAAGCAAAGCGCCTTGAAGTGTATCAGGGTAAAAACGAGCAGGGGCAGGCCCATGTCGCGGTAGCCTTTGCAAAGCAACGCAAGCGCAAGCAGATTTTTGCCGTAACTTCTTCGGTCGGGCCGGGGGCAGCAAATATGATAACGGCCGCGGCGACGGCAACGGCGAACAATATTCCCGTTTTGCTTTTGCCCGGCGACGTCTATGCATGCCGCCAGCCGGATCCGGTTTTGCAGCAAATCGAGCAAACTCACGATTTGTCGCTTTCGACGAACGATGCGTTCCGCCCCGTGTGCAAATACTGGGACCGCATTGTGCGACCGGAACAGCTTATGTCCGCCATGCTCAACGCAATGCGCGTACTGACCGACCCTGCCGATACGGGGGCGGTGTGCATTGCTCTTCCGCAGGATACGGAGGGAGAAGCCTACGATTATCCGGTTTCGTTTTTTGAAAAACGCGTGCATTATCTTGCCCGCCGGCCTGCCGAAAAAGAGGCGTTGCAAAGGGCGGCCGATCTTATTAAAAAGGCAAAACGCCCCATGCTTATCTGCGGCGGCGGCGTACGCTATTCGGAAGCTCATGCCGAATTCGCTTCGTTTGCAAAAACATTCGGCATTCCCTTCGGCGAAACCCAAGCGGGTAAAAGCGCCGTCGTGTGGACAGATTTTTACAATTTGGGCGGTATCGGCGTTACGGGAACCGCGTGCGCAAACGAAATCGCCAAAACGGCCGACCTTGTAATCGGCGTGGGAACGCGCTATACCGATTTTACAACCTCGTCGAAATGGCTGTTTAACGAAAAAGCGCGTTTTATAAACATTACCGTATCTCCTTTCCAAGCGGCCAAGCTCGACGCCGTGCAGCTTATCGCCGACGCGAAAACCGCTCTTAAAGACTTAAAAAAACTGTTAAAGGGCTATAAAGCGAATTACGACGCCGACATTAAAAAGGCGAAAGACGCTTGGATAAAAGAACTTGAGCGTTTGGATTCGCTGCGCTTCGATTCGGACTATGTGCCGAATATAAACGATGCGAATGCGTCGTCGGCCGCCCGCTTTGCAAAGGACGTCGGCACGAGTTTAACGCAAACCCGCGCGCTCGGCCTTATCAATATGCTGACCGAAAAAAACGCCGTGGTTATCGGTTCCGCCGGAAGTCTTCCCGGCTGTATGCAGCGCATGTGGCGGCCGCGCGCAGTCGATACGTACAATATGGAATACGGTTATTCGTGCATGGGCTATGAAGTGTCGGGCGCTTTGGGTATTAAATTTGCCGAACCGGATAAAGAAGTGTATTCGATGGTCGGCGACGGAAGCTTTGTGATGCTGCATTCGGAATTGCTGACCGCAGTGCAGGAACATAAAAAAATTCACCTCTGCCTTTTCGACAACGCAAGCTTCGGCTGCATAAACAATTTGCAGACGGGGCAGGGAAACGAAACCCTGTGTACCGAACTGCGCTACCGCTCTTCGGACGGCAAACTGCGCGGCAAATTTTTGAATGTCGACTATGCCGCCATTGCCCGCGGTTACGGGGCGCGCGCATGGACGATACGTACCGAAGAAGAACTGAAAAAAGCTTTTGCGGAAGCGAAAAAAGTAAAAGACGTTCCGGTTCTCTTCGATATAAAAGTGCTTCCCAAATCGATGACTGACGGCTACGGTTCGTGGTGGCGTGTCGGATTTGCCGAAGTGTCCGATCGCAAAGCGAACAGGGATGCGTGCAAAGATCAGCTTGAACATATAAAAACCGCCCGTAAATATTAAAGCGGGCATTAATCGGAAAGTTTTTTGGAGGTATGGATGAAAAAACAATTAAAAATCGGCGTTATCGGAGCGGGCCGTATCGGAAAGCTGCACGCTTTCAATTTGGCGACGCGCGTTCCGGGCGCAAAGCTCACCGCCGTGTCCGATGTGGATAAAAAAAGCGCGGAAAAACTTGCCGCCGAATTGGGAATTCCGGCCGTTTACAGCGATTATAAAAAGCTGTTGGCGGATCCGGAAGTTGAAGCCGTATTTATCTGTTCGTCGACCGATACACATTCAAAGATTTCGGCGGCGGCGGCAAAAGCCGGCAAGCACATCTTTTGCGAAAAACCCATAGACCACAATATCGCAAAAATTAAATCCGTGCTCGACGCCGTTAAAGAAAGCGGAATAAAGTATCAAGTCGGTTTTAACCGCCGCTTCGACCGCAACTTCCGCCGCGTAAAAGAAGCCGTTAAAGCGGGTGAAGTGGGACAAGTGCGCATTATAAAAATCACCTCGCGCGACCCCGCGCCGCCTCCCGTCGAATACATAAAAGTTTCCGGCGGCATCTACGCCGATATGACGATCCACGACTTCGATATGATGCGCTATCTTTCCGGCAGCGAAGTTGTTGAAGTGAGCGCAGCCGGCACCTGTTTGGTCGATCCGGCTATCGGAAAGGCGGGCGATGTGGACACCTGCGTTATTACGCTGCGTTTTGCAAACGGCTGCCTGGGCGTTATCGATAACTGCCGCCAGTCGTCGTACGGCTACGATCAGCGCGTCGAAGTATTCGGCTCAAAAGGACAAATTATCGCCGACAACGAAACGGCAAACAATACCGTCGTGTACACCGATAAGGGCGTAAACCGCGAAAAACCGCTGCACTTTTTCCTGGAACGCTATAACGACGCCTATATTGCCGAAGCGAAGGAATTCGTCGAGGCTTGTTTGAAAAACACCGACACGCCCGTCGGCGCCTTCGACGGATTGCAGCCCGTTCTTATCGCTCTTGCCGCACAAAAATCGAGCGATAAAGGCGGCACACCCGTAAAGGTAGGAAAGTAAAAACGTAAGAAGGGAAGCGGCGGTAAGCGTCGCCGCCTCCCTTGCTGGATTGTTCTGCGTTATATTCGTCTTCGCAATTTCGGCGGAAACGAGTTGACGATAAAAACCGTTTCAAATTTAGGAGGAAATGAATGAAAAAACGTGTTATTACGGCATGTGCGGTATTTATTTTTGCCGCTTCGGTTTTTGCCGCAGGAGGAAAAGAATCGTCCGGGAAAAAAATTAAAATAGGTTATTGTATAAACAACTTCAACGATACTTTCCAAACCTATATTGTCGATGCGATTAAAGCATATTTAGCCGACAAACCCGAAGTTGAATTCCTTACTGCCGACGGACAGGAAGACGTTATTATTCAACAGGATCAAGTCAATTCGCTTATTACGAAAGGTGTTAATGCATTGATTGTCGTTCCCGTTGATACAAGCGCGATGGCACCGATTACGCGCGCTGCTGCCAACGCGGGGATCCCTCTGTGCTATGTAAATCGTAATCCCTATCCCGACGGGAAACTTCCGCCGAATGTATATTATGTCGGTTCTCAGGAAATTACCGCCGGTGAAATGCAAATAGAATATATCGGCAAAAAGATGAACGGGAAAGGCGGCGTTGCGATTTTACAGGGTATTTTAAGCAACGAAGGAGCATTGAAGCGCACGGAAGGAAATGAAAAAATTATTGCGCAAAAATTCCCCAACATAAAAATTCTTGCAAAAGAAACGGGTAAATGGCAGCGCGACCAAGGGATGGCTATTACCGAAAATTGGTTGACCGCTTACGGAAAATCTTTAAATGCGATTCTTTCCAATAACGACGAAATGGCGTTGGGAGCGGTACGCGTTCTTAAAGAAGTCGGCCGTACAGATGTATTGGTTATCGGTATTGACGGAATTCCCGATGCCCGTGCGGCAATCAAAGCCGGCGATTTAGCGGGATCCGTTTTGCAGGATTCAAAGGGGCAGGGCGAAGGTTCGATAACGACGGTATTAAAAGCGCTGAAAGGTGAAAAACCCGAAAGCGTTACGTGGATTCCTTTTAAATTGATTACCCCTGAAAACGTAAAAGAATTCGATTAATTGATAAAGTAAATATAACGGGGAGTTTCGATTAAACCGTGAAACTTCCCGTTTTCCCGTACCAGCGGGTTGGTTATAATTTTTTTTGCATAAAATTCAATCGAATACCGAACGTGGAGGAAACGAATATGAATACCGCCGATCCTTTACTGGAAGTAAAAAATATTACAAAAGTATTTCCCGGTGTTATAGCGTTGGAAGATGTCGGCATGGAAGTCCGCAGAGGCGAGGTTCATGCACTCATAGGCGAAAACGGAGCGGGAAAGTCAACCCTTATGAAATGCATTATCGGAATGTACAGACCGACAAAAGGCGAGATTTTTTTTGAAGGTAAAAAACGCGATATAGGTACGACAAAGCAAGCTTTGGATTTGGGAATTTCGATGATTCATCAGGAATTATCTCCTGTTTTGCATCGTCCTATAATGGAAAATATATGGCTGGGACGCGAACCGCTGAATAAATTCGGCTTTGTGGATCATAAAAAAATGTATGAAGATACGCTTGAATTGCTTTTATCGATCGACATGCAAGATGATCCTAAAACCTTAATGCGCGATTTAACCGTAGCAAAAATTCAAATGGTGGAAATCCTAAAAGCCGTATCGTATGATGCAAAGCTTATCATTATGGATGAACCGACTTCTTCTCTTACAAATCATGAAGTTGAAGATTTGTTTCAAGTTATCAGACGCTTAAAATCTCAAAACCGTTCGATTATCTATATTTCGCATAAAATGGACGAAATCTTTGAAATAGCCGACAGGGTTACGATCTTTAGGGACGGTAAGTATATAAAAACTGCGGATACATCCGGTATTTCGATGGATGAAATTATAAACCTTATGGTCGGCCGCGATGTTTCCGGTTTATTTCAAAAGCAAACGACCGAACCGGGACAGGTAATTTTGGAAGTTCAAAACCTTTCTTCCGGCAAAAAGTTTAAAGACGTATCGTTTACGCTTAAAAAAGGCGAAATACTGGGATTTGCCGGTTTGGTCGGTGCCGGGCGAACTGAAGTGGTTGAAACTTTGTTCGGTGTGCGGCCTAAAACAAGCGGAAGAATTCTGTTGAACGGCGAAGAAGTCCGTATCGGTAATGCCAGAGATGCAATCGGCCACAAAATGGCTTTGCTTACCGAAGAGAGGCGCGAAACCGGCATTTTTCCCGTTTTGTCCGTCGATTATAATATGGTCGTCGCCAATATGAAAAAGTATTTGCGCAAAAGCGGTTTTTTAAACTTTAAAATGGTTAAAGAAGATTGCGATAAATACGTGCGCGATATTAATATTAAAACGCCGAGTTTGAGTCAGCAAATACAGTTTTTAAGCGGCGGCAATCAACAAAAGGTATTGGTAGCGCGCTGGCTTTTAACATCGCCGGATATTCTTTTTATGGACGAGCCGACACGCGGTATCGATGTCGGAGCAAAAACGGAAATTTATAAATTGATTGAAAAACTTGCTCAAAGCGGTAAAAGTATCATTATGGTGTCTTCGGAGCTGCCCGAAATTATCGGGTTAAGCGACCGTATTGTCGTATTTCATGAAGGTTCCGTTACCGCAATCCTTGAACGTTCGGACGGGTTCACTCAGGAAAATATTATGACCTATGCGACCGGAGCTCAAAAACAGGAATCGGTTGCCTGATAAATGGAGGAAATTATGGCAGATCTGATAAAAAGAAGCGGGCAATCGTTTTCGTTTCGCGCAATGCTGAAAAAATACGGTATATTGTTCGTATTGCTTTTAATGGTTATTGTTATAAGTATTTTTAAACCGGAATTTTTAACGAGCCGCAATATATTCAATATTTTAAATCAAACCGCTATTTTCGGCATAATGGCCATAGGCTTGACCTTTGTTATTATTTCACGGGGAATAGACTTATCGGTCGGTTCGATTTTAGCCTTTGCCGCCGTTGTTGCGGCAAGTGTATCGCAGCTTCCCGATTCTGTCGGGAAAATGTTCCCCGATCTTCCTATGCTGCCGTTCCCTGTTGCATTTTTTTCCGCTCTTATTTTGGGCGGTTTGTGCGGTGCAGTCAGCGGATTTTTAATCGCTAAATTTCAAATACATGCCTTTATTGCGACCTTGGGCATGATGACGGTTGCGCGCGGGTTTGCGCTGATTTTCAGTTCGGGTAAACCGATCAGCAATATAAATCCGTTTTTTAATGTTATCGGCGGACGCCTTTGGGGAGTTATTCCCGTTCCCGTTGTCATTTATGCGGCGGTTATCGCCGTATCGGCGGTAATCTTAAACTATACGCGTTTCGGAAAAAGTGTTTTTGCAATCGGCTCGAACAGCACTGCGGCGGAAATTTCCGGTATAAACGTTAAGCGCAATTACGTTATAATTTATATGATTTCCGGTCTTTTGGCAGGGCTCGCTTCGATTGTATTTTTGGGGCGTACGGGCAGCGCCCATCCGGGGGCTGCAACCGGTTACGAATTGACCGCCATTGCCGCAACTACAATCGGAGGAACCAGCCAAACCGGCGGTATCGGAACGATTTGGGGTGCCGTTGCCGGCGCTCTTATTTTGGGCGTTATCAAAAACGGCATGACTTTATTGGGCGTTCACGCATATTGGCAGCAAGTTGTCGAGGGTGTCATCATTGTCGCGGCCGTTGTTTTCGATATGCGTAAAAATGCGCGTAAAGCATAAGACAGCGCTTTTTCTTAATCTTTTAGTGTGGAGGGATGGCATGAAGAAAATCCGTATCGGTTCCGTCGGATTGGGACGGTTGGGGCTTCAGCATGCAAAAAATATCGCATCGAAAATCTCCGGTGCCGAATTAACCGCATTGTGCGATGTGGATGAAAAAAAGTTAAAAGAAACGGCCGAAGCACTGCGTGTTTCTCATACGTTTACGCGATTTGAAGATATGGCGCGTTGCTCCGACTTGGATGCGATTGTCATTGTGTCTTCATCGGCCTTTCATCCCGAGCACATAGAAATAGCGCTTGATAACGGTAAGCATGTTTTTTCGGAAAAGCCCTTGGGCATAAATATCGAAGGCTGCAAACGGGCGGAAAAAGCCGTTGAACGCCATCCTGATAAGGTATGCATGATAGGTTTTATGCGCCGCTTTGATCCTTCGTACCTGTATGTAAAAGAAAAAATCGATAACGGAGAAATCGGCCGGCCGATTTTAGTGCGTTGTTACAGTCAGGATCCCGAAAAATGCATCGACGGCGCAATCGCCTTTGCTCCCGACAGCGGCGGACAGTTTTTGGATATGGCGGTGCATGACATAGATTTGGCGCGTTGGTTTACGAAAAGCGAACCGGTAAGTGCATGGGCAATAGGCGGCTGCTATGCACACCCCGAATTTGCACAATACAGGGACGGCGATAACGTCGGTTGTCTTTTAAAATTTCAAAACGATACCATGTGCTTTTTGTTCGCCGGACGTACCGCTCCGCACGGATATAATGTCGAAACCGAGATTATCGGTACGAAAGGAATTCTGCGGGTTGCGTCGGTGCCGCAAAAAAATCTTGTCGAAATTTTGGATAACGGCGGTGTGCGGCGCGAATGCAGTCAAAACTTTTTGGAACGTTTTGAAAACGCCTATGTGCGCGAATTGGAAGAATTCGTTTCCTGTATTGTCGAACATAAAAAGCCTTCCGTAACGGTTTACGACGGAACGCGTACTCTTGAAATTGCCGAAGGCTGCCGCAATTCTTTCCAATCGGGTGAATTATATCGTTTTTGAATGTACGATACTGAAATATTTTAGGAGATGTGCCGATGTCGGAATATGCAACCTGTAGCGACCATAATACTTCAATTCCGCCCTTGGATGAAGTTATAATCCGTAATCAAACATCACAAACAGTCCTTTCCGGAGATACGCTTCGGGCTGCGGTTTTCAACATCGAAAGAGGCTTCGGCTTGGAGCCGCTTTTAATCTATTTAAAAGAACATCCGCTTTTAAAAACGGCGGATGTCATCCTTGCCAACGAACTTGACTGGGGCATGAAGCGCACGAAAAACCGGAATATCGCCGCCTTAATCGCCGAAGCGACGAATCTCAATTATGCGTACGGTATCGAGTTTGTCGCATTGGACGGTGAAAAATCGGGAAACAAAGAGGCCTTGCACGGCAATGCGGTCTTTTCGTGCTTTCCGATTTTAAAAGCCGGTTTGCTCCGCCTTCCGCGCGTGTTCGATTGGCGCGAAAGCGATCAGCCGCGCCTCGGCGGCAGGAACGCCGTTTTTGCCGTTGTCGAATTCGCCGGCAGGCAAATCGGCCTTTCGAGCGTTCACCTTGAAAACCGTACGGTGCCTTCGGGCCGCCTCACACAAATGGAATGTTTTTTAAACGGCGTAAACGATTTTTTCGGTTCCATGCCGGTTATTCTCGGCGGCGACATGAATACGAACTGCATGAACGGCGCGGATAACGCCGAAGCGCTTATGCTTGCGCAAAATCAAAGCGAACAGCGGCGCCGCATAAAAGAGGTCGAGTCGATAGAGCCGCTTTTACACTATGCGCAGGAACGCGGCTTCGATTATAAAGGCTGTAATCTCATCGATAAAACGACGCGCCGCAAACCGATTAAAGGCGAAAAAGATTTGCTTCTTAATTTGGATTGGTTTTTTATGCGCGGCTTTACCGCTTCGAATCCGCAGGTGGTCACCACCGTTTTTGACGAAAAAGCTCTGGGGCCGCTTTCGCGCTATGCCGAATGGCAGGGAACGCAAATCTCGGATCACGATGCGGTCGTCGCCGATTTTCAATTGGCGTAAAAGACTAAAAATCGTAATTGTTTTATTTTCGTCTTTGTATTACACTGGGGCTGTAGTATCATATAAAGTGAGTGGCGTATGGAAAAAAGCAAGCATCCGCTTTTGCAGATGAAAAACATATCGAAGTCGTTCGGCGGCGTGAACGTTTTGCACAACGTATCTTTCAGTGCGCAAAAAGGCGAACTGCATGCGCTTGTCGGTGAAAACGGGGCGGGAAAATCCACGCTTATGAAAATCCTCATGGGCGTGCATACCGCCGATACGGGCGAAATTCTTTTGGACGGAAAAGAGATTCAAATTAAAAATCCCGCGCACGCTTTGTCGGCGGGCATTTCCATGATTCATCAGGAACTGAATCCCGTATTCGATATGAACGTTGCCGAAAATATTTTTCTCGGCAGAGAACCGACAAAGTACGCCATTCCTTTTCCGCGCATTGCGGATAAAAAACTCATGCACGAAAAAGCGTCGCGCATTTTACAGGATATGAATACGGGCATCGATTCGCACGAATTGATGCGGAATTTAACCGTAGCGCAAATTCAGCTGGTCGAAATCATCAAAGCGATAACTTTTAACGCCGGCATTATTATTATGGATGAACCGACTTCGGCCATAACGAGCGCCGAAGCGGATATTTTGTTTAAGCAAATCGATTCGCTCAAAAAAGCCGGCACGGCGATTATTTATATTTCGCACAAGATGGATGAAATATTCCGTTTGGCCGACACAATCACCGTTTTGCGCGACGGCAAGCTCATTTGTTCGGATGTGGCGAGCGCATTTGACGAAAACTCGCTGATTACGGCTATGGTCGGCCGCGAAATTTCGGACATTTATCCTAAAGAAGCGTGCGAAAAGCGGAACATCGCTTTAAGCGTGTGCAACCTTACCGTCGGCAAAAAGGTAAAAAATGTCGGCTTCGATTTGTATCAGGGAGAAGTACTCGGCATTGCCGGTTTGGTCGGCGCGGGCCGAAGCGAAACCGTTGAAGCCGTGTTCGGCATGAGAAAGCGTTCTGCCGGCGAAATCCGTGTCGGCTCACAGATTGCCGATATCCGTTCTCCTTCGGATGCGCTTTCGCATAAAATCGCGCTGATTACGGAAGACAGAAAATTAACCGGCCTCAATTTAAAATTTTCGGTAAAAGAAAATATCAGCATCGTGTCGCTTAAAAAATTGTTTAAAAAAGGCATTATTTCGTCCCGACTCGAACGCAAAACCGCCTTGGATACGATTAAAAAACTGAAAATAAAAACGCATTCGGAGAATATGCTTACCTCGTCGTTGAGCGGCGGCAATCAGCAAAAAATCGTTGTGGGAAAATGGCTTTTAAATGATCCGGACATTATTATTTTGGACGAACCGACGCGCGGAATCGATGTCGGGGCGAAACACGATATGTATGTGATTATTTCGGAATTGGCAAAAGAAGGGAAGGCTGTTTTGGTTATTTCGTCGGAATTGCCCGAAATAATGGGAATAAGCGACCGGATTATCGTTATGAACGGCGGGTGCATTACCGGCGAGCTTAAGCGACCGGAATTTTCTCAGGAAAAAATCATGTATTTGGCTGCAAAAAAAGGAAATGTACAGGGGAGTTCAAATGAATAAAAAATGGTCTTCCGGTTTAACACGGAACATGAGGGAATTCGGTATTATAATCGCTTTTATTATAATTTTGGTCGCGTTGATGATTATTTCGCCGTCGGCCTTTGCTTCTCCGCGCAACTTGGTCGGCATTGTGCGCCAAGCCGCAATCAACGGTATTTTAGCTTGCGGTATGATGTTCGTTATTATTTCGAACGGCATCGATTTGTCGGTAGGTTCGACCGTCGCCCTTGCCGGTGTTATGGCGGCGCATTTTGCTCATCCGGATTCGTATCCGCTCATCTTTCCCGTTGTGCTTGCCGTCGTTATCGGTACTGCCGTCGGAATGATAAACGGTTTGGGAGTCGCTTACGGGAATATTCCGCCTTTTATTATTACGCTTGCGACGATGACTGCCGTGCGCGGAACCGCGTTAATCGCAAGCGGCGGTTCTCCCGTTTACGGCCTTTCGGATTCGTTTAAAAATATTTCATCCGGCACAATCGGCAACACGATTATTCCCGTCCTTGCCGTATACTTTATATGCGTGCTGTGTTTAAGCGGCTTTATTCTTACGAAAACGGTTTTCGGGCGCAGAATATATGCCATCGGCGGCAACGAAAGCGCGGCCGCGGTTTCCGGCATAAACGTAAAGCGCATGCGGCTCATCATCTATTCGATTTCAGGCGCCCTTGCGGGCTTTGCGGGTCTTTTGCTTGCGTCGCGCACGTATCAGGGTTCTCCTACCGCGGGACAAAGCTACGAACTGGACGCGATCGCCGCCGTCATTATCGGCGGAATCAGTATGTCCGGGGGAAGCGGCAAATGGTACGGAACGCTCATCGGCGCCCTGCTTTTAGCCGTCCTTGCAAACGGCCTCGACATTTTGAACGTGTCGTCCAATTATCAAATGATTATAAAGGGCTGCATTATTACGCTTGCCGTCTTAGTCGATATCAATTCGAAAAAGAAACAGGCATAAGGCTTGCGTCGCAACGCAAAACGGCAGTTTACGGAGAAATATAAGGGTATCAAATGATACTTTAATGAAAGTGGAATCATATAATAGAGAACTGATAAGGAATCCGTTTAATCACAGGGAGAAATAAGATGAAACAAATATTTTTTTATTGTATGTTTATATGTTCCGCATTTTTATATGCACAGGAAAGTTTGGAAAAAATTTTAAAAGACAATATTGTTATGCCGATAGAGTATTGCCGGGTTTTGAAAGCAGGCAATAGGGATGAAATATTAAAAATTAATCCGAAAATCAGCGAATATACGCCATACGATTTTGCATTTGAGAGGGATTCTGCATGGTATGAAAGAGGTACCTATAGATTGTTAGAATTAACGGTTTTCAAAGAGGAGAAAACAGAGTTAAGGTTTGGATCAAATATGGTCTTAGAGGTTATACAAATAAAGGATTCAAATAATTTTTTAGTTAAACAAACAGATTATTCAAAAAGAGTGTTCGAAAAATCTATTCCGCGAATTATTGATCTTGCAAAATTGGCAAGCGAAGAGCCTTTTTTTATTACGTTTCAACGAGACGGTGATTATTTACGCATAAGTTCAAAACAAAAAGATTATTATCAGGAGTATTTTTTTGCAACGGAATATACTTACGACCAAATATGTTCATTGATTTTTTACGATATTGTAGACCCCTCCCTCGTTACTTGGCCCCGCCACGCCGACGGTTCTTGCGACTACGAAACGGTGGTGCGGCTGCAATCCGGTAAAGGTTACCGCGCTTCCGACAATCTGCGCCTGCGCTCAAGCGGCAGTAAGGCAGGCAAGCACGTCGTAACAATCGGCAAGGGTACGCAGGTAAAAGTGCTGAGCATAGGTGCCGAACAAACCTTAGACGGTATTATAAGCAACTGGGTGCAAGTGGAAGTGCAGGCAGGCGCAAAAGACAGGGACGGGAAAGCTATAGCTGCGGGGACAACGGGCTGGCTCTTTGGCGGGTACTTGACAGAATGATATTTCGATTATAAACGAAACCATATATACATTTCTTTATTTTATCGACTATAATCGAAGTATCGCTTGATTTTTGTGTTTGTTTCGACTATAATCGAAGTATGTAAAATCGGATAAGTAATGTAGAAGCTGTCGTCCGAAAGGTCGCGCTTTTATGTTGTTGGAGGTTCTTTTATGGATCGTATTATCAGACCGAAGTACATAACGCAGATTGTGCAATTTGTCGACAAGCCGGTTATTAAAGTGTTGACCGGTATGAGGCGGGTCGGAAAGTCCACGCTTTTAACGATAATAAAAGACGAAGTTTTAAAAAACATACCCGACAAAAATAAAATACACCTCAATTTCGAGTCGGCCGAACTTTTCGATATAACTACCGCAAAGGCTTTGCGCGCTTATTTGCAGCCTATAATTCAAAAAACAAAAAAGAAACTATATTTTTTCTTCGACGAAATACAAATGGTTACCGGTTGGGAAAAAGTCGTCAACAGTCTCAGCGTGGACACAAATTGCGACATTTACATAACGGGATCGAACTCAACGCTTATTTCGGGTGATCTTGCAACACTGCTTTCGGGGCGGTATACGGCGTTTGAAATTTATCCGTTTACCTTCGGCGAATTTGTGCAGGTTTTTAAAAATAAAAAAATATCCGAAGAAGCGCTGTTCGATAAATTCCTGCAGATCGGCGGAATGCCTTTTTTGCGCTATTTCGATTTGGACGCTTCTCCCTGTTTTAAATATTTAAACGATGTGTATAATACCGTATTGGTTAAAGACGTTTTGCAGTACAACAATATTCGGGATGTCGACGGTTTTAACCGCATTTTATCGTATGTGCTTGAGAACATCGGGCACACCTTTTCGGCAAACGGCATTAAAAATTATTTTAAAAACGAAAAACGGAATATTTCAATCGATACGATTTTAAATTATTTGGAATATTGCAAAAACGCTTTTATCATTAAAAAAGTTCCGCGCTATGATATGGCGGGCAAAAAAATCCTCAAAGTGGACGAAAAATATTACGTAACCGATCACGGATTCCGGCAGGCGCAGGGATTTTCCAATACAAAGGATATCGAGCGGACGCTGGAAAATATCGTGTTTATCGAACTTTCGTCGAGGGGTTACGAAGTAAAAATCGGAAAATTGAAAGACAGGGAAATCGATTTTATCGCGCAAAAAAACGACCGGATTTTTTATTATCAGGTCGCCTATATGTTGACCGATGAAAAAACGCGAGAGCGGGAATTCGGGGTGTATAAATCGATTGAAGATAATTTTCCGAAATACGTGCTGTCCATGGATCGCGTCGATTTCGGCAGGGACGGAGTCATTCACAAAAACATCGTCGATTTTTTATCGGAGACGGTATAGAGAAAAGGGGATGCGGAAAGGAAGGTTATGAAAAAGAAGTTTTTATCAATAATTATTCTTTTCTTGTTATTTTTTATTGAAGCACAATCTTATAAAAAAGAAATTCAAGAATTGATGCATAGCGGCGAAACGCTGGAATATACGAGGCCTTTAAAAGTTAATAATCAATTTTCAAACTATTATTTTGCTTATTTTACTAGCAGACATTGGGATTATACTTATAAAAGAAAAGGAATTACTTGTCCGATAGTAGTGAGAGAAAATAATAAATTTAAGATTGTAAACTCGATCTATCCTGATAAATACTTTTCAGAAGTGGAAGAGCTTACAATAAAAAATGAAAAAATAATTAATACAGCGTTTTTTTATAATTATGAAAATTCAAACTTTTATAAACAGTTTAATTCATATAAATTAGATGATTGTTTGATTTTTATAGTAGATATCGATAATGATGGAAATGAAGAAATTCTAAACTTCGGGCAGGCAGAAATAAACTCATCCAGCGGATTCGTGATAAGAAAATATATAGATAATAAATGGAAACGCGTATTTTCTGAGCCTTTTTTCGGTTTTTATGATTGGAATCCATCTATATTAACAGGGGAGCCAAATAATGAATCCATGTTTGATGATGAATGGTTCACCCCCAAGCCTTTCCCCTACGATTTTGTAGAATATAAGGGAAAAGTTGGTCTTAGAATCATCAGCTATGATCGACCGAAAGACTGGCCGACGCATTATCATGCTCAATTTTGGGCGTATGATGAAGAAACGCAAAAATACGAAATGCTGGAAGAAATTTGGGAAGCGGAAGAATACACGCCGCCTGAGGGACTAATTTTTGTACCTCCTATAAAGAGTTTCTCCGATTAATGAAATCAACAAATCAAGGATATGTTGTGATGGTATCTAAGGGAAAAAAAACATGAAAAAAAAATTATTATTATTTATTCACTGCATAATAATGTTAGCATTATTTTCAGAAGAACCATTGAATAACGATATTTCATTTCTTAAGAAGATTTCCATTTCCGACTCAAAATATTCATTTTATATTAAAGAAGAGAAAAACCATTATTACATAATAAAAAAATATAATAATATTAGTATAAAAACAACAACTACTAATCATTTTTCTTTCTCTATTTACAAGCAATTAATTGATGATGAGACTGTTTTCAATTACTTAGATCATGATGAACCACTTTTTCTAAAAAAAACCATTTTTTTTTCAAATTATTTGAATTCGAATTTACAAAAACAGTTAGAAAAATCCAGACTTCGTAATACATCCGCTTTTATTTTTGATATTAATAATGATAATGAAGATGAAGTCATTTACTTTGGTTATCCGTATACGAGTTCTAATCCTAGTGGATTGAGTATATATAAGTATATCAATAATGAGTGGAAAGAAATCTTTAATGAATGTTATTTCGGTTGGGATGATTTCTATTCAGATAAAAACTACTCAGTAGAAGAATGGTACAATCCCAAGCCCTTTCCTTACGATTTCGTAGAATATAAAGGAAAGATTGGTCTAAGAATTATTTGTTATGATCGACCGAAAGACTGGCCGACGCATTATCATGCTCAGTTTTGGGCGTATGACGAAGAAACGCAAAAATACGAAATGTTGGAAGAAATCCGGGAAGCGAAAGAATACACGCCGCCCGACGGACTGATTTTTGCAGGGGCAAAAGAAGATTTATTTACGGCAAAAATATCATCGCAGGGAGAAAATTGCAAATGAAAAGGATGAAAATGCGCGGATTTAAAATAAAACTTTTTACAATCGTTTTTATATTTTTTGCGATTCCTCTTTTTGCAACGGACATTCGTCAGGTACATTATGTATACATGAATTGACAGATGAATATATTTTGAACTGGAGAAATCCGGGCGGCAATACAAACCATCCCTATTTGGTTCAACTTTTCTATGTCTCTTCGGATATTTAGATGAATAATATGATACATCTTGCTGTTGCTGTTGCAATACGAAATAATAATGTATATTATAATAAAAGCATGATGAAAAGCCCCACCGAAAGGCTGCGGCTTTTTATACATTTATCAGGAGGTTGTATGAAAAAAAGAGGAATTGCTGCGGCTTTTTGTCTCGCGCTCGCTTTACTTTTGCTGAGCGGCTGTCAAAAAAAGAAGGCTGCGGCCGACGGGTATGCGCTGTTTATGACGCATATGTCGAACGCTTTTACGATTGAATTGTCCGACGCGGTTAAAGAAGAAGCCGCGCGTCAAAACGTAACACTGACCGTAAACGACGCGGGGCAGGATGTTGCAAAACAAATCAGTCAAATCGAAACGACGATTAACAGAGGCGTTAAGGGCATCGTTATAGAACCCGTTTCGGTCGACGGAATTATGCCTGCGGTCGATGCCGCAAAAAAAGCCGGCGTAACCGTCGTTATCGTCAACCAGCAAATAGCCGACCCGTCCGCGGCCGACTGCTATGTGGGCGTTTCGAACGAAGACGGCGGCGAAATGGAAATGAACCTTGCGGTTAAGGACATTAACGGAAAGGGAAACATCGCCCTGCTTTTAGGCCCGATGGGTTCGGATGCGCAAATCGGCCGCTCGGCGGGTTATAAAAAAGCGCTTGCTTCCTATCCCGACATAAAAGTCGTGTTCGAAAGTTCCGCCGAATGGGACACCGCACGCGCATTGTCGATGGTTGAAAACTGGCTCCAAGCCGGAAAAGGCATCAGCGCGATTGTGTCGCAAAACGACGGTATGGCCATGGGCGCTTTAAAAGCCGTGCAGGATGCCGGATTGCAGGATAAAATTTTCGTTTACGGATTGGATGCGACTCCCGATGCGCTCGCTTCCGTAAAAGAAGGCGGTTTGCGCGCGACGGTATCGCAAAGTACGGCCGCTCAAGGACGCGAAGCTTTAAAAGCCTGTGTCGAAATTGCGAACGGCAAACAGCTTCCTGCCGAAATTCTGGTCGACTTTACGCTGATTACTTCCGAAAATATTTTGGACTTTGTAAAATAATTTTGCAAACGTTTATACGGCTTTTGTACCTTCGTACAAAAGCCGTATATTGTTGCGCTCGATAACGCGCAGATACTCTTCGCCCGGCTTCTTATCCGTAATCACCGCGTATAAATCTTCAAAATGAAAAAACGAAATCGTGGATGAGAAATCGAACTTCGATTGGTCGGCCATCAAAATAATCTTTTTGCTGCACTGCATAACCTTGCGTTTTATTTCGGCTTCAAAATACGTTGTGTTTGTAAGACCGTGTTCAATGGAAACGCCGGTAGCCGCAATGAACACCTTGTTTATGCTGATTTTCGATAAAGCTTCAACGGTCGAAATTCCCACATACGAAGAAGTCGATTGATTGTACATACCGCCGAGCGCAATCACTTTTAACGACGGATACTTGGACGCTTCGTACATTGCCGTTAAACTGTGCGTTACGACAATAACGTTGTTTTTTTGCGCAATGCCGGGCAAAATATACGGCGTCGTGGAACCGGAATCCAAAAAGATCGAATCGCCGTCTTCAACAAAATCGGAGGCCATACGGCCGATCATCATTTTGGCTTCTTTGTTTTTTGCCGCCCGTATCGACATGGGCAGGGGAGCCGCTTCGTGCAAAGACGAAACGCCGCCGTACACTTTTTTTATTTGCCCGCGCGAGATCAATTCATTCAAATCTCTGCGGATCGTATTTATCGAAACACCGAAGCGTTCGGCCAAATCTTCCAAAGAAACCGTGCCCTTGTTAAGCACATATTCTTCAAGCGAATTCAATCGTTCCAAGCGCATAGCACATCCGTCCGTCAAGTAGTTTTGCCGAATGCCGGTTTTATCCGTCCGTTCGCAAACCGCCGCATTCTTTTATATTATATAACAGTTATATAATAACATCAGTATTTTGAGTTGTAAAGGTTCTTGTCGGAAAAGTGTTTTATTAATAAAAATATTGCAAAAATTTAACCAGTATGTTATAATAAATTGATAAATAATTATTCAGACTGACTGTTTTTTAGTAAAGGAGTGATAAAATGGAAAAAAAGATTAAAGTAGGTGTTGCCGGTTACGGTACTATCGGGCAGCGTTTGGCCGACGGTGTGCATTTGCAAAAGGATATGGAATTGGTCGGGGTTGCCGATTTGGCGCCCACGCTGTCCATCAGAGCGTTAAAAGAACGCGGAATGCCGTACGACCTTTATTTGGTGGACGGGGCCGACAAAAGCCGTTTCGATGCGCTTTCCATTCCCGTAAAAGGTACTTTTAAAGATTTAATCGGCAAGGTTGACATTATGCTCGATTCCGCACCCGGCGGCGTCGGCATTAAAAATAAAGAATTGTACGATAAAGCGGGCATAAAAGCCGTTTTCCAGGGCGGTGAAAAGAATTCGGTTGCCGACGTCTTTTTTCACGGTTATGCAAACTATAAGCTCGGAGTCGGCAAGCGCTACTTAAAGTTGACCAGCTGCAATACGACCGGCCTTATCCGCGCCGTCGATTGCCTTGACCGGGCATACGGCATAGAACGGGTCGCCATTACGATTATCCGGCGCGTAGCCGATCCGGGCGACTATCACCGGGGGTTAACGAACGCGTTGCAAATCGATAAAGCGCCTTCGCACCAAGCGGTCGACTTGATGACCATTATGCCGCACATTCAGGCGACGGGTATTTTGGTTCATACGCCCGTTACGCACGGCCACATCATTACGGTTGTCGCGACAGGAAAGAAAAAGATAACCAAAGAACAGGCGCTCGAAGCATTCCGCAAGCACCCGCGCATCCGCGTCGTTTCGATCGATGAAGGATTTTTAGGCAACGCGTCGCTGTTCAAATATGCGCGCGACTTGGGCAACCCGCGCGGCGATATGTATGAAATCGGTTTGTGGGAAGACAGCATTGTGGAAAGCGGCAACGATATTATGTTTGCAATCAATATTCCGCAGGAAAGCGTTACGATTCCCGAAACGATGGATGCGATCCGTGCCGCATGCAAAATGCAGGAAGACGGTGCAAAAGGCACGGCCCAAACGAACAAGTATTTGCGCATCGGCCGCAAATAAAACGGGAGAACATATGCGCTTCGGTATACATACGCTTGATGATTTTGACTTAAAAGGCAAAACCGTTTTATGCCGCATGGACATGAATCAGCCCGTCGACAAAGAAACGGGTACTTTAAAAAGCACTGCGCGCATAGAAGCGTGCATTCCCACTCTTAAAGAATTGTCCGAAAAGGGCGCAAAAACGGTTGTGCTGATTCATCAAGGCAGCGACATCGAATATAAGAATTTTTATACGGCGGAACCGCACGCACAGGTATTAAGAGATTTATCGGGGCTCCCGATCGATTTTATTCCCGATGTGTGCGGGCCGGCCGCTTTGGAAAAAATCCGCGCCCTTAAAGCCGGAAGCATTTTACTTTTGGACAATGTGCGTTTTTTGTCGGAAGAGCAAACGCTTTTTGAATTAAAACTGTGTTTAACCCATGAGCAGCAGGCGCAAACCCTGCTTGTGCGCAAATTGGCGCCGCTTGCCGATATCTACGTGTGCGATGCCTTTGCGGCGGCACACCGCGACCAGCCGTCTTTGTGCGGCTTCGAGCAAGTGCTGCCTTCGGCGATGGGACGCTTATTCGAAAAAGAATACTGCGTTATTTCCGAATTGCTGCAAAGTCCCGAAAAACCCTGTACCTTCGTATTGGGCGGAGCGAAGATTGCCGACGCGTTTTTAATGATGGAAAGCGTGCTTGAAAAAAAAGTGCCCGACCGCATATTGACCGGCGGCTTGGTTGCCAACATTATGCTTGCCGCCCGCGGAGATTCAATCGGTAAGGCGAGTATGGACTTTATCGAAAAATCGAACTACGGCGAATTCATACCGAAGGCGGCCGCCTTGTACAAAAAATATCGGGACTTTTTTGTGCTGCCTGTCGATGCGGCTTATACGGAAAACGGCAAACGCAAAGAAAGCGCGGCAGGTTCCATTCCCGACTCGGCGGCGATTACCGATATCGGCGCAAAGACCGCCGAATTGTACCAAAAAATCATACGCGAATCGAAAACGGTATTCGTAAACGGGCCGATGGGCGTGTTTGAAGAAAGCGAAACCGAAAAAGGCACAAAGGCCGTGTGGGACGCCCTCGGGGACACAAAGGCTTTTACCGTTGTCGGCGGCGGCGACAGCATTACCGCTACGACAAAATACGGCAAAACGGACGATATTTCGTATATCTGTACGGGCGGCGGCGCTTTAATACGGTTTTTAACGGGCGAAGAACTGCCGGTTGTCAAAGCGCTTCGCGAAGCGGCGGTAAAGTTCCCCGCATCCGCAAGGTGAATTATGAAAATTGAATTGGGTTTCGGCGATACAACGCAGATTCTGAACATTCCGGATGAAAACCTTTCGGAAGTGTTGGTACCGAATAATATCGAACATAGGATGAGCGCCGATGAAGCCGTAAAAAACGCGCTGGAACATCCTATTGCTTCCGCCCGTCTGCGCGACATTGTAAAGCCGGGCGAAAAAATCGCAATCATTACGAGCGATATAACCCGTCCCATGCCGACCTATGCCGTTATGCCTTTTTTACTCGACGAATTGTCGAGCGCGGGCGTAAGCGATAAAAACATAACGCTTGTGTTCGCGCTGGGAAGTCACCGCAAGCACAGCGATGCGGAAAAAATCAAACTTGCGGGCGAAGAAACGTTCCGGCGCATCGCGTGCGTCGACGGCGACACGGCCGATTGCGTTCATTTGGGAGTTACTTCGCGCGGAACGCCCGTCGATATTGTGCGCTGCGTTGCCGAAGCCGACCGTCGCATTTGTTTGGGCAACATAGAGTATCACTATTTTGCCGGCTATTCCGGCGGCGCAAAGGCGATTATGCCCGGCGTATCTACGCGCGATGCGATTCAGTCAAACCACCGCATGATGATCGAAAAAGAAGCGTGCGCCGGCAACTTGGACACCAATCCCCTCCGACAGGACATAGAAGAAGCGGCCCGCATGTGCGGCATCGACTTTATATTGAACGTTGTACTCGACGAACATAAAAAAATAATATATGCTGTAGCCGGCGATTCGGTAAAAGCGCATCGGCAGGGCTGCCGCTTTTTGGATACCCTGTACGGAAAGCGCATAAAACAAAAGGCCGACATCGTCGTTGTGTCGCAGGGCGGCGCGCCCAAAGACTTGAATTTGTACCAAACGCAAAAGGCTTTGGACAACGCAAAACATGCGGTAAAAGACGGCGGAATTATCGTGCTCGTCGGTTCATGCAAAGAAGGCTTGGGTGAAAAAGTTTTTGAAGAATGGATGACCGGTGCCGAAAAAAGCGCCGACCTTATTGCACGCATAAAAAAAGAATTCAGGCTGGGAGGCCACAAGGCTGCCGCCATCGCCCTCGTGCTTGAATATGCGGATATCTATTTGGTGTCCGACATGGAAGATGCGTTTGTAAAAAAATTGTTTTTTACGCCGTTCAAAACGGTGCAGGACGCCTTTAACGCGGCGCTCGAAAAAAAAGGAAAAAACGCTTCCGTATTGGTTATGCCTTACGGCGGCTCGACATTACCGAAATTATAGGAGGAATTATGGATTACGCACAGGAATCATTGCGCCGCCACGCACAGTGGAAGGGAAAGATTGAAATTACGGTAAAAGTTCCGGTCGGGACAAAAGAAGATTTGTCTTTGGCATATACGCCGGGAGTCGCTCAGCCTTGTTTGGAAATTCAAAAAGACGTAAACAAAAGCTACGATTTGACTCTTCGCCACAATTTGTGCCTCGTTGTAACCGACGGCACGGCCGTTTTGGGATTGGGTGATATCGGCCCCGAAGCCGGAATGCCCGTTATGGAAGGAAAGTGCGTTTTGTTTAAAGCTTTCGGCGGAGTGGACGCTTTTCCCTTATGCATAAAGAGCAAAGACGTCGACGAAATCGTCAATACGATTTATTTGATATCCGGCAGTTTCGGCGGCGTAAACTTGGAAGATATTGCGGCTCCGCGCTGTTTTGAAATCGAACGCAAATTAAAAGAAAAGTGCGACATCCCCATCTTCCACGACGACCAGCACGGCACCGCGGTCGTTACGCTTGCGGGTCTTTTAAACGCGATTAAGCTCGTCGGCAAAAAGAAAGAAAATGTGCGCATCGTTATAAACGGAGCCGGAGCCGCCGCCATATCGATAACAAAGTTGCTCCTTTCCTGCGGTTTTCCCAACGTTATTTTGTGCGACCGCCGCGGCGCCATTTACGAAGGACGCACCGACGGCATGAACTGGATAAAAGACGAAATGGCGAAAATCACCAATAAAGAAAAAAAGCACGGAACGCTTGCCGACGTTCTTGTCGGCGCCGACGTGTTTATCGGAGTCAGCGCTCCGGGCACTCTTACGGTAGACATGGTAAAAACGATGAATAAGGACGCGATCGTGTTTGCATGTGCGAACCCCGTTCCCGAAATTTTCCCCGACGATGCCAAAAAAGGCGGAGCCGCCGTCGTTGCAACCGGCCGCAGCGATTTCCCGAATCAAATCAACAACGTACTGGCCTTCCCCGGAATATTCCGCGGAACCTTCGACGTGCGCGCAAGCGACATCAACGACGAAATGAAAATTGCGGCCTCCTATGCTTTGGCTTCGCTCATTTCCGACAAAGAATTGAATCCCGACTATATTATTGCGGCGGCTTTCGATAAGCGCGTTGCCGATACCGTTGCTGCCGCCGTACGCGAAGCGGCTAAAAAAAGCGGTGTGGCGCGGATTAAAAATTGAGGAATTTCGGTATGCTTGATAAAAAACAAACGGAAAAACTGAAAAAATTCGCTTTGCAGATCCGCATAGGCGCAATAGAAGAATTTAAAGCGCGCGGCTTCGGCCATGTCGGCGGTTCGCTGAGCATCGCCGACGTGCTTGCGGTTTTGTACGGACAGGTTATGAATGTCGATCCTGCACAGCCGGCAAAGCCCGACCGGGATAAATTGGTGTGCTCGAAAGGGCATGCGGGGCCTGCCGTCTATGCCGCACTCGCTTTAAAAGGCTTTTTCCCGTACGAGGACTTGAAAACGCTCAATCAGCCTAAAACGAATTTGCCGAGCCACTGCGACCGCAAAAAAACCCCCGGCGTCGATATGACAACGGGCTCGTTGGGGCAGGGCACTTCTCTTGCAGCCGGCATGGCGCTCGGCGACAAGCTGAAGGGCCGCAAAAACAGAGTGTTTTTAATTGTCGGCGACGGCGAAAGCAACGAAGGTCAAGTATGGGAAGCGGCAATGTTCACCGCCGCAAAAAAACTTACCAATTTGGTATGGCTTATCGACTACAACAAAAAGCAGCTCGACGGCTTTACCGACGATGTGTTTCCGAATCCCGACTTGCTTGCAAAATTCAAAGCTTTCGGTTTTGATGCGGTGCAGATAAACGGCCACGATATCGGAGCCTTGTACGATGCGCTTACAAAAAAAGCGGGCGACAAACCGATAGCCGTTATTTTGGATACGGTTAAGGGCAAGGGAATAAAAGAAGCCGAAGAAGCCGCATCGAATCACAGCATGACGATGAACGCCGAAACGTACGACCGCTGGCTTGCGCAGCTGCACGATGAATTGGCTGCTTTTGCCGATTGACGAAGCATTGAATCAGATATTTTTACGGAGCAATATATGAACATTGTATATAACGGAGAACAGGACAGAGCGTTTAAAGATGTGCTGAGTAAGCTGATTCCGCATTTGGCCGAAGAAGATAAGGACGTCATTTATCTTGACGCCGATTTGATGAATACGATCGGAACGGCAAAGTGGGCGGCCGAACATCCGGAACGCGCGGTAAACTGCGGCATTGCCGAAGCCAATATGGCCGGCGTCGCATCGGGTTTATCGGCCGCAGGCTTTAAGCCGATTATGCATACTTTCGGGCCTTTTGCATCGCGCCGCTGTTTCGATCAAATCTTTTTGTCGGGCGCTTATGCCGGTAATTCGGTAACCGTTATCGGCACCGATCCGGGCGTATGCGCAACCTTTAACGGCGGCACTCACATGCCCTTTGAAGATATGGCGCTGTACCGGAGCATTCCCGGCAGTATGGTTTTCGACATTACGGACGCTTCCATGCTCGAAAGCGTGGTTGAACAGTGCAAAGACATTCACGGTATCAAGTACCTGCGCGTGGGAAGAAAAACATCCCCGAAAGTGTACGCCGATAAGCAAAAATTCCCGCTGGGAAAGGGCATCGTGCTTCGCGAAGGAACGGACATTACCCTCGTTTCCTGCGGTATAATGACCGCAAAGGCGCTGCAGGCTGCCGATATGCTTGCAAAGGAAAACATCTCGGCTGCCGTTATCGATATGTTTACGGTAAAGCCCCTCGATGCGGATTTGCTGGTTTCTTATGCGAAAAAGACGGGTGCCGTGCTTACCGCCGAAAACCACAACAAAATAGGCGGCTTGTACAGTGCCTGTGCGGATGCGCTTTCCAACAAGTGTCCCGTTCCGGTCGGCTATGTTGCGGTCGAAGACGAATTCGGCGAAGTAGGCCCGCAGGATTATTTGGAAGAACGCTTCGGCCTTACGTCGGCGCACATTGTGCAAACGGCGCGCGAAACCCTCAAGCGAAAAAAATAAAGCGGTAAAAGCACCGCAAAAATTAAAAGCCGCAAAGACAAGCTTTGCGGCTTTTTTTGACTTTACAAGCCGGCGAATTAAGATAGCCCCTTTTCGGGGAATTCCGCTTTTATGCTTAAATACGCGCCGAGCGTTAAAACGGGAACCCATGCAATGCATACGTCAAAAAAACCTTTTTGCCGATCGGCGCGGTCAAAGTAATCCCATGCCGTGTGGTTTATCTGTTCGGGCTGCCAGCCGGTAAATTCGGGCCCCTTTCCCAAAGGCGTTTTTTCGCATGAAATAAGTTGACGGCAGGCATTCATCATAAGGCGTGCGCTTGCATCGTAGAATGTACCGTCCGTTTCGCCTAAAATCTTTGCCAGCCGGAAAAAATCCCGCGCGATGTACATGCCGTAAAAATCGAGATGATGGTGCGCCGTTGAAACCGCTGTCATTCCGGCGGTTAGAAATTTCGCTTTTCCCAAAGGACTTGAAGGCAAAAAAGGAACGTCATAAAACCACGTCCATGTAAGTATAAAATGTGCGGCTTTTCGGGCGTTTTGCACATATTCTTTTTTGCCCGTATATTCGTATAAATCGAGGCTCATGCGCAAAAGGATAACCGCCGATTCTTTATCGCAGGCGTCGGCATCCAGCGTATCGCCGTAAAAATCGGCGTTTTCAATCAACGAACCGTAATATACGGCAGCCCGCGCAATCGCTTTGTCGATCGGCTCTTTCTCCGCCGAATCGCAATAGGGTACAAGCGCTATGAGCAGACACACAATATACGCACCGTTCGTTCCGTCTTTATTTACGACTTTTCCGCTTGCGGTCCACCACCGTCCGAAGCTGCCGTTTTTTAACTGACATTTGAGATAAAAAAAAGCGACGCGTTTTGCAAGCAGTATAAAATCTTCGCGTTTAACACCGCGCTTTAAAAGGCTTTCATACAACCGAAGATAGGCGAGCATCGCTTCCCCGTTGCAGCGGGCGTTTACCGAAGTGCCGTACGTTTTGTCTTCGGCAATACCCAAATAGCCGCCCCATTCGCCCGTTTTTAAATTGCGGTTGTCCCTGAAAATACCCGACATCGGCGGATTTTCCGCTTGTAAAAAAAAGGTGCCGATTTTTTCGGCTAAAGCGGGATTTCCGCTTTCCGAAAAAACAAAGGCGGCTTCTATGCTTTTTATTAAAAAGGAAGCTCCCGTAAATTCGTACACATCCTGAATGTCGCCGTTTCCCTTTCCCATTTTTATATACGCTTCGCACGGCCCCTTCTTTTCCGATAAAAAAAGCAAGTGCCGCTTTTTTAATTCAAACCACAAGGGCCAATCGAAAAAAGTTGCGGTTTTTTGTGCGAAAAATTTCTTCCGTGCGTATCCGGTATAAATTTGAATAAAGGCGCAATATGCATCGAAAACTTTGTTGTAATCGATGAAGCAATCGTCGTGTTTTGTGCCTGCCGTTTTTAACTCGGCGGTATTTGCGCCGGCTGTTTCGGCTTCGAAGTCGGCAAAATATATGAACCGGCTGCGTTTTATAACATAGGGCTTTTTTTCGGAACATTCGGGAATTTCCTCATAGCATTTTTCCCGCGCGGGAAAAACGGTTCGGGTTTTACCCTGATACGAAAAAGGAGCTTCCCGGCCGGGAAAATAAAAAGCGTATACGGCCTGTTTGCCTTTTATAAAAGAACTTACGAGGGCGCTTTTATATTTAAATTGTTTTAAAGGTTTATCCAGGCAGCACATGATAACCCGATTTTTTTCGGCAAGCACCGTACAGCCGGGAAGCGGCGTGCGGTCTTCATACAATACGAATTTTTGTTCAATACCGCCTTTAAAAAAACGTCCCGCCCCTTTTTCGTTTTTTTTAAAAAGCACCGAAGGAATAAAAAGTTCCGGCTCTTCGGCGGGAAAAGAAATAAAGCTCGATATATTCTTTTTGCCGCCCGAAGTAAAGATCCACGTATCGTCTATTTTAAAATAAGCGTCGCCGATGCGGTTTACGGCGGTTGATTGTACGCAGCCGGGAAAAAAAGTTTGAGCCGTATTGCCGCATAGCGCCGTTCCGGTACTTTTCCCCGCATACCCGGGAGAAGCGACGATATTTTTAATGTCGAATTTTTTTTTGCCGTCGGCATATACGCGTAAAGTTCCGGTTCCGGATTCCGTAATTTTAATTTCCATAGGATGCGTTCATCCTTTTATACCGGTTGTAACAAGTCCGGCGATTATCTGCTTGCGGAAAATCGCATAGAAGATAAACTGCGGAACGGAAGCAATAAAGGCTCCCGCCATAATCAGAGCATATTCGGTGCCGTGCGTTCCCTGAAAATTTGCGATTCCGACCGTTACCGGATATTTTACCGTTTCACTTATGACAATCAGCGGCCATAAAAAATCATTCCATGCGTTTATAAAGGCTATGATTAAAGTCGTTACGATTGCGGATTTCCCCAGCGGAACCATAATGAAAGTGAATATTTTAAAACGGTTTGCGCCGTCTATAAACGCCGCCTCTTCAAGGGCGGCCGGCACTCCTTCATAAAATTGTTTGATAATAAAAATTCCTACGGGAAAAACCAAACGGGGAAGCACGACGGCTGAAAGCGTATTTAAAAGGCCGTAGCCGTTAAACTGCAAATACAGCGGAATAATCAATACTTGGAAAGGAATCATCATGCTTGCCATAATACACCAAAACAGTATATTGCGGCCCTTAAAATGAATCCGTGCCAGAGCGTAGGCAATCGGTAAATCAAGCACAACCGTTCCGACCATCGTAAAAAACGATATAAGAAAAGAGTTTTTAAGCCAGGCAAAAATCTCGGTTGCAGAAAAAGCCTTTATATAATTGGCAAGCGTTAAACTTCCGCGCAACAAAGATTCGCCGCTTATAATTTGATTTTCCGTTTTCAAAGACGTCAGCACAAGCCAAAAAAGCGGAAAAAACCATGCAAGTAAAACGGCCGCCATAAGAAAAGTCAATATGTGTTTTTTCATACATCTTCCTTTGACAACAGCTTGTACTGTACTATCGAGATAATCATAATGATAAAAAATAAAACGTAGGCCATGGCGGACGAATAACCCATTTTAAAATATTTAAAACCGGTTTCATAAATATACTGTACCAATACGCGCGTTGAACCGTAGGGGCCGCCGCCGGTCATAACGTATACTTGTCCGAAAATATTAAACGATGCGATTATTTGCAAAATTAAGCACAAAACGGTTGTGGGACGTATGAGCGGTATGGTGATTTTAAAAATCGTTTGTCCGTAAGAGGCTCCGTCTATGCGTGCGGCTTCATAAATGTCCCACGAAATTTGTTTGATGCCGGCGGAAAAAAGTACCATATTAAACCCCGCCGTCCACCACAGGGTAGCTATGATTATTGACCACATTGCCGTATCCGACGATGTAAGCCAATTGACGGGTGTTTTGCCGAAAGAAATGATAATTCTGTTAAATAGTCCGTAGCTGCGCTGAAAAAGCCACGCCCATAAGGTGGCAATAACGGTTATTGAAAGAATATAGGGCAAAAAGAATACGTTCTCGGCCGTACCTTTAAGCGCCGAATGCGAGGTTACAAATAAAGCCATTAAAAAGCCGATGACGAGCAAAAGCGGAGTCGAAACAAGAACAAAAAATATGGTATGCCATAAGGACGTATAAAAAGTTTTGTCCGAAAACATCCGTATATAGTTATCGAATCCGATCCATTGGCGGCTTGATAAAATATCCCAGCGGAAAAAGCTGATAAAAAAACCGAATACGATCGGGAATACAAGAAAAATGATAAATGCCGCTACAAAGGGCAGGCAAAAAAGCACTCCGTCTCTGGTATCCGAATTTCCGGGTATCACTGTTGTCTCCAAAAAAGGCTGTCCAAAAGGCCGCAGCGTTTCGGACAGCCCGTCGAGCAAAGATTATACGAATCCGATTTCTCAGTACGTAGCCAATATTTCCGTTACTTTTTTATCCATTGCCTGAATCGCGTCGTTTGCGCTTTGGTTGTTCGCAACTGCGTATTCAAGCAAATCGGACAAATTGCCGTATACTTCTTCCCATGCGGGTGTATTCGGCGCGGGAATAACCGAGTCGGCGGCCGTTACGTAGCCGGGTCGGTACGGCATAGCCTTGAATTCCGGCTTATTGCGTACGGAAATCCGGGTGGGAATATGGCCTGCTTTTGCCCACATTTCTCCGTGTTCGGTCATCCACAAAATAAAGGTGAGCGCCGCTTTAACCTTTACGGGATCCATTTTCTTTTGTACGGGAATCGCCAAGGTGTGCGAACCTGCCCATGCGCCGGGTTTTCCCCAAAGAGCGGGGAAGGGAACCGCTTCAAAGTTAAGGCCTTTTTGCTGTTCAAATCCGCCGGTTGCCCACACGCCGTTGATATGGAAGGCGGCTTTGCCCGCTTTAAAATCGGCAACGGAAGAATCGTAATCATAGGCTTTGGGTACTACGCCGTATTTGTTTGCCAAATCGATTATATCCTGCACGACCTTTTTTCCCTGTGCGGTATTGAAAGCCGGTTTATTGCTTGCAACATCAATAACTTTTCCGCCGCCCTGTCCCATGCCGGAAATAAACATTCTGGTTAAGGTGTAGGCTTTGTATACCGCGGTAGTATTATCCAGCGCGATTCCGACTGCTCCGGTCGTATCCTGCACTTTTTTGGCGGCGGCTACCAGTTCGTCATAGGTTTGCGGAATTTTCGTAACGCCGGCTTTTGCGAGCAGGTCTTTGTTGCAGTACATAATCAGCGGGTGAACGTCCAAGGGCAGCGAATATTGTTTGCCGTTGAATTTGCATGCGTCGATTGCGGCTTTTACAAAGTCGTTTATCGGAGCGTTCATTTCTTTTAAGGCTTCATCGAGCGGATATAAAACGCCGCTTTTAACGTAGGGAAGCATACTGTCGCGGTGCAAAACCACTATATCGGGCGCGTTTTTGCTCGTTAAAGCGGTCGTAAGTTTCGTATAATAGTCCGTGAATTTAGCGGTATCGCTTTTTAAAGTTATATCGCTGTGCGTCCTGTTAAATTCGGCAACCATCGCGTCGAAAAATTCACCGTCTCCGCCGGTAAATAACGACCAAAAGGTAATTTCAACCGGCCCGTCTTTTGCCATTTCCTTTGTTCCCCCCGCAAACAATACGCTGACGGCGAGAACGAGTGCCGACAGCATTGCCGCCGACTTTTTCAAATGTTTTTTCATGCCTTCCTCCTGATAAATTTTTTATACCGCAATGCGGTTTTTAATTGTAAAAGCGATACTTTTACAACAGGCATCCTATTCATTCAGGGTCGACTCCCTGAACATCATACGGGTTTTTAAATATATTGTTTTATACGGCCGGTCTTTATTTTGCATGTGTGCTATCAATTCCAAAACCGCCTTTTCGCCCAAGCGGTTTTTCGGAACTTCAAGCGTGCTCAGCGCCGGAGTTAAAAATTGCGCGATTTGCAGATTATCGCAGCCGGCAACTTCAACGTCTTCGGGAACCCGTATCTTTTGCTCGTTTAAAGCGCGCAAAACGCCGGCGGCGACGAGATCGTTAAAACATATAACCGCCGTAAAAGAGGTGCCTTTTTTTACGGCTTTGCAAACAGCCTTGTAGCCGTCCTTAATATGACCGCCGCTTTTTATTATATAGGAGCGCTTAACCGGAATTTTATGCTTTATACACGCGCATACGTAACCGTACAGGCGGTCAAAGGTATTGCTGACTTGCGCGGGTCCGGTTATATACAGTATGTGTCGGTGTCCCTTTTTTATAAATCGCTCCGTTAAAACATATGTCGTACGCTCATCATCGAATATAATCGAATGCTCCTCCAAACCGAGTACCTTTCTGCCGGCGAAAAGGTAGGGATGCGGGAATTTTTCGTACAAGGCGGTAACCTGCTCGTCGTTGTATACGGGCATACTGATTAAGCCGTCAACTTGACGGGCTTGCAGGATTTTAAGGGCGGTGCACTCGTTTTCGGGGCTCTCTTCCGTATTCATCAGCAAAATGTGGTAACCGTGCTTTTTTGCGGTTTCTTCTATGCCTAAAATTATTTCGGCAAAAAAGGGATTTGAGGAATCCGCCGAAATAACGCCGATTGTTTTTGTTTCTTTGCGGCGCATACTGCCTGCAATATAGTTCGGAATATATTCCAGCTCTTCTGCGGCTTTTTTTATAATTTGAGTCGTTTTGGTGCTGATGTTTTTATCTCCCCGCAATACACGCGATACGGTATTCACCGAAAATCCCGTTTTTTGCGCTACCGAAGACAATGTTGTTCCCATAGGTTAACGTTAACCCGAATTTCGGACTTTGTCAAGCAAATTTTTACCGGAATTTTTACGAAACAAACTCAAAAAACACCATAGAACCAAAAAAGAACGCGGGCATAAAAAAAGCCGTCTCAGGGTCGCATTGGAACGATGTTAAGACAGCCTTTTCGATTTATAAAAAGTTTTATAGCTCCCCCGCGCAGGCTTGAACTGCGGACCCACAGATTAACAGTCTGTTGCTCTACCGGCTGAGCTACAGGGGAAAGTAAAAATACTCTACACTAAAAGGCCGATTGTGTCAATAGGCGATTGACAATTGTGAACAAGACGGATAATAATCCACCTGTCGAGTTTGCTTGAAGCAAAAAGGAGGCGGTATGGAACTCGCATTGGCAAGCGATTTCGGGATCTACGAATTATCGCCCGAATCGATGGACTGTCAACTGAAGAAACTGGCGGACGCCGGCTTTTCGCACGTTCACTGGTGCCATGATTGGGATTTTGAATATTTGTACTCGAAATGGGAAATTATACAAATTAAAGAGCTGCTTGAAAAATATCATCTGAAAGCCAAGGGCGTCCACGCATCCGAAGGAAATACGCGTTTTAGGATTATCGACGGTCAGCACCGTTTTTTAAATCGGCACCGATTACGCGATTCAAGAAAAGACATCACTTCTCCCTATGAATACAACCGCTTGTCGGGCATAGAGCTGGTTTTAAACCGAGTCGATTTGGCGCACGCGATCGGCGCGGAAGAAATCGTTTTGCACATGGTGCTTCCCTATGAAGATTTTGAAGCGGACGGCGCCTTTAAAGAACTGTATTGGAAGCAGGCTTTTAAATCCTTCGATGAAATGGAATCCTATTGCAGGGCAAAAAGAGTACGGATTGCGATTGAAAACATTATGTGTACTCCGAAGGAATATCAGTTTGAACAATTTGACCGGTTGTTCGACCGCTATTCTCCCGAATACATGGGAATATGCTTTGATTCCGGGCATTCGATTTTGGCATGCACGGACTGTAAACATGAATTCCTTGAAAGATATTACAGCAGATTGGTTGCCGTTCATTTGCATGACAATAAGTCCGTCGATATGTCGCTTTCGACCGATCGGGACGGCTCAATCCAGCAGTCGGACAGGCACATGCTTCCCTTTACGGGAGTTACCGATTGGGAACGTGTGTGCGAATTGATCGCCGCTTCTCCCTATAAACTTCCGTTAATACTGGAACTGATTATTCCGCATAAAACCCTTGAAGAAGAAACGGAAGGATTGAGAAAGGCTAAGGAAGCCGGAGAAAAATTAACGCGGATGGTGCTTGCTCACCGCCGCTGATCTTTTCCCTTTTGTCGATGCGGGCGGAATTATGCCGCGGTTTTTTTGCTTTTCTATAAAAATTTATAAAAAAATCCTTTTTCTCTTGACATCTTTTTCATAAGAATATATAAATATATATCGATATATAAATAGCTATATATCGGATCAGGAGGCTCAGATGATCGTAAAGACGACGGAAGATTTGTCCGCACTTATTGAGCGCGTTGTGGCGGCTCAAAAGAAATTTGCGGAATTCAGCCAAGATCAGGTTGATTTGATTTTCAGACATGCGGCGCAGGCTGCAAACGAAAACCGTATCGCATTGGCGAAGATGGCGGCCGAAGAAAGCGGCATGGGAATTTTTGAAGACAAGGTGATAAAAAACCACTTTGCCGCCGAATATATTTTCAATAAATATCTGCACGAGCGTACATGCGGCGTTATCGAGCACGACCCCGAAGCGGGCGTTTTGAAAATCGCCGAGCCGTTGGGCGTTATTGCCGGTATCGTTCCGACGACGAATCCCACGTCAACCGCTATTTTTAAAAGTTTGATTACGCTTAAAACGCGCAACGGAATTATCTTTTCTCCGCACCCGCGCGCCAAAAAGAGCACGATTGCCGCCGCAAAAATCATACGCGATATTGCGGTTTCCATCGGCGCTCCGGAGGATATTATCGGCTGGATAGACGAGCCGACGGTTGAGCTTTCGGCCGCCCTCATGCGTCACCCGAAAATTTCTTTGATTTTGGCAACGGGCGGGCCGGGCATGGTTCATGCCGCTTATTCTTCGGGAACTCCCGCGATCGGCGTCGGCTCGGGCAATACGCCGGCCGTTATCGACGAAAGCGCGCACATAAAAACGGCGGTCAGTTCCATTTTGCTGAGTAAAACCTTCGACAATGGCATGATTTGCGCGAGCGAACAATCGGTCATCGTCGTGGATTCGGTATATAAAAACGTTAAAGAAGAATTCTTAAAGCGCGGCGCGTACATTTTGAATTCCGCTGAAAAAACGAAGGTCGGCAATGTGATTATAAAAGACGGAAAGGTGAATCCCGCCATTGTGGGACAAAGCGCGCATACGATTGCCGAAATAGCGGGGGTAAAGGTTCCGGCCGACACAAAGGTGCTTATAGGCGAGGGGGCAAAGATTGAACGTGACGAGCCCTTTGCTCACGAAAAACTGTCGCCGGTTTTGGGCATGTTTAAGGCAAAAGATTTTGAAGACGCGTGCGACAAAGCGCAAAAGCAAATCGCTTTGGAAGGTATGGGGCATACGGCCGTTTTGTATACCGACCCGCAAAATCAAGACAGAATTGATATATACGGAAGCAAGATGACGACCGGGCGCGTGCTGGTAAATATGCCCGCGTCGCAGGGCGCCATCGGCGATATTTACAACTTCCGCCTCGAACCGTCTTTAACCCTCGGCTGCGGAAGCTGGGGCGGAAATGCCATCAGTGAAAACGTGGGGGTAAAACATCTTATGAATATTAAAACCGTTGCCGAACGCCGTGAAAACATGCTGTGGTTCCAAGTACCGCGCAAAATCTATTTTAAGCAAAATGCGGTAAGCGAAGGGCTGCGCGATTTAAGCGACAAAAAGCGCGCCTTTATCGTTACCGATAAATATCTGCATGAGTGCGGTATGGTAAATCAGCTGACGAGAACGCTGGATGCGATGCACATCGAGCACGAGATTTTTTCCGACGTTAAGCCCGACCCCGATTTGAGTACGATTTATAAGGGCGTAGACTTGATAAACTCGTTTAAGCCCGACATCATCATAGCTTTCGGCGGCGGAAGCCCGATGGATGCCGCAAAAATCATGCGCATGCTCTACGAGCAGCCGATGGTAAAATTCGGCGAATTGGCACTGCGTTTTATGGATATCAGAAAGCGCGTGTTTAAATTTCCCAAATTGGGAACCAAGGCCGTGCTGGTTGCCATACCTACGACAAGCGGCACCGGATCGGAAGTAACGCCCTTTGCGATCGTTACCGACGACAAAACCGGCATAAAGTACCCCATTGCCGATTACGAACTGACGCCCGATATGGCGATTATAGATCCGGACTTTGTTATGGGCTTACCGAAAGCGCTTACCGCGTATTCGGGGATCGACGCAATTGTTCATAACTTGGAAGCCTTTGTGTCCGTGCTTGCAACCGATTTTACGAACGGCCTTGCGCTTGAATCGCTGCGCCTGCTCTTTAAGTATTTGCCGGCGGCCTACACCGAGGGTGCGAAAAACCCGAAGGCGCGCGAAAAGGTGCACTATGCGGCAACTCTTGCCGGCATGGCCTTTGCAAACGCGTTCCTCGGCGTGTGCCATTCCATGGCGCACAAAATAGGCGCGCAGCATCATACGGCGCACGGTTTGGCGAACGCGCTGCTTATCAACGAAGTTATACGGTACAATGCGACCGAAGCGCCGCGCAAACAGGCGATCTTTCCGCAATACAAGTATCCGGTTGCGCTTGAGCGCTATGCGCGTGTTGCCGACCATTTAAAATTCGGCGGAAAAACCGACGAAGAAAAGATGGAAAAGCTCATCGAAAAAATCGAGGAAATAAAACGCATATGCGAGATTCCCGCGGATTTCCGCGCAACGGGAATTCCGGAAAAGGATTTTCTTGAACATGTGGACGACATGTCGGAAAAAGCGTTCGACGATCAGTGTACGACCGCGAACCCGCGCTATCCGCTCGTAAGCGAAATTCGGGAACTGTACTTAAAGTGCTATTACGGAAAGGATTACAAGCCGTCGAATCCCGAACTTGCAAGATCGGTCGGCATAAAATTGACGCGATAAAATCGGCGCACCGATCCGTTCAGCTTAAAGGAAGATCTTTTGCTTTTTCGCCGGCAGGTTTATTCGCGAATAAACCTGCCGGCTCTATGTTTAAAACGCGGCACACTTTTTCGATAAAACCTATCGACACGTTGCAGCTCATCGTTTCCACATGAGCTATAAAACTGGACGATACGCCGCATAATTCGGCAAGCGTGTTTTGCGTGAGGCCCGCATCTTTTCGATGTTTTTTTAAATTATACGCCAAAAGCTCTTGTACCATAATTACTTGTGCATAAATGCACCGCTTTTATAATAACATGTTTATTGAATAAAGTAAAGTTTTTTTGCCGTTAGAAATTTCCGCCGGAAAAGTGCTGCATCATTTTCGCCTGCATGCCCTTGTTTTTAGTCATCTTTTTCATCATGAGCCGCGTTTTTTCAAACTGCTTTATGAGCCGGTTTACTTCGGCGACCGAGGTGCCCGAACCGCGTGCAATGCGTTTGCGCCGCGACGGCCCGATAATCAAATGGTTTGCGCGCTCTTTTTTCGTCATCGAGCGGATTATGGCTTCCTGTATTTTAAGGCCGCCGGTATCGATATCCTGCTCGCGGATTTGTCCTGCAAGGCCGGGCATCATGTCCAAAAGCGATTCGATGGGCCCCATTTTTTTTACTTGCTGAAGCTGTTCGAGCATATCTTCGAGCGTAAACTCGTTTGAGGCGAGCTTTTTTTGCATGCGCTCGGCGGTTTGCAAGTCGATCGTTTCTTGAGCCTTTTCGACCAAAGAAACGACGTCGCCCATGCCGAGTATGCGCCCGGCAATCCGCTCGGGATGAAAAACTTCAAAGTCTTCGATTTTTTCGCCCGTGCCGATAAATAAAATGGGTTTGCCGGTTACGCTTTTGAGCGACAGGGCCGCGCCGCCGCGCGCATCCGAATCGAATTTGGTTAAAATAACGCCGGTTAAATTGAGCTTTTCGTCGAAGATTTTTGCGATATCGACGGCGTTTTGTCCGGTCATCGAATCGGCAACGAGCAGCACTTCATCCGGAGCGGCGGCTTTTTTAATGTCGGCGATTTCGTCCATCATCGCATCGTCAATCTGCATGCGTCCCGCGGTATCGATGATGACGGTATCAAAGCCGTTTTTCGCCGCAAAGGTTTTTGCATTTTTTGCGATGCGCACGGAATCTTTTGCCGTGCCCGGAAGCGGAATGTCCTCTTTGTAAACGGGGACGGAAGCCTTTTCGGCGGTGATGCACAACTGCTGGACGGCGGCCGGCCGCACAAGGTCGCAGGCGGCTAAAAGCGGATTGCGGCCTTCTTTTTTTAAGCGGGCGGCAAGCTTTACGGCCGAAGTCGTTTTACCGGAACCTTGAAGTCCCAAAAACAGGATCACCGATTGCGTGTCGGGGCCTTTTAAGTGCAAATCGGTTTTGGCATCTCCGAGCAGGGCGGTAATTTTATCGTGAACGATTTTTATAAATTGTTGGCCGGGATCCACCGCCCGCAGTACCTTTTCGCCCTTTGCTTCTTCAATCGTACTGTTTACAAAGCGGCGTACGACGCGCAAATTGACGTCGGCTTCGAGCAGGGCCATCTTTATCGATTCAACGGTTTCTTCGATATTTTTTTCGGTGATGACGGATTTTCCGCTTATGCTGCGGATAATGCCGCCGAAGGTATCGGTTAATTTTTCGAGCATCGGTTACCTCAGTAATTCTATAAGGAAGTCAAGGGGTTTTATTTCTTTATTCAATATGCGATACAAACCGTTACATATGGGCAGGCGGATATTTAAGCGCCGGCTTATTTCCTGCACGTATTTGCACGCGACGGCGCCTTCGGGAAGGTAGCCGATTTCGTTTATGCGCGCGATAAGGTTTTCCAAATCGGCGAATGGTTCCAAAATATTTTTAAGTATAATGTCTCGCCCGAAGCGGCGGTTGCGGCCGTAGTGCGAGCGGCAGGTTACTTCCAAGTCGCCGACCCCGGCGATCGACGTAAAGGTTTCGGCGTGGGTTGCGCCCATGGCAAAGCCGAGCGTTTGTATTTCGTTTAAGCCCGCGGCAAGAAGAAGCGATTCGGTGTTGTCGCCGAACAGACTCGATTGTTCGGCAATCGCGTCAAGGCAGCCGAATACGACGGCGATAATATTTTTTGCCGCTGCGCAAATCTGCACGCCGACAACATCCAAACTTGAAAAAACCATAAGACCGGGAACTTTAAGCAATTCTCTGAACCGAATGGAATTCTTGGGGTTTTCGCTCGCCGCGATAAGACCGGTCAATTTACCGGCAGCAACTTCTTCGGCATGGCTCGGCCCGGATATGTACACGAGATTTTTGTGGTAGGCAAAGGGCAAAACCGTTTCCAATACTTCGAGAATCAACTTTGCGCCGCCGTCGGTCGGAATAAAACCTTTTGTCAAAACGCCGATGCACGTCGAGCCGTTGACTATTGAAGGAAGATCGACAATCTGCGTAACCGTGCGCGCCAAATAAAGGGAAGGGGAAGCTAAAATCAAAAAATCTTTGTCGGATGCGGCTTGCTTTATATCGGACGTCGCTTTGAGTTTGCGCGACAGTTCAAAGTCCTTTAAATACCGCTCGTTTTTATGAACGGTATTTATGCCGTTTACGACATCTTCTTCGAGCGCCCATAATTCAACCTCATGGCCGCCTGCTGCCAGAATGTGGGCGAGGGCGGTTCCCCAAGCGCCGGCTCCGATAACGCCGATTGTCTTTGCAGCCATGCTTATATCCACTTATGCGCGTGTTCGTCCTGCCACGGGATTATTTCTTCCGGTTTAAAAAACAGGGAGGTTTCGCGCTCGCCGCTTTTCGGGCTGTCGGAAGCATGAATGATGTTTAAATCCGTGTGGATACAGTAATCGCCCCTGATGGTGCCCGGCAGCGCTTCGGCGGGATTTGTCGCGCCGACAAGTTTCCGCATAAGAGCAACGCAGTTGTCGCCTTCCCACACCATTGCAAGAACGGGAGCCGATGTAACATAGGTAACGAGATCCTTAAAAAAAGACTTTTTAATGTGCTCCGCGTAGTGCTGCTGGGCCAATTCCGGCGTTATTTTCATAAGTTTTACAGCCGTTAAATTAAGGCCCTTACGTTCAATTCGGTTTATGATTTCGCCGACAATACGCCGGTTCATTGCGCCCGGCTTTAACATTACAAAACAGCGTTCCGTCATTTTTTTTCCTCTAATTTCCATATAATTTCCATTATATTATAACCGTTTATACGGCATTGGGCAAGCGAAAACTGAAGATAAAGCGCATTGCCTAATTTGCAAAAAATCGGTATTATATAGGTACCATCATCTTAGGAGTTTACAATGAATAAATTATTTTCAGCATGCGCCGCCGTATGTTTGTCGGCGCTGTTCTTTTCCTGCGTTACGACACAGGGCAGCAAGGTTCTCAATGTAAAAGTCGTTCCGGAAGAAAAAAAGACCGAGCGCTTTTATTCTTCGATCGAAGTTCCGAGTTTTCCCGCACATCCGGCCTTGAATGCGCTTATACAAAAAATCAAAAATGAACGCTTTGCCGAATTCGACCTCGATTCTACCGAAAGCCATCGGATGGGCTCGAAAATGCCCCACTCTTTTTCGATGACGTGGGAAGCTGCCGAACTTTCGGATTCGCTCATCAGCATAAAAATCGAAACGTACCAGTATACGGGCGGAGCGAACGGCATAAATTATATTGACGTCGTCAACTGGCTCCCCGCCGAAAACAAACAGTTGTTCCCGGCCGATTTACCGGCGTATTTCGGGTTAAAATATACGCAGGAACAATGGCTCAACCTGCTTTCCCGCACGACGCGCGAAATTCTGGAAAATAAAATCAACAAAAAAAAGGACGCTTCTTTGTCCGAATTCATCACGGAAGGAACCAAACCCGTTGCCGACAATTTTAAAAACATAACGGTGTCGGGAAGCAAAATCACCGTGTGGTTCGACAAGTACCAGGCGGCTCCCGGCTCGGAAGGCATTCTTTCCGCAACGTTTAATCCCAAAGACGCGCGCTGAAGCGGACGTTTCCAAGTTTAAAGCCGGCACCGATTATTCCGCTTGTTAAGCGTAATCGGTGCTTTTTTTTCAAAAAACTTTTTCGACAGCTCAAGCTGTCTGCAAAAGTTTTTTAGGAGGAGCATATGGATTTTTTTGAAGCCGCGGAAAAACGGTTCAGTTTTCGCGGAACGTATGCCGATAAAAACGTTCCCGAAAAAGATATCCGCAGGATTTTGGACGCGGGCATACGCGCACCTTCAGGATGCAACGGGCAGACCACATCGTTTATTGTCATAACCGATAAGCACACGATCGAAAAGATTGCGGCGGTTATCGACAAACCCTGCGTGCATACAGCGCCCGTCATTATCGCGGTTTTGACCGAAAAAGTCGAAGTAATTCCGGGAAGGTCTTTCGAAATTGAAGATTACGGCGCTGCCGTGGAAAACATTCTTTTGGCGGCAACCGCGCTCGGATACGCATCGTTATGGCTTGACGGTTATACGCAAAGCGGAACGAATTCAGCCCGGCTCGCCGAGATTTTAGGCGTGCCGGCGAAACTGACCGTGCGCACGATACTCCCCGTCGGAGTTCCTTCCGAACAGGGAACGCAGCGTGAACGCAAAAGCTATGACGAGCGGGTACGGCGCGAACACTATTGAACGCCGTAGAACGCCGTTTATAAAAATAATGTAATTATTTTTATAAACCGTGTAACCTTTTTCTTATAGGGGCGTTTATTTTGTGTATTGCATGAGCTAACAAACAGCAATAAGCAGTAAGTACCGTTCGGAGGAACGCCAACAGCCTTCGAACAGGGTTTTCTGCATCCTCCTCTCCTTTTGCCCCTCCGTGAAAGTTTTTCGCGGAGGGGTTTTTTTGCTTACGCCTTTCCCAATTCTTTAAATAAGGTATTGCGTTCTTCTTCGGTCAGTTCGCGCCAACTTCCTTCTTCGAGCGCCGGATCCAACTGTAAGCTGCCGATTGAAAGGCGTTTCAAAAAAACGACCTTATTCCCGAGGGCGGCAAACATTCTTTTTACCTGATGGTATTTTCCTTCAAAAATCGTAAGCGTACAGGACGCATCTTTTTCGCCGAGCCATACAAGGCGGGCGCTTTGAGCCCTAAAGGCTGGCTCGCTTCCTTCAGGCGGCACGTCGATTCCCCGTTCAAAAGAACGTACATAGTCTTCCCTGTCGGCGGCCTCGTCGCGCAGCAAAACAAAGTAGGTTTTGGGAATGCGGCGCTTGGGCGAAATAATACGGTGCGTTACGTCGCCGTCGGTGGTGCAAAACACCAAACCTTCGGTATCCGCGTCAAGCCGGCCGGCAATGTGCAGCTCGCCGCCTAAAAACCGGCGATTCAGTTCTTTCGGTAAAAGCGAAAAAACCGACCGATAGGCGCCGTCGCGCGAAGAGCATAGGGTACCCTGCGGTTTGTTTATCATAAGATAGATGTGGGTTTTAACGCTTATTTTTTGACCTTCGACGCTTACGATGTCTTTTTCAGGATCGACGGCGGTATCGGGACGCGTACAAACGCTGCCGTTTACCTGCACTTTTAAAGCGCGCAGCAGTTTTTTTACGCCGCTTCGCGTGCCGAAGCCGTGGCGCGCAAGCAGTTTATCAAGACGCAGCGTAGACATAGATCCCTTCAGTCCGTCAAACCGTAAGCTGCCGATCCGTAATCGGTCAATCCGAAGTCCGTCAATTGCGGCGCGCCATAGGTATGTAGCTGCGCTCGCTCATAACGTTTTGATACGCCGGGCGGTATATGCGGCCGCCGGACACGACTTCTTCTATGCGGTGCGCCGACCATCCGGCAATACGGCTGACGGCAAAGATGGGCGTAAACAGTTCGCGGGGAATATTCAGCATGGAATACACAAAGCCCGAATAAAAGTCCACATTCGCGCAGATTTGCTTATCGCCGCCTTTTTCTTCTTCCAAAATTTTCGGAGCAAGCTTTTCGATGAGCCGGTACAAGCCGTATTCGTCCATGCAGCCCTTTTCGCGCGCAAGCTCTTCGGCTTTTTTGCTCAACAAAACCGCGCGCGGATCGGAAACGGTGTAGACGGCATGCCCCATACCGTAGACAAGGCCGCTGCCGTCTCCCGCCTTTTTTTGAATAATTTTGTGCAAGTATGCGGCGACTTCTTTTTCGGACGACCAGTCTTTAATGCGCTTTTTTATTTCGTCCATCATTTCCATAACTTTGCAGTTTGCGCCGCCGTGACGCCTTCCTTTCAGCGAACCGACCGCGGAGGCGACGGCCGAATAGGTGTCGGTATCGGCGGACGAAACGACGTGAATGCTCAAAGACGAGTTGTTTCCGCCTCCGTGTTCGGCGTGAAGAATCAGCGACAAATCCAAAAGCTCGGCTTCGAGTTTTGTGTATTCTTTTGACGGCCGGATAAGGCGTAAAAGATTTTCGCACGTCGATAATTCGGGCCGCGGATTGTGGATGTACATGCTTTTTCCGTCGTAGTAATGGCGTTTTGCCTGATACGCATAGGCGGCAAAGGTGGAAAAGCGCGCAATCAATTCGATGCACTGACGCAAATTGTTCGATGCGCTTCTGTCTTCCGCATTTTCATCGTAGGAATAAGAAGCAAGCACGCAGCGCGCAAGCTTATTCATAATATCGCCCGACGGGGCTTTCATAATCATGTCTTCGGCAAAGGTATCGGGCAAAGAACGGTTTGTTCCCAAAAGCAAACGGAATTCGTCCAGTTCCTTGCGCTCGGGCAATTCGCCGAACAGCAAAAGGTATACGGTTTGTTCAAAAGCGAACTCGTCGCAGCGTTCGGCGTCTTCGACCAAATCTTTAATATCGTAACCGCGGTAAATCAACTTTCCGGGAATGGCGGTCTTTTTCCCGTCAATCATTTCGTAACCGACAACATCGCCGACACGGGTAAGGCCGACAAGCACGCCGCGCCCGTCCGCATAGCGCAGTCCGCGCTTTACGTCGTATTTTTGATACAAATCCTGATCGATAACGCTGCGGGACTCGGCCAAAGCGGCAAGCCGCCGGAAAAAAGCCTGCTCGAAAACATCCGTCATGTTCACCCTCGCTGAAAAACGATTATACCCAAGAACAACGGGTTTTGCAAGGATACGAAAAAACTAAGCGGAGAAAATAAGCGGATAGATAAAGGGAAAAGGTCAATAAAAGTATAATTGAGTTTACAAACTTTTAAGACAGACCTTTTCAACCTTCAATTAAAACTTAAATCGAGTACTTCTTCAATATGCGTTACCGGATGAAAGGCAATGCCTTTTTTTACGTGTTCGGGAATATCGTCCAAATCGCGTACGTTTTGCTTGGGGATAATAACGTGCTTTATGCCGTTCCGGCGCGCCGCAACCGTTTTTTCCTTTAAGCCGCCGATCGGAAGCACTTGCCCCGTCAGCGAAAGCTCGCCGGTCATCGCAAGGTTTTTACGTATCGTTTTTCCTTTTAAAAGCGACAAAAGCACGACGACCATCGTAATGCCGGCCGAAGGTCCGTCTTTGGGCGTCGCGCCTTCGGGAATATGCATGTGGATCGTGTTCTTTTTAAAGTATTCGACGTCTTTTATGTTGTGCTTTTCGGCATACGCACGTACCCAGCTCATCGCGATGGCGGCCGATTCTTTCATAACGTCGCCCATTTGTCCGGTTAAATTGAAGCCTTCTTTTCCGGGAATGCTCAGCGCTTCCAAAAGCAGCGTGTCGCCGCCCATACTCGTCCACGCAAGCCCGATTGCCGTTCCGGGACGGTCGGCCTTTTTGCGGTTGTCCTCGTCGGTAAAAACCGGCTTGCCCAAATATTTTTCTATAAGCGTTTTGTCCGGTGTAAGCGGTTTTGCCAGCAGCTTATTCAATTCCTTTTGCGCTTCTTTTTCTTCGTCGCCGATAAGACGCTTAAGTTCTTTTTGCTTTTTAACCTTGCGCCCCGTATCGGGAACGTCCTTCGTTTCTTCCTTTGTTTTTTCGGCAGCCCGACGCTGTTCTTCGAGCCGCTTTTCCAAATCTTTTTGCGAAGCGTCTTTCAAAGCGTACACTTCGTCCATGAGCGAAGAAATCGCCGGTTCGGAAAGCAGTTCCGACACATATTTGCGGTGAATTTTATCCAGATTTTTTTCAAAATTACGTACTCCGGCTTCGCGCGCGTAGGAGTTTGCGATAAAAAGCAAATCGCTTTTTGAATAATGCACTTGATTTTTGGATAAACCGTTTTTCGCAAGACTTTTGGGAACCAAAAAGTCCTTTGCGATTTCGACCTTTTCCTGATCGATGTAGCCTGAAAGATGGATAATTTCGGCGCGGTCGCGCAAGGGTTCGGGAATTCCGTCCAAAGAGTTTGCCGTAAGCATAAACAAAATGTCCGAAATATCGAAGGGAATATCCAAATAATGATCGCGGAAGGCAACGTTTTGTTCCGGGTCGAGCACTTCCAAAAGCGCGCTCGACGGATCGCCCTGATAACTCGACCCCATTTTATCCACTTCGTCGATAACGAACACGGGCGCCTTCGTTTTAACGATTTTCAAACCCTGAATGATTTTTCCGGGCATGGCTCCGACATACGTGCGCCGGTGCCCTTTTATTTCGGCTTCGTCGCGCATACCGCCGACCGAAAAGCGGAAAAACGGCTTGTTCATCGCGCGCGCAATGGAACGGCAGACGCTGGTTTTTCCGACACCGGGCGGGCCTACCAAAAGCAGGATGGAGCCCTTGCTGTCGTTTTTTAATTTACGCACGGCCAAATATTCTATAATGCGTTTTTTAACGTCTTCAAGCCCGTAGTGATCCTCATCCAAAACCGCGCGCGCCTTAGTCATACTGTAGTTTTCGGGCACGGGTTCGTCCCACGGCAAATTGACAATCGTATCCAAGTAATTGCGCGTTACGATATATTCGCTCGAGTTGGGATCCATAAGCGAAAACTTTTCCAGCTCGCCGTTTACCGCTTCGGCGATTTCACCCGTAAAATTAAACTTTTCGATTTTTTCCTGAAATTTTTGGTACTCGGAACTTTTCGCATCGCCGGCCATTCCCAGCTCGTCTTTTATCGATTTTAATTCTTCGCGCAAAAAATATTCACGCTGATTTTTTTCGATGCGTTCGTTCAATTCGCTTTGAATCTTTTTTTGAATGCGCAGCAGTTCCTGCTCTTTTTTTATAAAAACCAAAACGGCTTCCATACGCTCGCGCACGTTTTGCATTTCGAGCACTTTTTGCTGATCGTCTTTTTCGATATTCAAAATGGAAGCGATAAAATCCGCTATCTTTCCCGGATGATCGATGTTCACCATATTAAGGCGCATTTCTTCGGAAAAAAGCGGATTGTTTTCGGAGATTTCCTTCATTTCGCTTATCAATGCGCGGGTCAGCGCCTTTACTTCAAACGTATCGTCTTCGTAATCATCGAGATATTCGGCAATAACGGCCATGGGATTTTTTTGATTGATCGCCTTTCGAATGCGGAAGCGCTTGATGGTCGAAATAAAAACGTTTACGCCGCCATCGGGCAAGTTGATTTTTTTTATAATGCGTGCCGCCGTTCCTACGCGGTGCAAATCCGAAACGGAAGGATTTTCGGCATCGTTTTTAAGCATGACGATTCCGATAAGTCCGTCTTCGGCGTAGGCGCTTTCGATAACCTTCGTATCTTCGGCCGAATTGATCATAAGCGGCGTAAAAATACCGGGAAAAATCGGGCGCCCCGAAAGCGGAATGATGCGCAGTTTGTTCGAAAGCGTTTGGTCCGCCGGCACAATGGTTTGATCTGCCATATTGAAAAACTCCTGTGAGGAATAAAGCTCTATATATAGAATATCTACATTTTTCGCCGAAAAGGCAAGCGCAGGGAAAAAGAAATACGCAACGGACAATGCGGCTCTTTACGAAAACGCAAAGAATTGTTACTTTTATAGAATACGATTATTTAGATATACAAACGTAAAATGAAAATGTAAAAGCGGGAAGCCGCCGGTCAACACTGCAAGCGGTTTCTGCCTTTCCTTTTTTTGGAGGATTTCATGATTGAACTGGCGCATGTATCCCGTTCATTCGGTTCTTTTAAAGCGGTAGACGACATCGGCTTTTCAATCCGTACCGGTGAAATCGTCGGGCTTTTGGGGCCGAACGGTGCGGGAAAAACGACTACGATGCGTATGATTACCGGCTTTCTCGATGCCGACGCGGGAACCGTTGCGATCGACGGGCGCGATATCCGCACGGACGAAATCGGCGCAAAGCGGAAAATCGGCTATATGCCCGAATCCGCACCGCTTTACGAGGATATGATTGTCGAAGATTATTTGAATTACATCGCGGCGATGCAAAACGTTCCGGCAAAGGAACGGGTGCCGTTTTTGTGTGAAGCATGCGGACTTTCCGAAGTAATGCATAAAAACATCGGTGAGCTTTCGCGCGGTTTCCGCCAAAGGGTAGGCTTGGCGCATGCGCTTATGAACGATCCTGAAATACTGATTCTCGACGAACCGACAAGCGGTTTGGACCCGAACCAAATCGGAGAAGTGCGCCGCCTCATAAAAGAATTGGGAAAAACGAGAACCGTCATTATTTCAACCCATATTTTAGGCGAAGTTGAAATGCTGTGCGACCGCGTGATTATTATTTCGCACGGCAAAATCGTTGCCGACAGTCCCACAACGGAGCTGCGCAGCCGCTATACGGCAGGCGCGGACATTTGCGTTGTCGTCGGCGGCGCATCGCAAAAGGCTTTGGTGGGCGCGCTTGAAAAACTGCCCGGCGCCGAAAAAGTTTCCGCCTTCGACGTACCCTATGCGGATATGGGATTTTCGAGCGGCGCTTCCGTGTGCGGTGCGCGCCTTTCGGTTAAAAGCGGCGAAGAACTTCGCCCCGCCGTTGCGAACTTGGCGGCCGAAAAGGGCTGGCAGCTGTACGAGCTTTCGCTGGAGCGCAACAGCCTTGAGGACGTATTCCGCACATTGACTACAGGAGGCGAAGCATGAATACGAAAGCGGTTATTGTAAAACGCGAACTGGGCGCCTATTTTACCGGAGCCGTCGGTTATATCGTTATCGGCCTGTTTTTGCTGATTTCGGGCTTTTTGTTTTTTAACGTATTCTTTTTGGAAAACCGCGCCGAACTGCGCCGTTTTTTTTCGACGCTGCCCGTTTTGTTCGCCTTTTTTATTCCGGCGGTAACGATGCGTCTTTTCGCTGAAGAGCGTAAAAGCGGCAGTTTGGAAACGCTCATGACGCTTCCCGTTTCTTCCGTCGATGTCGTTATGGGAAAGTTTTGGGCATCGCTCGCTTTTACCTCCGTTATGATTGCACCGACGCTCGTCTATGCGCTTACGGCTTCTCTTTTCGGTTCGCTTGACGCGGCCCCTGTCGTTTGCGGTTATCTGGGCGCCGTTTTTTTGGCGGCCGCCTTTTGTTCCGTCGGACTTTTCGCTTCGGCGTCGACCAAAAATCAAATAGTCGCCTTTTTTATCGGTTGGGCGCTGTGCATACTGCTTGCGTTAATCGATCAATTTTTGCTTTTTTTGCCGGCACGTCTTGCAAACTTTTTGGGCTATCTGTCGGCGGGAAGCCACTTTACGTCCGTGTCGCGCGGCATTGTCGACAGCCGCGACCTCGTTTATTTTGTGTCGCTGACGGCCGTCTTTTTAACGCTGACCGTTAAAACAATCGATTCCCGGAGGGCCGCATAATGAAAGCGTTTATACAATGGCTTAAAGGAAAGCAAAGCGATTTTTTGCTGTTTATTATTGCGTTGGTATTGCTGAATTTGGTGAGCGCGCGCTCTTTTTTCCGTTTGGATTTTACGTCGCCCAAATCGTATTCGCTGTCGCAGGCAAGCAGGCAGCTGGTGCGTACGCTTGAGCAGCCGCTTTCGGTAAAGGTCTTTTTTTCGTCGAACCTTCCTTCCCCGTACAACAGTACGGCGCAGTACATACGCGATTTATTGAGCGAATATGCGGGCGCTGCAAACAAAAACTTTTCGTGGGAAAGCTTCAATATGGACGATCCGGAAAATCAAGCTATGGCGCGCGACTACCGGCTCAATCAAGTTCAAATTCAGGAAGTAAAAGACAATGAAGTCGGTTTTAAAAACGTATGGATGGGTATTGCGTTGACCTACGCCGACCGCATAGAAACCCTGGACGGCATAACCTCTTCGGACGGGCTGGAATACAAGCTTACGATGAAGATGGCGCACATGATAAACGCGGTGAGCGCCCTTGCCGGTCTTAAAGGCAAGGCCGAATTGACGCTGTACTTGAGTTCCGAATTGGCCGATTTTAACATTCAGGGTTTTTCGTCGATTGAAGATTCGGTCGGCGCGGCTTTTAAAGCGGTCAACGAAAAGAACATGAACCGCATGGAATATCGCACGGTGCATCCCGCTAAAGACGAAGTTGAAAAAATCGGTACGCAGTACGGCTTGCCGCTTTTGCGTTGGACAAACAATAAAGACGGTTCGACCGGCAGCGCGCTTATCGGCCTTGTGCTTAGCTACGGCGATTCGTTCCGCATTATTCCCTTGGAAATGCAGTCGCTGTTCGGAACCTATATTATCGGCGGCTTGGATGACTTGGAGCAAAACCTTTCGGACAATTTAAGTTCCCTCGTTTCGCGCTCCGAAACAATCGGCTATACGGCGGGACACGGCGAACTGAGCTTGCAGGATTCGCAATCGGGAGCCGCAAATTTCGCTTCAAGCGCTTCGGATATGTACGTGTTTAAAGAGATCCGTACCGCCGAAGAAGCGATTCCTTCGAACATATCTACGCTGATTATAAACGGCCCGACGGAACGCTTTACCGACGAAGAACTGTATAAAATCGATCAGTTCGTTATGAAAGGCGGACGGCTTGCCGTTTTTATCGATCCGTACAAAGAAGAGCAAAACGAAATGGCGATGTATTACGGTATGCCGCCTTCTTACGTTAAAAACGAAACGGGTTTGGAAAAGCTTTTAAACGCCTACGGAATCGAAACGGCCGAAGGCTACGTTATGGATACCCAATGCTATACGTCGAATCAAGCCGGAAGCGGAAAGGTGAACTTTTATTACGCGCCGCTTATACATCAAAGCGGGTTGGCAAAAAAACAGCCGATAACCGCCAATCTTTCGTACGTATTGTTTTTGCAAAGCGGCGCCCTTTCGTTTACGGACGGCGTTCAAAACGATAAAGAAATCGACGCGAAAGTGCTTGCAAAAACGAGCGCAAAAAGCTGGATACAAACCGACATAAGCGTATTGTCGCCTTCGTATATTTTTCCGCCCGCTCAGGATAAGATGAGCGAACACAATCTTGCCGTTTTGGCCGAAGGTTCGTTCCGAAGCGCATTCGATTCTTCCGTTTCGGGCGGTTCACATGCGGAACAGGCGAACCGGAACGGGACTTTGAGCGCCGATGCGTACATTGCAAAGAGCGTGCAAAAAACGCGCATCTTTGCCGCCGGAACGTCCAAAATAACGAGCGGCGCTTTGATAATCGATACGGCCGGTTCTCAGCCCGTGGCTATGTTCGTCCGCAATGCGATCGACTATTTGACGGGCAACGAAGATTTGTGTTTTATGAGGACGAAGGGGCTTTCGCTCAGCGTGCTGAACAATGCGACCGCGTCTTCGGCGGCTTTTGCAAAAATCGTAAATCAGTATGTACTGCCGCTTTTGGTCGTTGCGGCAGGCTTTACAGGCCGGCTGCTCAGAAACCGCCGACGGCGAAAGATAAAAGAACGCTATGAGGCAAGCGCAAAGGATGAAACAAAATGAAAACACGTAAAATAATTTTGCTGTCGGCGATCGGCGTTTTGGCCGCGGTATACGCGCTGCAGCTTATCTATCAGGGTAAAAATAAGGTCCGCGACGATGTGTTAAAGCGTAAAGCCGACACAATACAGGTTGCTTATAAAAACGGTACGGGGTATACTTTGCGTAAAGACGCGGACACATGGCGTTTGGACGGCGGCGGCGAAGCCGATTCTTATGCCGCAGGCCGCATAAGCGACGCCGTGCAGACGGTAAAGATTTTGGGAAAAGTTTCCGCCGGAACCGACGCGCAGCGCTTCGGTCTCGACGATCAAACGGCGCTGACCGTAAGCGCGTCCGAAAACGGTTCCGTCATACGGACAATCCGCATCGGAAAGGCTGCCGGCACGGCCATGCAAACCTATATTTTGCTGGACGATTCCCAAGAAGTGCTGCTTGCTTCCGGGGATTTGAACGGCATATTCGGCAAAACCGAAGAAGAGTTGGCTGCAAAGAAAGCGGAGCCGAATGAATCGGGCGAAAATAGTGTAACGCGATAAAATCTTATTTCGGAAGGAAGGAAAGTTTATGGAACAAAACGTTCAAACAATCAGCTTAAAACAAGCGAACGAAAGCGTGCGCCGCAAATTCATGAACGGCGTGTACGGATGGATGATGCTTGCCCTCGCCGTAAGCGGCATTGCGGCATTTGTAACGGCGAATACTTCGCTCGTGCGCGTCATATACGGCAACCCGATTATACCGCTTGCCTTGGTTGTCGTGGAACTTATTCTTGTCGGCGTGCTGTCGCTGAGAATCCGCAGCATGAGTTTCGGTGCCGCAGTCGGAACATTTATCGCATATTCGCTTGTAAACGGTTTAACGCTTGCGTCGATATTTTTGGTTTACGCTTCGTCTTCCATCGCACAAGTGTTTTTTGTAAGCGCTTTAATGTTCGGCGGCATGAGCTTATACGGCATGAAAACCAAAAGCGATTTGCGTTCGGCCGGCCGCTATCTTTTTATGGCGCTTGTCGGCATTATCATCGCTTCTCTTGTCAACGTGTTTTTGCGTTCAAGCGGACTTGACTGGCTTATTTCGATTATCGCCGTCGTCGTGTTCACCGGCCTTACCGCGTACGACACGCAAAAACTGATGACGATTTCCGTGTATTCCGACGGAAGCGACAGTTTCAAAAAAGTAGCCGTTATCGGCGCCTTGCAGCTCTATCTCGATTTTATCAACATCTTTTTGTCCCTGCTCCGCCTCTTCGGCAAACGCCGCTGATAAAGTCCCTTTTGTTTTAAGCGCCGATTGATTCCGTCATCCGTCCGGTTATCCGCCGGATGGCGGGACCGTCGACGCAGCATAAAGTATTTGCAACGTATCCTTCCCTGCGAATATTTTAAAGATTGGACAGAAGCATATCAAAAATTACGATTAATCGGCCGGTCTGAATTTGAAGATTACAAAGGATGCCCTTGACGGATACTATCATATATGATAGTATCTGTGTTATGGAGAAGAAGTACAGTGTTGTACTTACAGCCAAAACAAAAAAGATGATAAGAAAAATGCCTGTGGAAATACAGGATGTTTTTACGCTGTTAGTTGAAGATATAAAACAAAACGGCGCAATTTTGAAAAATTGGCGAAACTTTTCCGCTCTCGGCAAAAATAAATATCATTGCCATTTAAAATATAACTGGGTGGCTTGTTGGATATGGGAAAAAGGAACCTTTATAGTGGAGATCTATTATGCAGGTAGTCGCGAAAACGCCCCCTATTGATGTTAAAATTGACGGCAAAGGAATCGAAGCTTTTATAAAAATTATTAAGCGCACTATTCCCGGCGTACAAATTATCGATGATGACATTCCGCAGGATATCGATGATTGGGATTATTACACGGAAATGAAAGCGCGCCTTACCCCTGCGAAAATACTTAAAATACGCCGCGAAAACGCGGGGCTAACGCAGGCGGCGCTTGCCGAAAAATGCGGTATAGCTTCTGCGAATATAGCGCTTATGGAAACCGGTAAAAGGAATATCGGCGTGCGGAGCGCTAAAAAAATAGCCCAAGCGCTCGAATGCCGCCCCGGAGATTTTATTTAATATCGTCTTCCATCTGTACGACCAGTTGATTGAACGGAATTTCTATGCCTTCTTTTTTCAATCGCTCGTCTATATCGATAAAGAGTGAATTGCGCGCGCTGCCGTAATCCTGAACGGAAGTCCATGCAAACAGCGCACAGGAAATACCCGAAGAATCAAAAGCCGTCCATAAAATTGAAGGTGCAGGGTCGGCGACGACAAAGCGATTCTTTTTTGCGGTGTCGATGAGTATCGTTTCGGCTCGCCGCAAATCGGTGTCGTAGGAAACCGACAGTTCCGTTTTTATTCTGCGAAACGGGAAGTGTGAATAATTGATGAGGTTTGCTTTGATTATCGTTTCGTTCGGAACGCGTACATATTGGCTGTCGAAGGTTTTTAAGGCGACCGAAAGCAAATTGATCGACTGCACGGTACCGATAATGTCCTCAATCTCGATAGTGTCGCCGATTTTAAAAGCGCGTTCCGTTATGACGAACAAACCCGAAATAACGTTCGATACCGATGTTTGCGCCGCAAAACCTATGGCGATACCGGCGATTCCGGCCGCACCGAGCAAACCGCTTACGTCTATGCCGAGCCGATGAAAAACGGTTAAAACGATGGTAACGAATGCACTGTAATCGATCGCCTTTTTAATTATGTGCTGCGTTTGCATCGACATCTTTTTAAAAAGAAATTTTTTTGAAAGCGCTTTAAGAATTTTAAAAAAAATGTAGATCAGTGCGAGCGTGCCTATAAACTGCAAAACGCCGAGCAGTTTCTCGGACGTCAATTCGATTTTAATGCCGCTGATTGAAGAAAGCAGCGCTTCTAAAGAAGTCGATAAATTGTTCATAAGCCGAAGTGTAGCACAGCGGCGCAAAAATTAAAAGTCTTGCATTGACTTTATTTTTTTCTTTCGTTATAATTAACACTCACAGTTTATAATTTGAAGAGTTTGGAAAACAGGTGGTTTTTTATGTCCAGAAGATGCGATATTTGCGGCAAAGGCTCTATGAGCGGAAACAAAGTGAGTAAATCATACAACCATGTGCGCCGCACGTGGAGACCGAATATTGTGGAAGTTAAAACCGAAATCGACGGTACAACCACAACTTTAAAACTTTGCACGCGCTGCCTCAGAAGCGGCTACATTACGAAAAAAGTATAATCATCGGTCGCATATTAAATTAAGGAATCTGTCCGAAAACTTCGGTTTTCGGACAGCCAAAAAAAGCGTTCGCAGCCTTTTCGGCAGGGCGCTTTTTTTTATTCGTGCGGAGGGTTTAATACCCCGGCGCTCTGCGCCGTAATAAAGGGTATCAAACCCGACTGCAACCACCTTATGAGAACAACAACCCCGATGCTCTGCGTCGGGGTTGTTGATTTTAAACGCGGGAACAATGTGCGCACAGTCCCCACATATACATTTCGATTTTTTGCGGAACGAAATGTTCGGGCAACGCCTTTAGCGCCGACTCTTTTGTTTTTTCCGTATCTTTTGAAAAGATGTCATATACGTTTCCGCATTTTGTGCATTTAAAATGCCAGTGGTCGCTTATGTCGGCATCGTAGCGCAGTTCGTCATTTTCGATCGCAATACTGCGTACCAAATGCTTTTTTTCGAGCAATTTCAGCGTGTTGTATACCGTCGTTTTGGACAGCGTCGGAATGGACGGCGCCAAGGCGAGGTATAAGGCGTCCGCGGTCGGGTGAATGTCGTTTTCAGCCAAATAGCGGTATACGGCAAGTCTTTGTATGGAAGGACGGATGCCGTTTTTACTTAACAGCTGCACGGTATCGATAGTTTTTACTTCGGGTGTTATTGTATTCATTTCAATTATGATATTACATCGGAAAACCGAGTATGTCAAGCGGAAATAAAAATGTATGCTTTCAGCAATATAGTGTAAGGCCGTCGAAGGCGGGCTCGATGCGCATGTCTTTGCGGTCAATATGCAAGTCGGCGCGATATTTTTTTATTTTGCGGATAATATCGCGGTGCGAATGCTCGTGGCATATGTGAGTGAACCACGTGTTTTTTGCGCCGATCTTTTTTGCGTACTCGAGGCTTTGCGAAAAACTCAAATGCGTAGGATGCGGCCTTTCACGGAGCGAATCGATGACCAAGTGTTCCGCACCGCGTATAAGGTTCAAGGATTCTTCGCCGATAAAGCTGCAATCGGTTATGTACGCAAAAAAGGCACCGCTTTTGTTCGGATTGTCGGAAGCGGTATCGCGTATTTTCCAGCCGCAGGTTTTGAGCGTGCCGTGCAAAAGCGGAACGCTTACGATTTTAAGACTGCCGATGCGAAGCGGATTATCGTCGGTAAAGCTTTCGGCGTCGAGCAGGTTCAGCATGGGCTTGTCGCCCGCGCCGGACTTCGGCAAAAAAATATAACTGAAACGTTCCCGTATGTCGCAAAGGGTATTTTTGTTTGAATATACCGGTAGGCTTTTGCGCTGATTTTCCGCTGCGGACGCGGTTTCCCCGTTATGCGCCGTTTCGGCTTGCATGTTGCGGCTGTGCGCGGGGTAGGAAAAAATGCGCAAATCGTCTATACCGTGCAAATGGTCGGCATGGCTGTGCGTCATCAAAACCGCGTCGACCTTATCCAACTTTGCGTTCAAAGCCTGCATTCTGAATTCGGGGCCGGTGTCTATAACGATTGACGTTCCGTCGTTCGCCCTTACGAAGACGCTCGCTCTCATACGCTTGTCTTTTGTGTCGGGCGAGCGGCACACCTTGCATGTGCAGGCTATAACGGGAATACCGTGGCTGGTTCCCGTTCCCGCAAGATATATTTTCATCTTTTTTGCCTATTGATTGTCGTATTTTTCGACGCTTTCATCCACATATTCGAGCGGTATGCCGGCCGTTTTGAACATTTGTTCGCTTTCTTCGCCCGCATGATATTTTTTTTCGCATACGATGCGCTTTATGCCGCAGTTTATGAGCATCATCGCGCAGGTTCTGCACGGGGTCATTTTACAGTAAACGGTCGCTCCGTCTATCGAAACGCCTCGGCGCGCCGCCTGGCAAATGGCGTTTTGTTCGGCGTGAACCGTGCGCACACAGTGCATGGTAACCGTTCCGTCTTCGTGCAGCATTTTTTTCATTTCGTGGCCGACATCGTCGCAGTGGGGCAATCCCGCAGGAGAACCTACGTAGCCGGTCGCCAAAATCTGATGATCTTTTGCGATGACGCAGCCGGATTTACCGCGGTCGCAGGTGGCGCGTTTTGCGATGGCACGGCACACTTCCATAAAATATTCGTCCCAGCTGGGGCGCTTTTCTTTTTGCATTCCGTTCATATTGCAACTCCCGTTTGTTATCAGGCAAATTGACGTTTTATTTCTTCGATTTCATCGCGGATAACGGCGGCTTCTTCGAACTCAAGCCGTTCGGCATGTTCGGCCATTTGTTTTTCCATAGCTTTTAAAAGCTTTTTGCGCTGGCCGGGAATGAACATGTTTGTCGCGGCTTTTATAACCGAAAGTTCGGTGTGTACGATTTCCTTTTTTTCTTCGTTTTGGCGCACCAAAATGTCGCCGACGGCTTTTGCAACGGTTTTCGGCGTTATGCCGTGTTCTTTGTTGTACGCTTCCTGAATGGAGCGGCGCCGCTTCGTTTCGTCCAAAGCTTCTTTCATCGCGTCGCTTACGCGGTCGGCATACATAACGACCATGCCGCTGCTGTTGCGCGCCGCCCGTCCGATAATCTGCACCAAACTGGTTGCCGAACGCAAAAAGCCGATTTTGTCGGCATCCAAAATCGCGATAAACGAAACTTCCGGCAAATCGATTCCTTCGCGCAGCAAATTGATGCCGACAAGCACGTCGAATTCGCCGGCGCGCAGCGCTTTAAGTATTTCGACGCGTTCGATCGTTTCGACTTCGGAGTGTATGTATTTTACTTTCAGGCGCAGTTCATCCAAATATTCGGTTAAATCTTCGGCCATTTTTTTGGTAAGCGTCAAAATAAGGGAACGCTCGTTGTTCGCAATGCGCCGCTTTACCTCTTTGTAAATGTCCTGCATTTGCCCTTCGCTCGGCCTGACTTCGACAATCGGGTCCAAAAGGCCGGTGGGCCTGATAAGCTGCTCGACGACGCGGCTGCTGCGCTTGATTTCTTCTTCGCGCGGAGTGGCGGATACGAAAAGCGTTTGGTTTAATTTTTTTTCGAATTCGGCAAATTTGAGCGGGCGATTGTCCAGCGCGCTCGGCAAGCGGAAGCCGAAGTTTATGAGGTTTGTTTTGCGGCTGCGGTCGCCTTCGTACATCGCTCCGATTTGCGACAGCGTAACGTGCGACTCGTCTATCATGCACAAAAAATCGTCGGGAAAATAATGCAAAAGCGTTGCGGGCGGCTGACCGCGCTCCCTTCCCGTAATGGGGCCGGAATAGTTTTCGATTCCGGGGCAATAGCCCATTTCGGCAAGCATTTCCAAATCGTAGGTGGTGCGCGTTTTTAAGCGTTCGGCTTCGAGCGTTTTTCCCTGCGAACGCAAAAATTCGACCTGTGTTTCCAATTCGGCTTTGATGCGGTCTTGAGCCGACAAGAGCATTTCCGGCGGCACGACAAAGTGCTTGGCGGGGTAGAGCATAAGCTCGTCCATATCTTCGCGGATTTCGCCGCTTATCGGATCGAAGCGCTTGATTTTGGAAACTTCTTCCCAGTCCAATTCTATGCGGTAGGCTTCGTGCATGTATGCGGGAAATATTTCCAACACGTCGCCGCGGATGCGGAAATTGCCGCGCTCGAATACCGCGTCGTTCCGGTCGTACTGCAGCGATACGAGTTTGCGCGCAAAGGTTTCGGGAGTTAAGCGTTCGCCTTTTTCGATGTGAATGCTCATTTCGCGGTAGATTTCGGGCATGCCCAAGCCGTAAATGCACGAAACGGTCGCCACGACGATAACGTCGCGCCGTTCTACGAGCGAATAAGTTGCGCTCAAACGCATGCGGTCTATTTCGTCGTTTATCGACGCGTCTTTTTCGATGTATAAATCGCGGGCGGGCACGTAGGCTTCCGGCTGGTAATAGTCGTAGTACGACACAAAATATTCGACCGCGTTATGCGGAAAAAATCCTTTGAATTCGCGGTACAGCTGAGCCGACAGGGTTTTGTTGTGGCTGATGATGAGGGTCGGGCGTTGCACGCGTTCGATGATTTTCGCCATTGTAAAGGTTTTGCCCGAACCGGTAACGCCTTTGAGCGTTTGAAAGCGCTCTCCGTTCAAAAAGCCCTGAGAAAGCTTTTCGATTGCCTGCGGCTGATCGCCTGAAGGTTCGAACGGAGATTCGACTTTAAAAGGCCGCACTATTGCGCCTCGCTTAAGGTGACGATTACGTTTTCGCTTTTTTTGCCGCGCTGAATGGTTACCGTTATCTTGTCGCCGGGTTTTTTACTTTCCAAAAGCGAATAATAATCGGCATAACCCGCTACGGCCGTTCCGTTTATTGCGGTAATCACATCGCCGCCGATGTAGAATACGACACGGTTCCTGCGGCCGCTTGCGTACTGCACCGCTTCGGTTCCGCCGCGCAAACCCGCTTTTTCGGCGTTGCCGCCCTTTGTCAATTCGGATATCAAAAGTCCCGAAGAAACCGAAAGCTTTGCATACGAGGCTATAGCCGGCGTAAGCTGTACAAGCACGGCGCCCGGATCAAGCACGCCGCGGCGCACCTTTCCGTATTGAATCAAATCGGACACAACCCGTTTTGCCGTGTTGACCGGAACGGCAAACCCGATGCCGGCGGAGCTTCCCGATGTGGAATAAATCATCGTGTTTATGCCGATCATGCGTCCCTGCGTGTCCAAAAGCGGCCCGCCGGAGTTTCCCGGATTTATCGCCGTATCGGTTTGAATCATATCGCGTATGATGTTGCCGGACGAAGACTGAATGGGGCGTCCCAAACCGGACACGATGCCGGTTGTCATTGTCCGCTCCAAACCGAAGGGGTTGCCGATCGCGATGAGTTTTTGCCCGACCTTCAGCGAATCGGAATTGCCGAACGCGATTGTTTTTAATTCGGTGCCGCGGTTCGGTTCGAATTTTAAAACGGCGATGTCGCTCGCACTGTCCTGGCCGACAACGGTTCCTTCGTGCTGGCTGCCGTCGGAAAGCGAAATGTAAATTTTGTATGCGTTTTCGATTACGTGCACGTTCGTAACGACATAGCCGCGCTTGTCGATGATGGAGCCGGATCCCGAACCGCCGTCCTGCGGAACCGGTTCCAAAAACCAGTTAACCGCCATAACCTGCGTGTTTATGTTTACGACGGCTTCGTTGCAGCGGTCGTAGACGGAAATATTTTGTACTTCGTCCTGCGTGTACGATGAAGTTTTATCGGCAATTAAAACGCCCGCGCTTTGTTCCGATGTTTGAAGTACAAAGGAATTTTCGTCTTCGGGGTTTGAAAGGCTTTGGTATGCCGAACCGTCGGCGGAAACGTTTTCCGCTCCGTTTTTTTTGCCTGAAATACCGGCGGTTAAATCGGGCAGCGCTTTGCCCGAAAAAAACAAAGCCGAGCCGATTAAAACACAGGCGCATGCCGTTAAAAACGCTGCAAAGAAAATATGGCGTTTGGTATACAGTTTCATACGTAAAGTATAGTAAAAAAAACGATAAATATCCAGCGCTTATGTGCGCACCTTATTCCGTTCCGGCAATTCGGGAATTTTTTCTTTTAAGTTTTGCAAAAAACGCTCGCCGCTTACGTTTTCTTCGAGGCACACGAAGATACAGTTATCGCCGGCAAGCGTACCCAAAACGCCTTCTACGGCAAGGCAGTCCAGCGCTTCGGCAACCGTATTCGAATGTCCCGAATGCGTTTTGATAACGACCGTATTGCCCGAATATCTGATTGACGTATAACCGCGCAAAAAGTCCTGACTGTATAAATGTTCCGTGCGCGTTTCGTCTTCGGGCGGCAGCGTGTAAATATAGCCTTTTTCACCGTCGGGGATTTTTCCCACTTTTAGTAACTTCAAATCGCGCGACAGCGTCGCCTGCGTTACTTCAAATCCTTCGTTTTGCAAAAGTTCGAGCAGGACGGTTTGCGATTCTATTTGCCGCGTTTTTATAAGATGTTTGACGGCTTCAAGCCGTGTCGAACGCTTTTTCACGGTTATCCTCGATTACATATTTATACACTCATAATGCATAAAGCTTTTTCTTTTGTCAAGGATAAAATATGCGGAAAATACAATCGACCGACATGGCAGCGCAGCCCAAGATAAATGCCGTGCTCAACTTTTTACGAAGAGGGTGTGTAAGGCGTTTTTGTCCAAGTCTTTACCGATGACGGTCATTTTCGCTTGAGCCATGGGAGTGCAGGTTTCTATGTTGTAGCGCTTGTCCACGATGTCGAATTTGGCCCATTGGCCGTTTATGGGAACAAAGCCTTTTACGCGGTATATGCGCCCGAAGCGGTCCGAAATCAGCACCGAAAGGTTGCCGATGAGCTCGTCAATCGAATCCATATTGATGCCGGTAAAACCGATTGTTTCCAAGTCGGGCGTATCGGAAAGATTTGCCTGTGTGCGCGCGTTTTTGCCGGCAAACGCATTTTTATGTATGTCCAGTAAATCGCTCCACCATTGCGCGTCGGCGGTGTCGTATGTTACAATGCGCGCATCGGGGTTTATCGCCGAAAGCGTTTTGACGGCCTTTTCCGTATCGGCCGCGCTCGAGTTTTCGGTTTTGGAAAGCACGATGTACGAAGCGTTTTTTATTTGGTCGGCGTAAAATTCGCCGAATGTTTTCAGGTATGAATCGACACAGTTTATATCGACGACGGTAACCGGTTTTAAAAGCCGGATGCGTTCATATTCTATTTTAAGCAGATTGGTAATGACGGAACTCAGGAGGCCGACTCCCGTCGGTTCGACGATCAAATAATCGGGATCCGCGCTGTTTGCGATGGTCAGTACGGACATCGCAAAATCCGATTTCAGCGAACAGCAAATACAGCCTTCCGTCAGTTCCCATACTTTTAAACGGTTTTGTTCCAAAAGGTTTCCGTCAATGCCCTGTTCGCCGTATTCGTTTTCCATAACGGCAAACTCTCTGCCCGATTTTTCCGCAAGTTTTTGAATAAAGGTTGTTTTGCCGGCGCCCAAAAAGCCCGATACGATCAGTATGTTCATATGTTGTAAGGAATTGAAGCGGGGAGCGGGACGAAAACGACCGTCCGGTATTTTTGTCCCGTGCTCTCCCTGCTTTGTATTTTTAGATAATAACGACCGGTTTAATCAAATCGGCGGGTTTATCTTTCATTAACATAAGCGCGTCTTCAACGTGTTTGAAGCCCTTGAATTTGTGCGTAATCAGTTTTGAAAGATCTAGTTTGCCGACCGAAACCAGGCTGCTCAATTTTTCCATCCGCAGTCTTCCGCCGGGCATCAGGCCGCCGTTAATCTGCTTGTGTCCCATACCGACACCCCATTCGACGCGCGGAATCTTGATGTAGGTACCTTCACCGAGATAGTTTACGTTGCCGATTTTTCCGCCCGCTTTTAAGCATTTTACGGCTTCGTCGAAGGTATCGACCGTACCGCCGGCGATAATGACTTTGTCGACGCCTTTGCCGTGCGTTAAGTCCAAAACCTGCTTGTCGATCGGGCCGTTTTTGTAGTTGATGATATCGGTCGCGCCGTAGAATTTTGCGGCTTCGACACAAGCGGGGCGGCTTCCGACCGCGTACAGTTTGGATGCACCGCGCAAGTTCGCACCGGCAACCGACATAAGTCCGACCGGTCCGATTCCGATAACCAATACGGAATCTCCGTACTGAACGTCGGCAAGTTCCGCTCCGTGGAATCCGGTGGGAACCATGTCCGACAACATCGGCGCATATTGGATTTCTACGCCGGCGGGTATGTGGGCGAGGTTTCCGTCCGCGTCGTTTACGTGGAAGAATTCGCCGAACACGCCGTCTTTGAAGTTCGAAAACTTCCAGCCTGCAAGCATGCCGCCGGAGTGCATCGAATAGCCGGCCTGAGCTTCAAGCGAGTTCCAGTCGGGAGTAATAGCGGGAACCAAAACCTTGTCTCCGGGCTTAAAATCCTTAACCAGCGTACCGACTTCTACGACTTCGCCGCAGCCTTCGTGGCCCAAAATCATGTTGTGCCGATCTCCGATTGCGCCTTCCCATACCGTGTGCACGTCGGACGTACACGGGCTGAGCGCCAGCGGCTTACAAATCGCGTCCATCGGACCGCATTTGGGTGTCTCTTTTTCGATCCAGCCGGTTTGGCCGATCTTGAGCATCGCAAATCCTTTCATACTAAAGCCTCCTTACGTATCTTTCAGTATACCGATAATATTATATCGTAAAAGCGTTCCTTTGGCAATACTTTATGCGAATTTATACGAGAAAAATATATCCGAATATTTTTTATCTATAAATTATTTACGGAAAAATCATGCTGCGCGAATGATCCACGCACAGCTCCGGCGCCCGGAATTGCGGTTCCCTATTCCGTCTTAATGTTCCGCACAAACCGTATAAAGTCCTCCTGCGCTTTGTTTGCTTTGTCGGCGGCTGCGGCGAGCTTTGTTTTTGACGCGTCCAGTTCGTTTTCAAGTTTTAAAAGCTTTGCCAAAAACTCTTTGCCTTCCGCGCTTTCGGTGCCGAGCGCTTCAAGATTTTTGCGCACGCGCTCCTGTTCTCTAACGAGTTCCGTTTGCCGGTTTTGCAAATCGGCGAGTACTTTTTGCGAAGCGAGAACTTTTTCTCTTTCTTTTATAATCGCTTCAAAGGCTTTTTTTACTTTTTCGGGCATTTCGGCATTCGTCGTATAAGCAACAAAGGATTCGGAACTCATATCGAGGATTTTCCGTGTTTCGCCGTACGTTCTGCTTTCTTCGATCTTCAACTCCGCGGTGCTTGCACCCGCGGTTTTCAGCTTAAAGCGGTATTTGCTTGCCGTCGTTTCTTCAAGGGCGGCCTTTGTCGCAAGGTCGAAGCCGCCTTTTTTTGCGTGTTCGATAATAAGCGTGCGCTCTTTTTTGTCGGTGTTTTTGACGCTGTATGTCGACGTTTGAATTTGCCGGTACGAAACGCTCAGAATGCCGCCCGCGATTTTTACGCTTTCAATATTCCGCAATACGCTTTCGGACTTTGTGCCGCTCACTTCGATGTCGTCGCCGTAGGCAATAAGGCGCTTTTCGTTTTCGCCCAAAAATTCCAAAAGAGCGTCTCCCGCGTATTCGCCGCCGTCAAACACGGTTACGGGGCCCGCGGGCAGTTTTAAGCCCGACGTGTTTTCGATGCGTATACAGAATTTCGGATGTACGCTTACACCGTACGGAATCGAAGAAAACGAAGAAAACACGGAAAACTTTTCGGCGGGCAGCGTCGAAAGTGTCAGCGGCATCATCATGCTTTTTTGCCGCCCGAGGCTTACGGGCTCTGCACTCGTAAAAGCGAACATTTGTCCCGCCGTACTTCCGGCCGGGTTCGGGCCTGCAAAATATGAAGGAACTTCTCCTTCAATGCCGGCCGTTTCTTCGGACTCTTCATTGTAATCGCCGTAAAAGGAAGAGGCTTCTTTGAGCATCATTTTGCGGCTTGAAAACGCTTGCGGTGCCGCCGCTTTTTCATACTGAACGTCCGTGTTTGCGGTTCCGGAAGCAAAGGTTTCCGCCCGGGCGCTTTGCGCAATCGCAAGCGGAAGTTCGGGGCGGTATGTGTAATACGGTGCGTACAGGTTTTGCCTAAAACCGACCGGGCGCCCCGTTGTAAGCGTCAGCTTAACATCGTTCCAATCCGAATCGGTCGAATTGTCGACGATTGCCCACGCTTGAAAAAGCGCTTTGTTTTTTCCCATGTCCAAGCGGTAGCTTGCCTTCCATACGGGCGCTTCCATAACATAAGAGATTTTTACGTTCCTGCTGCCCTGTGCGCCGATACGGATGCCGAGTTTACTCCGGTTTTTTGCCGATGCGTCGAGCATGAGATCAAGCGCCGTGTTTAAATCCTCGTTCCGTTTTTCGTCGACGAATTTAAAAGTTTGAATGTCCGAAAAGGGAATGACGTGTATGCCGTCATTTGCGGCGAGCGAAAGGGAAAAGCCGTCGCCGTTTTCGCGCGAAAGATTTTTATCGGCGCTTATGATTTTGCCGGTGATCTTATGCGGTGCAAAAACTTCGAGTTCGGCGCCTTTTTGCGATTTTAAAAGATCGTACAGCGTCGGCGCGGCCGAAGGATTTACTTTCAGGCTTTCCAGCGTTTTGCGCAGCGTATCTTCGCTTTGGTACTCTACGCTTACGGTTTTCGCCGCCGGATCGGTTACGACGAGGGATTTTAAAACATCGTTGATTTGTGCGGCCGTAAAAAGAAATTCGGCGTTGCCCGAACCGGAAAGCCTTCCTTCGTGTTCGTAACAGGCGACGCCCGAAGAATACAGCGTTACTTTTTTAAGCGGAAGGTCTTTTTCACCGAAGCTTTCCGAAGCTTGCTCACGCACTGCCTGCGCGCTGAGTACCGATGCTCCGCCGCTCATCGCCGTGCTGACAACCGCCGCGAAAAGCGCCGATATAACCGCAAAACGTATTTTTTTCATATTATTCCCCCGACTTATTTTTCCGATACGGCGGAAGCCCGGTTAAAAGTCCGCCTTATTCAGTATAGCAGTCGGACGCAAAAAAAGAAAGGAGCGGATGATAGAACGGATGAAAAAAGCGGAAAAGCCGAAAGTAACAAAAAAAATTTTATATTTTGCCTAGTTGGAAGAATTTAACAAAACGACACACCTCTATTCACGATAAAATCATAAGTAACGATTCTGTTGTAAGGCGAATGAGTGAAACTTATTATCTATCGGTGGAGAACAGGTAGAGACAAAAATACATCATTCCACAGTAAACAACGATACCTGCGCGCTTGTTGCATTTTATTATGATAGTCGGAACCGCTGTTATTTTGATGAAATCTCTATTTCGTTTATCCGTCTTCGTAAGCGTAACCAAATAATTTTTATTTGAAATGGCACTAATATAACATAATAACTGTTAGGTGTGGACGGCTGCAGACTACTTGTATTTCTACAAAATTGAATCTAAAAAATCTGCGAGTTTCTTCTGTTGGTCTCTTGTAAGACGATGCCAACGTTTAAGTATATCGATCTGTTCTTTTGTTAATTGTTCTGAAAAACATTCATCTTCAAGAAAAAATTGAGATAATGTAATCCCATAAGCACTACAAATATGCTCCAAAGATGAAATTGAGGGTATCAAATTCTTTCTGTACCACGATGAAATTGTTGACTGTGTAAGTTCTGCTCTTTCTGCAAGTTCGTATTCAGTCCAACCTCTTTCAAGTCGCATTTTAGTTATTCTTTTAAGTATATCCATAAAAATATATTACGAGTATACGTTATTTATACTTCAAATTTTCGTTGACTTTTAATAGGATAAGTCGTATAATTAAAAACGTATATTCGAATTATTTTATGGAGAAATAACTATGGGTATAGGTTTTGATGTTTTTAAGGCTAATATAGGTTGGAATCTTGCTGACAGTGTGATGGGGTCAATCTCAAATGCAGTAGAAAAAAATGCAGCTGAACAAGAAGCAAAAGCTCAAGCTGCAAAAATGGAACAAGATAAAAATGATATGTTAAAAACTCTTATCTTTATGGTTGGTAATAACATGTCACTGGACAGAAATGGTAAAAAATCTATTGCTGCTGTCCTCTCCACCATATATGATGAGAATATTTCTCTTTTTTCTATAGAGGAAAAAATTGATTCAGCCTATGCAGAAATAAAGACCGAAAGTCCGAAACAGTTTTTTTCAACTATAGCAGCAATCAACTCAGATAGAGAGCAGGTTTGTGCAATGTATCTTGTTACAATGTTTTTGTATATGGAATTGAGCGATGAAAGCATAGCTCTTCCTGCCCATGCATATAACCTTTCTTTGATAAAGCGTTTTTTTGCAATCAGCCGGACGGAACTTGCAAAATGTTATGCTGCTCTCGGAGAGAAACTCGGAAAAGATATAGATGACATTGCGGACATATTTGAAGAATTGACTTCGGAAGAGTCAATGAAGAAAATTGAAGCAGAGAATCCTACTCTTGTTTATGAAGAAACTGAGAAATATCTGCCTTCGTCAAACCCCAAAGGAGATATTGAAACAATTTATCATACATCGATTCACGAAGTGAACGGAGATGAAGAATTTAAGAAAAGATTCTTTTTGGCAGATAGTAATCCAAAAAAAATTTTTGCGGCTGTAAGTGCATATGCAAAAAATTGTAAAGGTGAAGAAATTATCGCAATGTACGATGATTCGTCGTTTCTCAATGGTAAAGTAGGTTTTTTGCTTTCAAATAAAAAATTATATATTTGCAATAGTTTTCAAAATCCGCAGGAAATTGAGTTAAGTTCAGTTAATGTAATATCTGCGCCACCTAAATCACTCAATCCATTCATAAAAGTAAATGATATTCAAATTAATACATCAATGCTTAATAAAAAAAAGACTGAGGTTATCTGTAATTTTTTGCAGAAAGCAATCCCGATTGCAATGCAAATAGAAGTGAAATAATTATACTGGCAAAAAAAGGAAGGATAAAATGATTATTACAGACGATAACGATGATTTAAAATCAGCAAAGAAGAAATCAACGGCAATTTTACTGTGCTTAATTTTTTTCGGAGCTTTTGGTTTACATAGGTTTTATGTTGGCAAAATAAAAACAGGTGGATTGATTCTTTTATTGAGTATAGCATCAGCTGGAGCGGTTGGTGTAATTTGGGGATTGTATGATTTGTTTACCCTTATTTTTACTGATAAGTTCACCGATGCTGATGGACTTCCGCTACGTTAATTTTAATAAGAAAACAATATCATACAAGATAGGATTGTAGGAGTAGAGTTTATAACATCGTATGGTGATAAAAGTGATTCTTGACTCATTTACATTGATGAAAGTCTTGCTTATGATGAAGATGATGAGGAAATTTTAGACAATAATTTTATAAATAATTATAATTATGGCAGAGAGGTTCTGTTTTATCAAGAAGATGATGATGCGTGATAACAAGATATATGTTTTGATATTGCAAAAAAACTTGATATTCCTATAAATCGGATTGACTAAAAACATAACGCCTTGCAAAAGCATATGAAAAATACTACAATACTCGATTATGGAAGTTAAGGTTCGTTATGCCCCGTCGCCGACGGGAATGCAGCACATAGGCGGTGTGAGAACCGCCCTTTTTAATTATCTTTTTGCCCGCTCGAAAGGCGGCAAATTCGTTTTGCGTATTGAAGACACCGACCGTACCCGCTACGGCGAAGAGTACGTTAAAAACCTCTACGATACCCTTGAATGGCTCGGAATCGACTGGGACGAGGGCGGGAGCAAGGGCGGCCCCTGCGGTCCGTATGTGCAGTCCGAACGCTTCGATTTATATAAAAAATATGCCGAAGAATTGGTAAAAAAAGGCGAAGCCTACTATTGTTTTTGCGACGAAGACAGACTGAACCGCATTCGCGCCATTCAAACAAAAAACAAAATGCCTCCCGGCTACGACCGCAATTGCCGCCACTTAACCGACGAAGAAGTGCAAGCGAATTTGGCAGCCGGCAAACCCTACGTTATCCGCTTAAAAGTTCCGCTTGAGGGCGTTACCCGTTTTCACGATGCGCTTTTGGGCGACATCGAATGGAAAAACGAAGACATCAGTCCCGATCCGGTATTGCTTAAAACCGACGGGTTTCCCACCTATCATTTGGCGAATATTGTCGACGATCATTTTATGAACATAACGCACGTTATGCGCGCTCAGGAATGGATTCCGTCGACGCCGCTTCACGTGCAAATGTACCGCGCCTTCGGCTGGGAGCCGCCGCAGTTTTGCCATTTGCCGATGGTAAACGGTGCCGACGGACAAAAGCTTTCCAAACGGCACGGTGCGACCAGTGTAAACGAATTCCGCGCACGCGGCTATATTCCCGAAGCGCTGGTTAATTACGTTGCCATGCTCGGCTGCTCCTACGAAGAAGGCCGCGATATTTTTCCGCTTAAAGATTTGGAAAAGCTGTTTAAAATGGAGCACTTGAATAAGGCCGGTGCGGTGTTCGATTATAAAAAATTGGAATGGTTTAACGGTCAATACATGCGCATGATGAGCGACGAAGAACTTTTTAAGCGCGTACTTCCGTTTATTACCGGAACCGGCGATGCGGCAATTCCCATTCAAGCTTCCGAAGAATTTCCCGCGCCGAAAGTCGGTCCCGAATATTCCGGGCTTGTGTTAGCCGATGACGGCACGCTCCATGTTGCGCAAAAAGAAATCGATGCGGGCGCTGACGCTTTAAGCGATGCGGATATAAGAAAAAAACTGATGGAAGTAATACCCCTTATAAAAGAGCGGCTGCATTTTTTAACCGAAGCTGCGGAGATGGTCGGTTTTTTGTTTAAAAAGATTGAAGCGCCGAATATCGACGATATAATCCCCAAACGCTTGGATGCCGCGCAAACGAAGGCGGTGCTTACCGAAGCGCTGAACTTTATCCGCGAACTGGATGAGCGCACGCGTACTGCAAAAAATGAACCGAATGAAGCCGCTTTCGACCACGAAGCGCAGGAAAATCTTGCGCGCTCCTATGCCGAAAAGCTCGGCGTAAAACTCGGCGATTTTATGATGCCCATCCGCATGGCGGTAACCGGCTCAAAGGTATCGCCGCCGCTTATCGGCTCCATTTTGATTTTAGGCGCCGATAAAGCGTGCACGCGCGTGCAAAACGCCCTGAAAAAATTTTAGCGGGAATTCCCTATTTCCCCTTGCCGTTTAATATGCGGAACAGTCATATAAAATTCAATTTGACTTTTTGCCGTTATTACAATATAATTACGGTATAGATCTTGTTTACGGAGGAGAATGTATGCTGGTGTCGGTTGTGACTATCGGTAATTCGCGCGGAATACGTTTTCCGAAGGTTGTGCTCGACCGTTTTTCCGTTAAAAATCAAATGGATATGGAAATCACCGATAAGGCAATTGTGCTTACTCCCGTGTCTGAGGAACCGCGGAAGGGCTGGGCGCAGGCGTTTGCCGATATGCACAAAAATCAGGATGATGTTTTGGAAGCGTTTCCCGACTCCGAGGCGTTTGAATGGGAATGGTAAGTCAGTACGAAGTGTATCTGGTTAACCTTGACCCGACAATTGCGCATGAAATTTACAAAACTCGTCCGTGCCTTATTATTTCTCCCGATGAAATGAACGCTGCAATACGCACGGTAATTATTGCGCCGATGACGACAAAATCGCATGCTTATCCTACGCGGGTTCCTGTGCAATTTGCCGGAAAAAAAGCTTGGATTGTTTTGGACCAAATAAGAACGGTTGATATCGTACGGCTTATAAAAAAGCTGGGTAAGATAAAAAGTACGCAAATAGCAAAAGTTAAAAGTATTATAAAAGAAATGCTTGTGGATTGATATTTGCAAAAATGCCGGTTGAGCGAATCGACGGACAACCGGCACGGTTTTAAAATTCCCTATTTCCCCTTGCCGTTTAATAGGCGGAACAGCTTCTTTAAAAGCCCGATTTTGCCGAACAGCAGCCAGTACAAGAGGGCGGCGATTCCGACAAGGGGCGCTCCGCAGATTATAATATAAAGCAGGACGGTAAGAAGGCCGGCGAAAAAATCGACAATATTCGACGCGAAGCGCCTGAATGCTTCGCCCATATCGGGCCATTCAAAACCGCCCGAAGAAGTCGCTCTGAAGGGCAGGTGATAGCTTATTTCGATTCGGGAATAGTCGATTTGCGAAGACAGCCGCTTCATTTTTCCTTCCATCGATTCGATGTCGCCGATGACGGAATTCAATTCATGCTCGATTTTCAGCATGTCTTCCATATTTTTTGCCTGCGAAAGATAGGTTTGCAGGCGGCTGCGCATAAGTTTGCGCGTTTCGAGGCGCGTTTGCAAATCGTAGTACCGCTCCGAAACGTCTTCGGCCGAAACGCTTTTCGATTCCAGCGTGCCGATGCTTCCGGCGGACTCCATTGCCTGTTCAAAACGCGCACTCGGAATGCGGACCGCCGCACTTCCGCTGTTTTCGTTGTTAAAGGACGATTCGACATAGCCGCCGTAAAGGGCGCACCATTTTGCAACGGCGATTTCGGTTTGCGCAATATCGCTCACTTTAAAATACAGGCTGCCGGTCTTTATCAATTTGCGCTCGCTTTGAGCCGTGTCCGCGGGAACTTGTTCTTCGTAGTTGTCGGCGCTCATTTTCATTTCCGCCGCGACGCGGGCGGAGCCGGCTTCATAGGCATCTTCGTACAAGGCGCTTTTTCCGCCGCAAGAAATAAAAACGGCGGCGGCGAGCAAAACCGCGGTTAAAGCTGCGGCGGTAAAAAACGGTTTGGTGTTCGGCATGGAGTTCTCCTTATTATAATTGTATGCGAATCGATTACGGCCAAGTATAACTGAAAAAGAGTTGATTGTACAATAAGTGAAGGACGGTGCGGTGAAAGCATTGATATAATTGCTCCGTTTCCGTTATGATGAACGGTAAACCGAAATGAAACACCTATATCAAATTGAAAAAACGGATAACGCATGTGTCGCGTTCGGGCGCTTTGACGGAATGCATAAGGGGCATCGGAGTCTCGTGCAAACGCTTGTGCGGGAGGCGAAAAAAAGAGGCCTGCCTTCCGTCCTTGTAAGCTTTGTGCCGAGCGAAGGGACTTTTGTCTATACGACCGAAGAAGAAAAGGCGCTGCTGCTGAAAAACTGCGGTCTTGACGTGTTGATTTCCTGCAACGAAAAAGAAAAGTCCGATCCGGCCGCTCTTATAAAAAAAACGGGAGCGTCCTGTATTGTGTGCGGCAAGTGTGCGGAAGACGAACATGAACAATGCGAGCCGCTGAATGCGCAGCCGGCCATCCGAAAAGCGGCGCAAGAGCTCGGCATTCCGATTGTGATGTGCGAAGAAGTTTGCGAAAACGGCGAAGCGATTTCCATGCCGATGCTGGATGCGGCCTTTGAACGGGGCGACTTCGATGCTTTTTCGCGTTTGTGCGGCCGACCGTATATGATGGTCGGTGAAGTGTTGCACGGTAAAGGGCTCGGCAGAACGGTCGGCATGCCCACGGCGAATCTGGGACTTGCGCCGAATAAAAAAAAGCCGCCCGAAGGCGTATACGCAACGCTTACGCGCATCGACGGCGAGGTTTTTAAGGGGCTGACAAATATAGGGCGACGTCCTTCCGTCGATAACGACACGAAAATCAGCACCGAAACTTTATTGCTCGATTTTTCGCGCGATATCTACGGCAAAAAAATAGAACTGTACGTGTGTGCATTTATCCGCAATGTAGTGAAACTGAACGGCCTTGTCGAGGTTCAAAAGCAAGTTCAAAAAGATATCGTCGCCGCGCGAACACTCCTGTCCGCTCGCAGTTTGCCGCCGCTATAATTTCAGCGGTTTTTTGAACCTTGTCCGTAATAAGCGTTTTTCCCGTGCTTTCTGTCGTAATGCTTTTGAATGACGTAGTCGGGAAGGGGAGCGAAGTCGGGATTGACCGTCATGCACACCCAGGCCATTTTGGCGATTTCTTCAAGGACGGCGGCGTTGTACACCGACTTTTCGGCGTCCGTTCCCCACGTAAACGGGCCGTGCCCGCCGAGTAAAATCATTTGGCATTCGGCGGGATTCAGCGCTTCGTCAAAGCAGGCGCCTTTCCCGGTGCAGCCGTGCAGTTTGTGCGGCAAAGCGACGGGGCAGGCGATTGACGGATTTTTAAGCGTTTCGATTATCAATAGGCCGGTTTCTTTTTCGTAGGCTGTCTGTACGGCTTTTTCGGAAAGATAGGGTGTGCAGGGAACCGGCCGAAAGCCGTGGTCGGCATGGGTGGTGCCCAAAAGCGGAATCGAACGGCACGCTTGCGCCCATGAGGTTGCATAGGGCGAATGCGTATGCGTTATGCCGCGGATTGCGCTGTGCGTTTGCAAAAAATAGCGGTACAATTGCGCGTGAGTCGGCGTGTCGGAAGACGGATTCAGCTTTCCGTCCGCAACCTTTCCGTCCAAATCGACAACGACGATGTCTTCGGCTTTTAACCGATCGTAGGGAACTCCCGACGGTTTAATCGCAAAAACCGCTTTATCCGGATCCAGCGCCGAAACGTTGCCCCACGTATAAATCGCCAAATTTCGCGCGGGAATTTCCATGTTCGCCCGCCAAGCCTGCTCTTTTAAGTCGGTGTACATAAGATTTCTCCTCGATTCTACCTGCCGATTTATGCGCCGGATTTTTCGCTTTTGAGCTGCTTTTCGGCAAAGGCGCCCAGCTGCAGATATTTTTTATACAATAAATCGTATACCGCGCTCATTTTCGGATTCGGCACGTACGTGCGATCGGTGCCCGGCGCCAATTTTTTTTGTGCGGCTTCCACGTTCGGATACAAACCCGCCGCCGTTGCGGCGAAAACGGCCGCCCCGATGGAAGGCGACAAGTCGCTTTCGGTTACCTGAATCTTGCGTTTTGTGATATCGGCCAAAATCTGCATGCCGACACTGCTTTTGCGCGCGACACCGCCGACGGCAATGATTTTTTCTATCTTAATGCCGTTTTTTTCGAAGCATTCGATAATTGCGCGTGAGCCGAAAGCGGTCGCTTCCAAAATCATGCGCATAAAAGCGGGCGCATCCGTTCCGAGCCTTATGCCGCTCATCCACGCGGTAAGGTTTTGGTTTGCATGCGGAGTACGCCGTCCGTTGATCCAGTCTAAGGCGACGGGAGAGGTTGCGCAAGGAGAAATGCAGGCGCAGGCTTTTTCCAATTCGGGAAGAATCTTTTTTTCGTAGGCGTCATATTCCGCTTCGGTCGGTTCGTGCCCGAGCAGGGCTTTGCCCGCGCCGTTTTTAAGCGGCCACAGCAATAAGTCGCGGAACCAGCGGTAGTAATCGCCGTAAGATGATTGTCCGGCTTCATAAGCGATTTTGCCGCCGATAACCGAACCGTCAACCTGTCCGCAAATGCCGGGAATGCATTTTTCTTTTGTTTTTGCCGCAGGCCCGATGATGATATCGCAAGTGGAAGTTCCCATGCTTTTGACCATAATCCCTTCGGAAACTCCGCCTCCCACGGCGCCTACGTGGGCATCATAACCGCCGATACAGACAAGAATCCCTTCTTTCAGTCCCAATTCGGCAGCCCATTCTTTTGTAAGCGTTCCCTGAATTTGTTCGGTTGTCCATGTTTTATCGCCCAAATGCGCTGCGATTTTCGCAAGTTTGGGATCGAGCCGTGATAAAAATTCGTTTGAAGGATAGCCGCCCCAGCTTTGGTGCCACATGCATTTATGTCCTGCGGCGCAGCGGCTGCGCTTTATTTTGTCCGGCGCGGCTTTTCCGCACAGTAAAGCGGTCATCCAATCGCAGTGTTCGACCGCGCAAAATGCGGCTTTTTTTACGTTTTTGTTTTTGCGCAGCGTGTGCAGCAGTTTTGACCAAAACCATTCGGAAGAATAGGTTCCGCCCGAAAAGCGCGTATAATCCGTTCCGCCCCAACTTTTGCACAGCGCGTTTATTTCGTCCGCTTCGGCGATTGCCGTGTGATCCTTCCACAAAATGAACATTGCATCCGGATCTTCGGCAAATTCCGGCAGCAAAGCAAGCGGCATACCGTTTTTGTCCGTGAGCGCGGGAGTGGAGCCTGTCGTGTCCATACAGACGGCGCAAATAAGCTCGACGGCTTTTTTGTTTTTCGATTGAGCTTCTTTTACGGCCGTTTTTACGGCTGCGGTAAAACTTTCTATATAATCGAGCGGGTGCTGACGGAAACGGTTTTCTTTCGGGTCGCAGTACAAGCCCTTTTTCCAGCGTTCAAAAAAGCGCACATCGGAGCCTTGCACGCTTCCGTCGGCGGCATCCAATACAACAACCCTCACGGAATCCGAACCGAAGTCGGCTCCCAACACAAAATGCTCGTTTTTATTCATACAACCCTCCGCAGCTTGAATTCGAATTACGTATATACTAAATCATAAGCGGAATAAAAGCAAGAAAGGGCCCGGATAAAAAAACTGCCAGTTTGCGTTTTTCAAACGGCCGCTTTTTGCAGTACGGCAACCGGAATAACGCAGGTGTATACCGATTGCTCTATGTCCACATCGCGTAAGCGCACTTTGACGTTAAAGGCGTCGATAAGGTTTTCTTCGCTGATAATCGAGCGGCTTGTTCCGTATAAGCATTCGCCGTTTTGTTTTAGAATAACCGCGCTGTCCGAAATTTGCAGCGCGTGGTCGGGGTAGTGGGTATTGACGATAACGCTTATATTTTTTGTGCGCGATAAATTTTTTATCGTATCCAAAACGGTCAGTTGATTTTTAAAGTCCAAATTCGATTCGGGCTCGTCCAAAATCAGTATCTTCGGTTCGGCCGCAAGCGCGCGCGCTATGAGCACCATTTGCAGTTCTCCGCCGCTCATTTCGTTGCATAATTTGTTTTGCAAAAAAGCGACGCCGATTTCTTCCATACAGGCAAGGGCCTTTTCGCGGTCTTCTTCCGTCGGCTGGCGGAAAAATCCCAAATGCGCCGAACGGCCGAACATAACCATTTCGAGCGCATTGTACGAAAAAGTCGATTGTTTTGCCTGCGGAACGTATGCGATATTGCTCCAAAAATCCTTAACGGAATATTCCCGTATGTCTTTTCCGTCGAGCAGCGTTCTGCCCTTGTTCCATTTGAGCAAGCCCATAACGCATTTTAAAAGCGTCGTTTTTCCGACCCCGTTCGGTCCGAGGACGGACAGCACTTCACCCTGATTCAATGTAAAGCCGATATCGTCTATGATATACCGTTTGGGATTGTATGAAAAATATCCGTGTTCAACTTGAAGAATCATGTGCGTATTCCTCCCGTCTTTTTTAAGAGAAAGATAAACAGCGGCGCGCCCAAGGCGGCCGTTAAAATCGAAACCGGAATTTCCGAGCTGATAAGGCTTCTTGCCGCGGTGTCGATTAAAATCATCAATACGGCGCCCAAGCCGATGCTTGCGGGAACGACATAGCTGTTGTTGTTTCCGAACAGCATTCTGGCAATATGCGGCACCAATAAGCCGACCCAGCCGACTTGTCCGCACATCGAAACCGCCGAAGCGGTAATAAGCGTCGAGGCGAACATGGTAATGAGCCGCACGGCTTTTACGTTTACGCCCAAAGAACGCGCTTCGTCTTCGCTGAAGCTTAAAATGTTCAGGCGCCAGCGCACGCTCCAGAGCAAAATCATGCCGATCGCTATAAAGGGCAGGCCGATTACGAGCGTGCCGTATTTTGCACTTGCCATGCTTCCCATGAGCCAAAAGGTGATTGCCGGCAATACTTCTTCGGTATCGGCAAGGTATTTTGCCAAGGAAACGGCTGCCTGAAACAGCGATGAAACGGCCATACCGGCCAAAATAATCATAATGATGCCGCTTTTTACGCCGTTTTTGCCGTTTGAATTACCGATGACGTAGGTTAAAAAAAGCGCGGCGATTCCCATCACCAATGCGAACAGCTGAACGAATAAGGCGTTCAGCGAAAAAAGCAGGGCAACAACCGCGCCGAACGAGGCGCCGGAAGCCACTCCCAAGGTATCGGGAGTGGCCAGCGGGTTGGAAAAAAGCGCTTGAAAGGACGCGCCCGCAATCGAAAGACCCGCTCCGACAAAGGCCGCAAGCAAGATACGCGGCAGCCTTATTTTAAACACAACCGAATACAGTTTCGGTTCGCTTATCATGCTGTCGCGGAAGTTGACGAGCACCGAAATCATTTTGCGCAAAGGCACATGGTACCGGCCGATGTTCAAGCACAGTAGAGCCGTCAGTATAAAGAGAACGGTCAGTATCAATAATCCGAGATAAAATTTTCGGCGCTCGTTTGTCATTTGTATTTACCGGCTTCCCGTGAAGGATTGTAAATCGTACGGATATCTTCATCGTCGATGTTCAGCTGATAAAATTTTTCGTAGAATTTTTTCGTTTCCGCATTCATGTCCAAATCTTTAAAAATTTCCGGCTGGTTGTGTTTTGCAAGCCATTGGAGTACCAGGGGAACTTCCGATGCGGGCGGGAACCAGCGGTACATACCCAGCGGAAATTTGTACACTTTTTTATTTTTTACCGCTTTTATTTGGCTCCAATCGTGGCCGGCAACTTTGTTTTCGATTAAGTCTTCGGGCATGCGCGGACTGAAGTTCGTAATATAGATAATATCCGGATCCCACTGTATAATCTGTTCCATGTTTACCGGGGCGACACCGCTTAAATCCTGAGCGACGTTCACCGCGCCCGTTGAAGTAAGCCAGTATTGACCGAAAAAGTTGCTGCCCGAAACGGTAAGCGCGCTGTCGTTGTAGTTGAATAAAATCATTGCGCGGGGCTTATCTTTTTCTTCGACCTTTGCCAAACGGGATTGAATGTCGTTGTACACTTGGCGGCCGTATTCGCCGATGCCGGCCGCTTTGTCTTCTTTGTCGAGCGTTTGTCCCAAAAGCTCAATCCATTTTTCGAACGTTACAATACAATCGTAGTTGAATTTACGCGCGCTGAATCCGACCGTACGGATGCCCGCGTCGCGCAATTGCTTGCTCAGTTCGGGACCCGCGCCGTGGAATACGACGTCCGGTTCCAAACTCAGCAGCGCTTCGATGTTCAAATCATTGCCGTTTGTAAATTCGGTCGAAAGGGTCGTTATGCGCGGAAAGGTTTTTTCGAGCAAAGAGCCGCGCGCCGCGGTCATGGATCCGGGCGGAATCCCGATCAGGCGGTCCGCCGAACCGTCAAATACGCACAGTACCGAAGGCAGCGGCAAAAGCTGATGGATAACGATTTTGTTTATTTTGTTCGGAATTTCAGCCGTTTCGCCGTTATGGTCGATGACCGTTCTGAAAGCCGGTTCGGCTTTTGCATTTTGTTTGCCCTTGCACGAAACGCTTACGCACAAAATTGCGGCGATTACCGCAACGGTCGAAGCCGTCAGTATAATCGATTTTTTCATACTTACTCCTCATTCATCATATTTTTTGAAAAATTGTAACGGTATATGCTCGAATCGGGCGGATTCTATTGCAGCGCCCGGTTCACTTGTTCGCCTACCGTTTGTAAAAACGCATTACCTCCTTCGCCTATAAAATACGGTGCGTCTTTTCTATGGAATTTGCTCGAAACGCCGAAATGCGGCACTTCGATAAAAGCCTTTTGTTCGCTCTTTTTTAAAAGATTTTTAAAAAACGGGTCTCCGATAACCGCTTTAAATTCCGCTTTGTTTATGTGCGCTTTTATTTCCGATTCGTCGCGTAAAGCCGTATCGCCTGTTTGCGCCGCTTCTTTGCGAAAGCCGAATATTGTGCCGACGCATATACCGTCGATTCCGTACCGGCGCTTGAGGGCGCAGCGCAGCGAATTGCAAAAAATCTGTTCGCCGAGGCACAGTACGCTCGCCGGTTCGCTTTCCGTCCGTCCGGTTTCCGCGCCCCACACGCAATTTTCCTTTCGGCTGCAAACGTCTTCGAGTTTTTGCACAAAAAGAGCGCATTCGGCTTCACCGATCGGATAGCCTGCAATGTAGGGCATGCCGCTTTTTTTATACAGGTAGTCGGCAATCGAAAGGCCCGCTTGCGATACGGCGATATTTGCCTGCGCGCGGCTCAGCATTTTTACGTTTTGCGCCGTCAGCTTTTCCGTTGCGCAAAAATTCACGGTAAAGCCGGCTTGAGTCAAAAGTCTTTTTAAACTTTCGATATTTTCGCTGCGCACAAAGTCTATCGGGTTTGCGCCGATTATGTTTACGCGTTTTTCCGATGCGGGTGAGCCGCCGTTTTTTTCGCCGTCAAAGTCGGCAAATTTATCGATTAGTTCCTTCCATGCCGAAAAAATGCCCTTGTCGTAATAGGCGGTTCCCGTCGTTTCGATCCCGATTGCGGGAAGGCCCGATTCGGCTTCCAGTTCTTTGGCAAGGCCTTTTAAGTCGGTGCCGATAAGCATGGGAACGGGCGTTCCGATGAGCGCGAGCAGTTCGGGTTTAAGACTTTTTGCGGCGGCAATCACCTTGTCGATTAAAACCTTGTCGTTGCCCAAAACGGCGTCTATTTCGCGCAAGCCGGAGCAAAAAATATTGCGTTCCGAATTATACCAGCGCGGCTCGTCGTAGCCGGTATAATTGCCCGTGCAGCCGGCCGCATCGTGCATGGCGGTAAGCGCGTTAAAATCGAACATAACCGAAGCCGCCCCCGAATAATCGGGCGAAAAGGGCGGAAGCCAAATACTCAAGTTTTTCATATGACCAGTCCGTACTCCTTTATCATGCGTTCCAAATCGGCTTTTTCGTCGAGGGCGCTTACCATCATATCCATAAGCCGGCGAACTCCGTCGTAGCCGAAAAGCCCGTCGTCGTTTACCCAATTCACAACGTATTCCGAAGCGGAAATATAGCCCGATTGGAATCCGAGCGCCAAACTGTCCGGCATACGTTTATCGAACTTTAAAATGTCCGGATGCTGGGGCTGCAGGATTTCGATCTCCGGGTGGGCCGAAGTTACGTCGGCGTAAGCCTGCTTATCCAAAGCGATGCACTGTTCGGCAAAAATCCGCACAACGTTGAATCCGAAGTTCAGTAAAACCTTGCTTAATGCAAACGGCGTTTTCGTACACGAATCGTCAACGATAACGGGCATCGAACCGATTTTTTCTTTTGCGCGTTTTACCGCTTGCAGGGCTTTTTCTTTGTACGGGGCAAAGTCAAACGGAATTTCGGTAATGCCGAAAAAAGCCGCAATTCTTTTATATTGATTTTCGATTTCGTCCATGTCGTACGTAACGAATTCCTGCAGATACGGAATTTGAGCCTTTTTTTTCATATTTTCGCACGCGAGCTTTCCCGCAGGCGAAATCAAAAGGTTCAGCTTACTTTGTTCCATTTTCTTGTAATCGTTAAAATCTTTTGTTTCGCTTATGTGAATGACGCGCTCGATTCCGATGCTTTTAAAAAACGCGTACAGTTCGCAGGTTTTTTCGAGGTCCGCAAAACAGCCGACCAAATTGACGGTATTGAGTTTGTGCGGATTGTATTCGAGCAAGCTGTACATTGCATCGAGCGCGGTTATTATCGGCGGACGTTTGCCGTCGAGCGAAATGGGGTTCATGTGCGCAAAAACGAAACGGACGTCGGGGTGCGCGATTTCCAATTCATCGACAATCGCCTGATGGTTTGTGCCCAAAAGGTCGTCTATGCAGCTTACGACAATCATAAGAACTTTAGGCTTTGTGTCCAAAGCGCCGAGCAATTCGCCGCACGCCTGCACAATCAAATCGTCATAGCCGTTGACGATGTCGCTTTGGTCTACGTACAAATACGACAACCGCTCTTTTACATGCTGCTGGTAGGCCCCCAAAGCGCCGTGGCGTCCGCAAGCGGCGGGGCACACAAAAAGCTGATGCGATTCGGGAAGCTGCATACAGATTCTGACCAAACCCCAGCCGCCCGTTGCGGGCGAAGTATAGTGCAGCGTATTTTCAAAATGATTACAGCACATCTTCGGTAACCTTCAAAACAACGGCGCTTAAATCGTCGTATTCTTTTCCCATAACCGAATCGGGAAAGGCTTCGGCAACGGTTTTTCCCAGTTTTTCGGCATCCTGAACCGTAGGACTTCGCGGCATTGTTTTTAAAATAACCGTGTTCATTTCTTTTGCCGCGCGCTGCACGATATCGTCTTCATTTTCTATATTGCGCTTGTTTAAAATAAGACCCGCGCATCGTGCGTATCCCCTGCTCGAAAAATTCTGTATTGCGCGCAAAATATTGTCCGCCGCATACAGCGACATCATTTCGCCCGAGGTTACGATAAGCACGTCGCGCGCATAACCTTCGCGTATGGGCATCGCAAAACCGCCGCATACGACGTCGCCCAAAACGTCGTACAAAACGATATCGGGCTTGTACGTTTCGTACGCGCCCAACTCTTCGAGCGTATCGAAGGCCGTAATAATACCGCGACCCGCACAGCCGATGCCCGGCGTGGGGCCGCCGGATTCCACGCACAGCACGCCGTTAAAACCTTTAAACACGATGTCGTCAAGCGTAATGTTTTTACGCTCTTTTAACAGATCCAGCACGGTGGGAATCTTTTTCCCGCCCATGAGGTTGCGTGTCGAATCGGCTTTGGGGTCGCAGCCGATTTGCATAATCTTATACCCTTTTTTGCTTAACGCAGCCGACAGATTTGAAACCGTAGTTGATTTTCCGATGCCGCCTTTTCCGTATACTGCGATCTTCCGCACATTCATGCTCCTGAAAATTAGTTGTATATAACTTTTTCGCAACAATATAACGCATTGAACGGTCTGTGTCAACAATGCCATACTGTACATGCACGCGTTGTCTGTGGTATACTCGATTTCAAACCTTTACAGGAGTTTTTATGGAAGATCATGCGATTTCGATGGAAAAGATAGTCAGTTTGTGCAAACGGCGCGGCTTTGTGTTTCAGTCGTCCGAGATTTACGGCGGACAAGCCGGCGCATGGGATTACGGGCCCTTGGGTGTCGAGCTGAAAAAAAATATACAAAATGCGTGGTGGAAAGAAATGACCCAGCTGCACGACAATATCGTCGGGCTCGACGCGGCGATTCTTATGCACCCGCGCGTGTGGGAAGCGTCCGGCCACGTGGCGAACTTTTCCGATCCGCTGGTCGACTGCAAAAAATGCAAAATGCGCTACCGCGCCGACACTATGGATCAAAAAGCGCTCGCCGAAAAAAAATGCCCGGCTTGCGGCGGCGAATTAACCGAACCGCGCGAATTCAACCTGATGTTTAAAACGCACATCGGGCCTGCCGAAGATACGGCGAGCATCGTATACCTGCGCCCCGAAACCGCCCAAGGTATTTACGTCAACTATAAAAATATCATTCAGTCGAATCGCATGAAAATTCCGTTCGGCATCGCCCAAGTCGGCAAAGCATTCCGCAACGAAATCGTAACCAAAAACTTTATCTTCCGCACCTGCGAATTCGAGCAGATGGAAATGCAGTTTTTCGTAAAGCCCGGCGACGACGATAAATTCTTTGAATATTGGCGGAATCAACGGTGGGAATTTTATAAAAAATACGGCGTGCGCACGGAAAAACTGCGCTGGTACCATCACGAAAAACTCGCCCACTACGCAAAAGACGCGTATGACATTGAATACGAGTTTCCGATGGGCTTTCAGGAATTGGAAGGCGTTCATAACCGAACCGATTTCGACTTAAAGCGCCATACCGAATTTTCGGGCAAGGATATGCAGTACATCGATCAGGATAACGGCAACGAACGTTACATTCCCTATATTATCGAAACGTCGGCCGGCCTTACGCGCAACGTGTTGATGTTTTTGTGCGATTCGTACGAAGAAGAAAAAGTTGCCGACAAGGGTAACGACGACGATTGGAGAACCGTCCTGCACTTTCATCCGAAAATTGCGCCGATTACCGTTGCCGTTTTGCCGCTTATGAAAAAAGACGGTTTGGCCGAAATCGCTCAGGAAATTCGCGACGAATTAAAAGAAGATTTCGTTACCGACTACGATCAAGCCGGCGCCATCGGCAAACGCTATCGCCGTCAGGATGAAGCCGGAACGCCCTTTTGCGTTACGGTCGATTACGACACCAAAGAAGACAACAGCGTAACGCTGCGTTTCCGCGATTCGATGGAACAAGTGCGCGTGCCCCGCGCCGCTTTGGCCGATCGCCTGCGTACGGAAATAAAAAACTATTCGCGCAAAGGGCGCTGACCGGTTCGTTATGGAATTCATTCGTTTGGGAAAAACGGATCTTATGGTAAGCCGCTCCGCGCTGGACACGGACGCGCTGTTTTCCGCCGTGCAAAGCGGAGAATCTTCGCCCGAAGATTTTGCGGACTTTATGCATGTTGCCTACGAAAACGGCATCAATTTTTTTTCGGTGAGCGCGATGCACGGCTTTGCGGCCGGCACGGGACAGTCCAATGCCGCCGAACCGCCTGAAGCTTTTTCAAAACTGAGCGCTTTGCTTAATGAAATCCGAAAAAGCGTTAAACTTGCGTTTATAAGTGAGGCGGCAACGGGGCCGGAACTGGAAAACGACGTCCGGCGCGCCCTTGATTTTTGGCGCATCGATTATTTCGACTTGTGCCGCATACGCGATCCGGGCTTTGTTCCTTCGGCCGGAAGCGGCTTGTGCGAAAGTTTAAAAAAACTGCACGAAAACGGTACGATTCTTCACACCGGTTTTGTGTCGGACAACTGTGCGCGCATAAAAGAAGCCGTTGCAGGCGGTTTATACGAAGCCGTGCAATTCCCGTATAATTTTTTGGCGGGCGAACAGGAAGTTTTGTGTGCCGATTTTTGCGCCGAACACGACATCGGCTTTATTGCCGAAAAACCGCTTGCGCGCGGCCTTATAAAAAACGTTCCGCTCGCTTTCGGCTTTTTCCGCCGCAGCGAAAACGCCGTTCCTTTATGGAGAATCAAAACAAAAGAAGAACTGCAGCGCATTGTGTACTTCGAAAAAAATCCGCCCGTTATAGATGAACAGTTTTTAAAAGACCTCGACGAAGAAAAAAAACGTTTATCGGAAGCCGGATAAAAAACAAGCCCGAAGCGGCGTGCTCCGGGCTCGTTTTTTTAATTAAGCGCAGTTGTGCTGCGCCGCTTTGTGTTTAGTTTTTCTTTGCGGCGCCTGATTTTGCGCCGGCAGCTGCCGGTGCTTTAGCGGGGGCGCCCTTTCCTTTAGGGACTCCCAGCGGAATAAACACTTGCGCGGTGAAGTTCCTGATGTCCGTTAATTGACCGTTTAACTCTACATCGAGCCGGACGCCGCCTGCAAATTCAAAGGTGAGTCCGACAACATGGGTTTCCGAGAAAACAGGCTCGCGTACCTCTATTGTTCTTGCACCCGTTTTAGAGGCTTGTTCGGCGTATTGAATATTCGTTCTGAACAGTGCTGCAGGCGTTACGCCGAGTACAAAACCGCATATCCACTTATCGGGCTTTATCGTAATGCCCATAGGCACCGAAACACTCGACAGTAATTGGTGTGCGCTCTTCCATTGTTTGGGAACAGCGTTATCTTCGGGAGAGGGACCCCCAACTCTTTTTTGAAGCCATGCCTCGGGATCTTTTATATTACCGTTTGCATCGAATTCTGTGTTGAGAGCGCCGTTGTATCCGAGCCGTACCTCCGGCCGGATTTTAAAAACAATGCTTTCGGCAGGGTGAAAGTTAAACAAACGTCCGCCTTCCACCGCAATACCGCCGCCCGTTGCCAGTTTATAGGTTGATTTTACATTATCAAGCCCCGCAATACCCGTAACTTTTTGTTCATAGCTTTGTCCCGCGATACCGAAATTAAAGTCGCCGCCTAAAAGCCAGCGGTCTTCGCTGCTGTCCTGCACGGGAAGGCTTACGAGGTACGATGCGCCCAGCTTGGTATATGCTCCCATATCGGTAATTTTTCTTTCTTGTTTGGAAACGACAGTGGTTTTATACGACCCGTTTCTTTCGGTTATATGGCTGTTTAAAAAAACACGTGCGCCGTGTTCTATCTCACCCGTTTTGAACGCGACCGGCACGCCAATTTCAAAATTATGTTCGCTTTCGGGAAGAACAAGCGCCGGATTTACAATGTTGGCGGGGTTGGGGTTAAAATTCCACAGTTCGGTAACACCGGGGGTGGCACCGCCTTTTGTTTGTGTTTTCATAAAATGGTCGGGAGTTAAATTACTGAAATCGCTGTACAGGAAAAACTGACCGCCGACTACGATATTATTGGCTCCGCCCACCTTGGTTAAAAACTGCAGATTTGTTGTATATTTTTGAAAAAAGAACAAGCCTAAGGGCGTGGTTGTAATCGTTGCACCGCCTACCGTTTGTTTGGTGCTTCCTGCACGAGCAAAAGTTCCTTCCGCTCCCCAGTCGCCGAACACGGACCAGGGGCGTTCTTCCGACGGGCGGTAGTAGCCGAACATAACGTTACGTATAGCGGGAACAGCGTTAAGCCTTTCTTTCCGCGGGTTGCCTAAACCGCCGTACAAAAACTGCTGACCGTAGGTTCCGAAATCCGGATTTACCGTAAATTGCTTATCGAATTCGTTTTCGAACAAGCCGGCCGTTTTGTCGCTCAGCAGCGATGATGCGGGTCCCGTATAACCGGTTGCCTGCGCAAAAGATACAACCGCTGCGGTTAACAGCGCCGCGGTAACCAAAAGTTTTTTTGACAATTTCATTACACATCTCCTTTGTTAAAATGAAACTAACAACTCCGTAAATCGTATATCCATATCTATAATTTGTCAAGATTTATCGCGGCATGCAGGGATTGGTCATGCAGGGGACGGTATGATTGTATTGCGCAATAAAGAGCGTACACAAAAACGCCGATAATATCAAAGGCGGAAAACGGTCGAGTTGTCGGATCCGCCCCTTGTTATTATCACGCGTTGTGGAGTAAAATTACACAAAGATGCCCGGAATAAATCAGCTGAAGCAATTCGATAACGACATACTCCCTATAGGCGATGAGCCGGAGATACGGCGCAAAAACGGCACAACCATGCCCGAATTTGCCGTGCCCGAAAATCTTCCCGAAGGCGACGATTCTCTCGACTTTGAATTCGGCCTTCCGCAGCGCGAAGAAGAAGCCGGCGAAAATGCTTCGGGGGACGAAGGTGCATCCGATGCCGCCCGAGACAAGACCGAATCGGATGCCGGCGAAATTCGGGAAGAAAGCGCTACGCTGCCGGAACAGCCGCCCATCCCTTCCATGGAAGATCTGGATCCCGATATCGCGGCCTTTTTGGCCGGAACCGCTCCGAGTCCCGCTCCTTCTTCACGGCAAAAATCCGGTGAACCGGCATCTTCGGCCGTTGCCGCCGATGCCGGCGGCGAAGAGGTACTTCCGGCGGCGGACACCGCGTTGTCAAGCGGCTTCGACCTTGACGATCTTGGCGATCTCGACAATCTGGACGACCTCGATATGGATTCGTCCTTTCTTTCGTCTTCCGCGCCCGCTTCAAAACCGCAAGATACGGACTTTGCGCCTGCCGACTTGACGGCGCAAACGGAATCGCCCGCCGAGTCTGCAAAACCCGCCGATCTTACGCCGCAGGATAAATCGTCCGACGAGGCCGAACCGGCAAACGATTCTTCCGCTTCCGATGAAGGCTTCAATTTAAATGCCGACTTGCCCGCCGAACTGAACGAGGGCTTTAACTTAAACGCCGATTTGCCTGATGAATTAAACGAAGACCTTTCTCATGAAAGCGATTTGTCGGGCACCGATTTTGCATCGGCCGCAAAAGATTTCGACTTGGACGAAGATATCGATTTCGACGGTCGGGAAGCGGACGATTTGCCGGCCGTTTCCGATTCGGATGCGCCCGAAGAAAGCGGTCCCGGTTTCGGAGCCGACGATACCGATTTGGACAGCTTTGAGATCCCCGGTTTTTCGGATACGGCCGCACCTACTTCTTCCACTCAGATTTTCGGCGCCGCAAAGAAAAAGGGCTCGCAAACCGAAGAGGATTTCGACCGCACGTATTTGAGCGAACAGGAATATAAACGGTTCCGCGAAAATCTGCATACATATCCGCTGAACGTGCGCATCGCCGTCGAGCAGCTTATTGCAAAGAACGAGTTTACCGATGCGGCCGTAATGGAAGTTTTGTTCAAAGTTATAAAGAAGGTTTCCGCGCGTCAGCTTGCTTCGCATTTGGAAAAAATGCTCGATATTTCAATCAGCGTTCCTTTGAACTTCGAACGGAGAACGGCCGAGCAATACGCACTCTATAAAACGTCGCTGGAATATCAGCTGAAAAACCGGATTATCCCCATTGCGATAGCCGCGCTCGTTTTGGGCGGTTTTCTTTACATATTCGGGTATTTTTTCTATACGTTTATGTACCGCCCCTTAAAAGCCGAATCGCTGTATCGGGCGGGTTACAATCTTATCGCGCAGGAACTGTACGCCCAATCGGAAACGAATTTCAACAAAGCGCTTACCTATAAAGTAAAAAAGAAATGGTTTTTCAAGTATGCGCGCGCGTACCGCGAAAAGCGCCAATATGAGCGGGCCGCGGTTATGTATGAGCAGTTGGTTAAGCGCTTTAAATTCGATAAAGAAGGCGCGCTTGAATACGCGCATATGGAAGCCGACGATTTGGCCGATTACGAGCGCGCAGCCGTGATTGTCCGGCGTTTTATATTGGATTATCATATAAACGATAAAGACGCAATGCTGTATTTAGGCGATATTTATCTTGATTGGGCGGGTACGGACGGAAGCGATGTTGAAAAAGCCGAACGATTCGAGCAGGCGCGCTTGCAGTATTCGACGCTTATGAGCCTGTACGGATCGAACGATATGTATTTATCGCGCATGCTCCGCTATTTTATCCGTACCGACAATTTGCGCGAGGTTTTGCCGCTTAAAACGTATTTTACATCGACAAAGAAAACCGCATTGAAAGCGCAGGATTTAATCGATTTGGGCGGCTATCTTTTGGAAAAACAATACGGCTATCTTCCGCCTGCGGACGAATACCTTCGCGGCTACATCGATAACGTAAAAAGAATTCTTGAACGGGGCATAAAGGCCGACCCGACTATTCCCGAAGGTCATTACAATTTGGGCCGCTACTTTGTGCGCACGGGCGATACCGAGCAGGCAAAAACGGCTTTAATCAACGCGCTTGCGATGTTCGACGCCGCTAAAAAACAAAGCCGTGAGCGCACTTTAAAACACATCGACACCTACCGCCTGCTCGGCGAACGCTACATTGCCGAACAGGAATATTTGCTCGCCGAAAAGCAATACGCCGAAGGCATCAGTTTGTTCGAACAGCGAAGAGAATATACGGGTCTTACAAGCGATAAAAACGTCGGTAAACTGTATGCCGACATGGCCGACATCGACTATTTTATTTCGGGCGACATTCAGACGGCGTTCCGCAATTACAAGTCCGCAGTCGAAAACGGATACGACACGCCTTCGGTGCGCTACCGTATCGGCTTTGTGCAATACACCGACGGAAAGTATGCCGAAGCGCTCGGCTCTTTTATAAAGACCGCTTCGGAAGATGCTTCGAACCGCAATTTGCTCTTGGCTTTGGGGAACGTTCTTTCGATACGCGGCGATCAGGCGGCTGCCCGCGGCTATTACGAGCGGCTCATCCGCATTTTGGATTCCGACCGGGAACGCTTCGACATTTTGTTCCCGCAAGTGAGAGAAGATCAGTACGCGCTCGTCGATTTGTATTTAAAGGCTTCGAATAATTTGGGTGTAACGCTTTCGCGTCTTGCCGCTCAAACCGGCAGCAGTTCGCTGCAAGCGCAAGCCATCGCGCAATTCGCCGAATCCGTGCGCGCATGGGACGCGCTCACGCGCAATCAAAAAACGATGGTTCGGCTTGAAGGCAGCAATTTGGCCGCGCAAAACATTAAATATATTACGTACCCGCAGCGCTCTTTTGAGCCGGCAATTTACGCCGCGATTCCTCCGGTTTTATACGGCGAAACCGGTCTTAAACAATATTCTTTGGAGTAACATATGCCGAAATTCGACGGCGGCGAAAACGGCGTTTTGGCGCGCAAATATACGAATTATAAAATTAAAGAACTGGTCAGAAAATCCATTCACTTGTGCGCGGCACTCGTTCCTTTTCTTTTGTCGGTTGCCCGCGTTCCCGTTTTATGCGCATTGGGCGCCGTGCTGATTTTTTACTGCGTCGCCGAATTTTTGCGTATGAAGGGCATTTCGGTTTTTATCGTATCGGCGATAACCGAAACCGCTTCGCGCAAGCGCGACGAAAACCGCTTTGTGCTCGGCCCCGTGTCTTTGGCGCTCGGCGTGCTTATAACGGCGCTTTTGTTCCGGCCGGATGCGGCTGCCGTCGGTATTTACGCGCTTGCCTTCGGCGACGGTTTGGCAAGCCTTGCCGGAAAATTGTTCGGCATAACGGTTATTCCGCACACGGCGGGGAAAACGGTTGTCGGGAGCCTCACGTGTTTTACCGCAATTTTTTTATCGGCATGGGCGGTGTGTAAGCATACCTTTGCCGCCCTCGTCATTGCTTTTTGCGGCATGTGTATAGAACTTTTGCCGCTGAAAGATTTTGACAATTTGATTATACCGATTGCGCTTGCCGCCGTCGCTCAGTTTTTATTCGGCATATGATTTATTTCCACATATAATAACGGTGCATGTTTTTTAAAAAGCGCACGCTTCCCGCGCCGAGCAGGAGGGCGCCGGGAAGCAGCAGCGCGAAATTCGTACAGCGCGAAAGCAGCATATAGCCGCAGCATACGGCAAAAAAATCGACGGCGGCTTTTTTGTAGTCGTTCGATTCCGTACTTTTTGCCGACAACAGAAAAATCAAAAACGTACACAGCGTAAAGGCGGCTCTGATTGCGTCGAACAAGCCTTTAAAGCCGTAACTTACGGTTACGTAGTTTTCGAACACCGTCGTATTCAACGGCATGATGATCGAAAACATAAACGATATGATGAGCACAAAGCCCAAATACTTGTCCGATTCGCGCGATTCCGCACCTGCGGCAAAGGCGCCCTGTACGATAATCGTCAGCAGTATTTCGATTTGGCCGAAAAAGGATACTTGCCCGATCAGGCGCAGAAAACCCGAATAGCCGGCCGTCAAACCGAAAAGCGGAAGACACAGCTTAAACGATTCGCATAACACGCCGATAAGAAACGCGGAAAAAAACAGCACTTCAAGGCTTTGGGTTTTTTCAAAATTAAAATAGACGGCAAAACCCGCGGCGGGTACAAACAGCGAAAACAGCACCAAAGAAAAAAAAGCCGCGATGTAATTCGGCGTTAAAAACAAACGGAAAAAGCCGCTCGTTTCGGGCAGTGAAAATAAAGATTGTATGGCCGGAATCTTTTTGATAAAGGCGTACAAAAAAGCGGCGGCAAAAACGGCTGCGCATACGGCGCTTGCAATCGAAAAGACCAAAAGCAGTTTGTTCCGTGTATTCAGTGTCATGAGCTAAGCATAGCGGTATAACAAATTTATGTAAAGCCGTTTATTTAAAAAACCGATAATATGAACGTGAACTTTGCAAAATTCATCATTCATACGGGAGCGAGAAAAAGAGGGGATACTATGGCAAAACGGATTACAATAACGGCTGTGTTTTTAAGCTTTTGCGTATTGCTTGCCGCAGGCGACGCCGCAGCCTTTGTCGATTTGGGCTTTTCGAAAGACGGGCGCATCTATATGTTCGCCCAACACGGCAGCATCGACAAAACGTGGCGCGGTTTTGCCGAAATCTACAGTGTCGATATCGAAAAAAACGATTATATGGACGGCGGCTGCTTTAAAATTGCGCCTTCCGTAAAAACCGAAGGAGTCAACGGCAGCGCGCTGTACGAACGCCTTCTTGAACAAAATGCCGCTTACATAAAAAAACTTTCTCCCGTTCCCGCCGATTTGGCGCACACGCTCTACGTAAAGGCCAAGGCCAAAGAGCCGCTTGAACAAATCGTCTTTACCGACTTTGAAGGATCGTCGAAGGACAATCCCGTAACGTTTTCCGTTCGTCTCATTCCGTGGTTTTCGGGAAAAACCGCTTCGTCAAAATCTTCGTTTTTTATCAGCGTGGAACGCACGGATAAAAACGGCAAAGCGCTTTCAAAACAGGTTGCCGGAAATCCCGACATAAAGCGTACCGGCGTAACCGACTATACCGTCGAAAAAATCATGCGCTCAAGCGACGGGAAAAACCTCATCTTTGTCATCGAAAAAAGAATGACCGGCGATGCGGGGCTTTCCGTGCGCTATATGGTCGAAGCTTTGAAGATCGCCGACTGACGTTTTTTCCGTATTTTTCGATAAAAACCGCATAAAAAACACCGGCTGCGCCTCTAATATATACGAAGTATACAAGGAGGACAGCCTATGTCGAATAAAAATCGTTTAAACCGTTTTTGCAAAGTACCGTTTTCTCTTGCAGCCGGCCTTTTGCTGAGCGCCGTATCTTTGGCATCGGTCGCCGCGTCCTGCCGCTTTGAAGACGGCCGTTTTACCGTGCTGACGGGAAGTTATACGCCGCCCGTGCTCGAATCGTTTACGCTCACCGGCGAAAGCTCGGCCGTGCTGTGTTTTTCGCGGAAGGTGGAATTCACCCTGCTCGAATACGCGCGCGCCGTTCCGGGCGAAGAGAATCAAGTGCAATTCCGCGCCGTGCACTTCGGCGATGCATTGAACACAGCGGCCGACAGCACCGATTCTCCGGCCGACGGTGCCGAGGTTTCCGCTTCCGATTCGGCCGATCCCGAAAAAGCGTATTACCGTTTAATCTTTCCCGAACCTGCCCGTATCGGTTCGGAATATCTTTTGCGCGGCGCCGTAAAAGATACGGGGAAAAACACGCTTGAGTTCAGCTTAGCCTTTATCGGCTACAATGAACGCGTGAGCGCCGCAGTCTTTTCCGAAGCGGGCCCCGTCCACTCCCTTTCGTCAAAAAATCCCGAAAAAGCAAAGGCCGAATTTATCGAGCTGTATATTTTGGAAGACGGCAACATAGGCGGTATGGTTATTCAAAGCGCTCACGACGGCGAGCTTGCCGACTTTGTGCTGCCGGCCGCCGAAGTAAAGGCGGGCGACTACCTTACCGTGCACTTGCGCGTTCTCGGCGAAAAAGCCGTCAGCGAAACGGGGACCGACCTTGCCCTTTCCTCGACGGTCTATTCTTGGCCGGAAAGTTGCGACATATGGAACGAAAAGGCGGACAACACAAAGACGCGATTGGGTACCGACGATGTGCTTTTACTGCGCGAACGGCAAGGCGGAAAGCTTGTCGATGCGCTCTTGTACAGTCCTTCCGATAAAAGCGCATGGTCGAAAGACCTTATGAACGCGTACGCGCGCGAAGCCTTTGAAAGCGGCATTTGGCTCGGCGGAACGCTTCCTTCCTGCGCACTGCGAAGCGACGGCGTAACGGCCGTGCGCACCTTAAGCCGCTTGAACGTGCGGCAAATTGCCGCGCGCTTTGCACAAGGAGAGCGAGCTCCCTTTGCCGTTTCGAGCGACGACTGGAAAGTGCTGAGCGGCAAAAACGGCGAAAAAGCGAGCCCCGGCCGCCCAAACGTATTCGCACCTGCAACCGGTAAATGAGATTATATCCGCAGCGAATCGCTAAAAGCCGCAGTTTGTAGCGGTAACCGTGAAAACCGTCAAAGAATTGTGAAAAATTCTTGCGTTAAAATTCCGCCGACTTGGGGGTGCGGGGGAAAGGAATGACGTCGCGCAGGTTTGCCATGCCGGTTACATAGCGCAAAAGACGTTCAAAGCCCAAGCCGAATCCCGAATGAACGACGGTTCCGTATCGGCGCAAGTCCAAGTACCACCGATAGTCTTCGGGATTTAAGCTCAATTCCTTTATGCGCGACAACAGCGCGTCGTAGTTTTCTTCACGCTGCGAGCCGCCGATAATTTCGCCGATGCCGGGAACCAGCACGTCGACCGCGCGCACGGTTTTGCCGTCGGCATTCAATTTCATATAAAAGGCTTTGATGTCTTTCGGGTAATCGTACACCATAACCGGTTTGTTGAACAGCTGTTCGGTTAAAAAGCGCTCGTGTTCGGTTTGCAAATCGCAGCCCCAAAACGCTTTAAACTCGAAGCGGTCGTTGTTTTTTTCAAGCTCTTTAACGGCATCGGTATAGCTTATGCGCTTAAAGTCCGACGAAGCAACTTTTGTAAGTGTGTCGATAAGTCCTTTTTGAATGCGCTCGTTGAAAAACGCCATATCTTCGGTACACTTGGTAAGCGCCCAATTAAGCAAATATTTTATAAAATCTTCCGCCAAGTCCATGTCGTCGTCGAGGTCGAAAAAGGCCATTTCCGGCTCTATCATCCAAAATTCGGCCAAGTGGCGCGGCGTGTTCGAGTTTTCCGCACGGAAAGTGGGGCCGAAAGTGTAGACGCGCGAAAGGGCGGTTGCCCACGCTTCGGCTTCCAGTTGACCGGACACCGTTAAGTTTGCGCTTTTGCCGAAAAAATCCTTGGTGTAATCGACGAGTTCGGCGGCTTTTTCGGCCTTCATGCCCTTTGCGCCGGCGATGATGCCGTTTTCGGCAATCTTTTTTAAATCGAGCGTGGTTACTTGGAACATTTCGCCCGCGCCTTCGGCATCGCTTGCCGTGATAATCGGCGTGTGTACGTAATTAAAACCGCGCTCTTGAAAAAACGTGTGAACGGCGAAAGCCATTTGGTTGCGCATGCGCCCCACCGCGCCGAACGCGTTGGTGCGCGGCCTCAAGTGGGCGATTTCGCGCAGGAATTCAAAACTGTGGCCTTTTTTTTGTAAGGGGTAGGTTTCCGCACTCGCTTCTCCGAGCACGTCTATGCGCTCGAGCGCAACTTCAACCGCCTGCCCCGAAGCGGGGGAGGGGATGAGTTTTCCCGAAGCGTGAACCGAAGCTCCGGTCGTTATTTTTTTCAGTTCATTTTCTATGAGAGCCGAATCGGTTTGCGCCGCTTTTTCTCTGTCGAAGGTCAACTGAATCGACGCAAAGCACGAACCGTCGTTCACTTCGATAAAGCACAGATTTTTCGAATCGCGCTTGGTACGCACCCAGCCGTATATGTCTACGGTTCTTCCGTCCGGTTTTGAAACAAGGATATCTTTAATCAATGTATGCTGCATAGCATAGTCATATCATCTTTTGCGCTTTTCTTCAAGACGACTGCGACAGGCGGTTGAGCGGTGTATACGAGGCTGTGTATCAGCCCAAGCGCACGTAAGTTTTGCCGGTGCCGCCGTCTTCGGGCGGGGCAAAGTAAAAGTCCTGCACGCAGCCGTACGAAGACAGCAGACGGTGTACGCCCTCCTGCAAAATGCCGTCGCCCTTGCCGTGTATGACGGAAAACTCGTGCAAGCCCTGCAGCGTGCATAAGTCGATTTGCCGCTCAAGCGCTTTGAGTGCGTCTTCCAAATGCATGCCCAAGAGGCGCAGTTCGTAGACGGCCCGGTCGGCCTGAGCGGACGCGGCGCCGGATGTGCCTTCCATTTCGACCGAAAACGAGGGGGCGGCGGGCGCTGTGCGCGCGCTTTTGAGCGGACTCGGTGCGGGGGCGAGGTCGGCTTCTTTGCAGTTTATTTTCATTGAACCGGTTTGCACGATCCAGCCGCCTTTTTTCGCTTTGCCGACAATCATGCCGCGTATTTTTGACGGACCGGCGAACACGTCGGCACCGACGAAAAAGGCGTTTGCCGCCGCGCCGTTTTGTGCGGCGTTTTGCCCTGTCGAACCGTGCCGGTTGCGCGCATCTTCAAGCGCGTTTTTGACTTCTTGCGTATTTTTGCGTTCGGCGTCCAAACTTTCTTCGAGGCCTTCGATAAAGCGCTTTACCTCTCGGGTTTTTTCGCGCGTCAATTCGCCTTCGCGCAAACTGCGCACAAGGTTTTCGAGCATTTTGCGGTTTTCCGATACAAAGCGTTCGTTTTTTGTTAAAGCGCTTTCGCGCAGTTCTATGTCTTTTTCATGCAGGCGGAGTTCCCGTGCCGCAAGCCTGTGTTCTTTTTCGGCAAGCGCGCGTTCTTTACGGCGGAATGCTTCTTCGGCGCGTTCGGCTTCGGCGTATTTTGCACTCAAGCCCTTTATGAGAACGGAAATATCCGTTTGGCGGTTTTCCAAATACGCCGATGCCTCTTCGATGATTTTGTGCGGGAGGCCGCTTTTTTGCGCAATGCTTAAAGCGCGGCTTTCGCCCGGAACCCCCATGAGCACGCGGTAGGTCGGGCGCAGGGTTTGTTCGTTGAATTCGACCGAAGCGTTCATGCAGCGCTCGTGCGTGTACCCGTAATTTTTAAGCAAACCCTGATGGGTCGTTACGAGTACAAAGGCGTTTTTGCGGATAAGTTCGTCGAGCACGGCCATCGCGACGGCTCCTCCTTCCTGCGGGTCGGTGCCGCTTCCCAATTCATCCAACACAATCAGGCTCCCGTCGTCCGCGCTTTCGATCATTTCGCCGATGTTTTTCATATGCGCGCTGAATGTCGATAATGATTGGTCGATGTTTTGCTCGTCGCCGATGTCGGCAAAGAAGGAGGTAAAAAACGGCAGCCGTGTTCCCTGTTCGGCCGGGACGGGAAGGCCGCTTTGGTTTAACAGGGCGAACAGGGCGATTGTTTTTACGGTAACGGTTTTCCCGCCGGTATTGGCTCCGGTTATGATAAGCACGCGTACCTGAGGCCGGAATTCCACATCGACGGGAACGGCCTTGTCTTTTAAAAGCGGGTGGCGCGCGCCCCTTATGCAAAGCGGATGCTCTTCGTCGACGTTTTCGGCAAAGACGCAGCGGTTTTCGGCGCCCCATAAGGCTGCCGCGCGGCTCAAGTCCAATTCGGCCATGCCTTCCGAAGCTTTTTCAAAATCTCCTGCAAACGCGTGCAGCTCGTCGCTCAGAGAAGTTAAAATGCGCCTGATTTCCTGTTCGAGCCGGAATTCTTCGCGGATGAGATCGTTGTTTTTTTGAACGACGTCGTAGGGTTCTATGTACAGCGTTTGTCCCGTTTGCGACAGCTCGTGCACAATGCCTTTTATTTTTCCGCGGTAGTCTGCTTTGAGTGCCAGCACTTGCCTTCCGCCGCGTAAAACGGGCAGGGTGGATTGCAGCGCGTTTTGGAACCGCTCGCCGCTCGTATAACTTTTTATCAAATGATCGATGCTTTTGCGTATCGATTGAATCGAAGATTTTACTTCCTGCAATTCGCTTATGTTGCGCAGTGCGCCGGACGAATCTATAATGCGGAATATTTTTGCGGACGCTTCTTTTAAATCGGGAAGATTTTGTGCCGCCTCGCGTAAAGTGTGGATGCCGGCAAAAAGTCCGGTTTGCGTATCTTCAAGCTGCGCACCTGCGCTCTCCGATGAATCCGAATCGAAAAAGCGCTTTACGCCTAAGGCCGAGCGGCAAAACAAACCGAGCGCATGGATGTCTTCAAGCGATAAAACCGTATGCGGCGTTTTGAGCCGGATTAAAATATTTTTAACCGGCGGCCATGAAGCGAAAAAGGAAGCTTGTCCCGCGGCGATAAGCTTGCTCCATTCTTCCGCAAGCGCTTTTGCCTTATCCGCTTTGTTTTTATCGGTAAAGGGGATACGTTCGGCAAAGCGTTCTTTGCCCTCTTCGCTTATGCAATGCGAGGCGGCGCTTTCACATATGCGCAGATAATCGAGCCGGTCGAGCGTTTTTGCGTTCATTCAGTCTGCCCAGCTTCCCGTCAGCAGTTCTTTGCGTATGCGCAGCCAGCTTTCGTAGCGCTCTTCGCTTATAACGCCCGCGTGAACGGCTTCGAGTATTTTGCAGCCGCTTTCGCTTATGTGGCTGCACGACATGCCGAAACTGCATTTTCCTATAAGCGGGCGCATTTCGCGGAAATACAGGGCGAGGTTTTCCGGTTCTATATCGTGAAGGACAAAACGGCGCACGCCCGGCGTATCGATAAGGGACGTATACACGTTTTGCCTTCCGCCCGTCAGCGAGTTTTTTATATGCACGCGTAAAAGAACGCCTTTTGTCGTTGTGTGCGTGCCGCGCCCGTATTTTTCGGACAGTCCGCCGGTTTTAAGCGCATATGAAGCGTCAAGGGCGTTTATCAAGCTCGATTTGCCTACGCCCGACTGTCCGATTAAAACGCATTGCTTTTCTTCGATCAGTTCGGCAAGTTCGACCAAGCCTTCGCCCGTGCGCGCGGAAACCGTTACGACGCGGTAGGAAAGTCCTTCCCAATCGGAAAGGCGCATGTGCAAGTCCGGCGATTCGGCAGAAGGCAAGTCCCATTTGTTGCATACGATAACCGCTTCTATGCCGGCTTGCTCGGCTTGGGCAAGGGCGCGGTCTATAAAACGCGGACGGAAGGGCGGTTCGTCGGGCGTTGTGACGCAGAGGAGTAAATCCACGTTCGCGGCTAAAAGCTGCGGCGCGCGGCCTTTAACGTTCCATCTCATAAAGCCGTTTTTGCGCGGAACCAAAGCCGATATTCTGCCCGTATCGCGGTTCAATTCGTCCTCTTCTATTTCGAGCACGTCGCCCGGACACAGCGGGTTGTAAAATCCCTCTTCGGTTTTGAGTTTTTTTCCTTTAATCGAGCAGCGGCGCAGGATGCCGTCTTCGCAGTTTACGTCGAACGAATTATTCGAGCCGCTTATCAAAATTCCGCGCATAGGCAAAGTGTGTATGATAATGTGCCGCTTTGTCAAGGCTTGACAGCGGCGTTCTCTGTTCATAGAATATCCCATTCGACAAAACGGAGATTATATGCAACTGAATTTTTATACATCAAAACACGCTGTCATCGAACAGCTTTTAAACGCAATAGAGGGAACCGTTTCCCCGGGAATTTCGGAAAAAAACGCAGGCATTGTTTTTACCGTGCTGACAAAGCTTGCTTCGGCGGTAAGATCGCACCTTGCTTCGGAGGATACGTATCTGTACCCCGATTTGCTCAAAAGCGCCGTGCCTGCAACTCGTAAAACGGCCGAAACGTATCGCGATCAGATGACGGCGATTACGCAAAGGTTTGAGGATTTTATACGCGATTTTAATTCAACGAAGGCTATCCTCACACAAAAAGATGCTTTTGTGCAGGAATTTAAAGCCGTCGATTCGGCGCTTCGCACACGGATGGCAAAAGAGGAAAAAGAGCTGTATAAATTGATTTGACTTTCCGCTGCGCTTAAAGCCGTGTAATCGGGCAGTTATGCATCGGTAAAAATTCCCCTCTTGACACGGCGGCGTTTTTTTTGCTATGTTTAATTCAACGTGTATTCCCCGATTGTGTAATGGTAGCACGGCAGATTCTGGTTCTGCTTGTGGGGGTTCGAGTCCTCCTTGGGGAACTTAAAGCCGGCCCGTCAGGTCGGCTTTTTTTACACACACCGCACAGGGTCCCTTCGTCTATCGGTTAGGACGAAAGATTCTCAATCTTTAAAGACGGGTTCGATTCCCGTAGGGACCGTTTCCCCTTCTTTACAATTTTTTCGTGCGGAGTCTCAGCGCGTTTGTTACGACAAATACCGAACTGAGCGACATGGCGAAACTTCCGACCATGGGCGACAAAAGCAAGCCGTATGCCGGATACAGTAAGCCTGCGGCAAGGGGAATGCCGATGCTGTTGTAAAAAAAGGCCCAAAACAGATTTTGTTTGATAGTGCGTATCGTCATGCGGCTGAGTTTTACGGCCCTTGCCGCGTCGCGCAAGTCTCCCTTTACCAATACGATGTCGCCCGACTCGACGGCGATGTCGCTGCCGTTTCCGATTGCCGCTCCCACGTCGGCCTGTACGAGGGCGGGCGCATCGTTTATGCCGTCGCCGGTCATCATAACTTTTCGTCCTTCGTTTTGCAAACGTTCTATAACGCGGGCTTTGTCCTGCGGCAAAACTTCGGCAATCACTTCGTCGGCTTGAATAAGATTTCCCGTGTACTCGGCTGCCGCCTTATTGTCGCCGGTTAAAAGGATGACGTGCAAACCCTGCTTTTTCATAAGAGCGACGGCTTCCGCGCTGTGCGCTTTAAGCCTGTCCGTAACGGTAATTAAGGCTAAAAGCCGCGCATCGGCGGCAAGGTAGACGAGGGCGGCTCCTTCCGAAGAAGCCTTTTGCGCTTCTTTTTCAAAAATGCCGCAATCTATGCCGTTTTCTTCCATAAATAAACGGTTGCCCGCCAGCACTTTTACCGGCTCGGCGGATTTTTCCTTGGATTTCGCGGTTACGCCTGACTTTACCGCAGGCTGTGCGTCGAACTTTATGTCGGACTTTACGGATGCGCTGATGCCTTTACCCGCGATGTTTTCGAATGAGTCGATTTCAAAACGTGCGGCGGGTTCTTCCGCATTGCCGGAATGTAGAGCCGCTGCCGCGTCGGTTACGGCTTTTGCAAGCGGGTGCGAAGAAGCGTTTTCCACGGCGGCCGCGAGGGCAAGCGCATCTTCACGCCGTATGCCTTCGGCGCAAAAAACGTCGCGCACGCTCGGCTTGCCTTCGGTAACGGTGCCCGTTTTATCGAGTACAACCGTATCGACATGCTTTGCCGTTTCGAGCGCTTCGCCCGACCGTATCAGAATGCCGTTTGCCGCGCCGAGTCCGGTTCCCGTCATAACGGCCGCAGGCGTTGCAAGGCCGAGCGCGCAGGGACAGGCGATAACGAGTACCGACGTGCATACGCGCAAAATAAAGGACGCATCGGCTCCGGCTATCGCCCACAGTATGCCGGCTGCAAGCGCGATACCGATAACGGTCGGCACAAAAATGCCGGCGACCTTATCGGCTGTTTTGGAAATGGGCGCTTTTTTGCCCTGCGCTTCTTCGACAAATTTGATGATTTTTGCCAAAACCGTATCGCCGCCCGTTTTCGTAACCTGCATGTATAAAACGCCACTGCCGTTCATCGTGCCGCCCGTAACCGAAGAACCTTCGGTTTTTTCGACGGGCAAACTTTCGCCCGTAAGCATCGATTCGTCGACGCCGCTCAAACCTTTAAGCACTTTTCCGTCGAGCGGTATGCGTTGGCCGGCTTTTACGAGCAGAATGTCGCCCGGCCGTATGTCGTGCGCGTCGGTTTCTTCCGTGCGTTCGCCGGCCGCGCCGAAGTTTAAAACTTTTACCGCAGTGTCGGGTGCCAAAGCCATAAGCGCCTTGATTGCGCTTTTCGTTTTTTCTTTGCTGCGCTGTTCCAAATATTTTCCCGTCATAACGAAAACGAGCACGACCGCCGACGCTTCAAAATACAAACCGTGCACAAGGTCGGCGTTGAGCGGAATTAAAAAAGTTAAAACCAAACTGTAGATAAAAGCGGCTGCGCTGCCGAGTGCGACCAAGGTATCCATATTCGGATTTAAATGGATTAAGGATTTAAAACCGCGCAGATAAAAATCCCTGCCGAGAAAAAGGATCGGCACGGCGCACAGTAAATTCAGCAAAGCGAAGTTGGAAGGGTAGTGGTGCATGTCGAAAATCGCGGGAAGCGGCAAACGGAGCATGTGTCCCATAGACGCGTACATAAGCAACATGCCGAAAACCCACGAAAGCGCGAGCGACAGCCGCTTTGCAAAAAAATCGCCGCCTTCGCCTTGCGCGCGGTTTTGCACTCCGTTTTGTGTACCCCTTTGGGAGAGCGCTTTTTGTTCGTCCGACTCTTCCTGCCTGCAGCCGAAGCCCGCTTTTTGTACTTTCGCAATAATCATGCCGTCGTTTACCTTCGAAGCATCGAAGACAATCCGCATTTTATTCGTCGTCAAATTGACATCGCTTTCGAATACGCCGTCGATTTTGCGTGTTACGCGTTCGACCGCCGCAGAGCAGGCCGCGCACGACATTCCGTCTATAATAAATTCTTTTTGTATCTTTCGTGAATTCATACAAACCTCGCTTTTCGGGTGCGGGCATTTTTTGTGCCTGTCCGCCCTATAAATATAATTGCTAACTTTCGTCCCGTCAACCGACCTCGTGCGCGAAACATTGACTGAAATGGATATTATGGAGTAAACTGTGTTTATGAATGATGACCGCAATTCTTTTGACCGGCTGGTAGCCGGTCTGTCGCCGGATGAGCGGGGATTGCTGCTCAAAAAACTCAAAGCGAATATCGAACCGGAAAAAGAATCGTTGGAATTCGAAGTTCCCGAAGATTCGTCGAGCATCGTCGATTTAAAAAAAGAATTGAAAAACGAGCCGCTTTTGCTGCGCGTGTGGATTTATATCAGAGGTTTGTTTTCGCCGTCGGGCATCGAAGGCGCTTACAGCGATTACCGTATCGGCTGTGTGCTTAAAAAAATCAACAACGCGTACCCCAATGTCATAGATGCCCGCTATTTAACTTTGGAAAACACGTTTTACGATCATTTGGTAAAACTGCAGGAAGCCGCGCTTTTTTTTAACGACGGCATAAAAGTGTACGACCGGGACGAAGGCGGTTTTTGCATCCTTTTAACCGAACTTGTGATGCCCGATTTTGCCGAGCGCATGGAAAACGAAGTGAGTCCGTATTCGCTTTCTTCTTCTGCCGAAGCAACGCCCGAATTGCGTACCTCGCTGCTGCGCAAAATGGAGCAAATCCTTGCCGACATGGGCGCCGCCGAAAAAGAAAAACTGCAGGATTGCTTTTCGTCACTCGAATGGCTTAAACAATTTGCGGCGCTGCCCTTTGCGCATTTTATGTCGCTGTTCAGAAACGTTCCCGGACGGGGAATGTGCTGTTCGCTTAAAGCCGCTCAAAACGAAATAGAGCGCTTTGCGCGTGTTTTGTGCAACGCGAAAAAAATCGTTCCGGAAGTGCTGGAAGCTTTGTACATGTTTGCGTCGGAAGACAAAATGAACGAGGGGGAAAAGGTCGATATCGAAGGCGGCTTGGCGGAATTTTTACGCAAAAGCATGCAGCACACGACGCTTATAAAATACGTTATCCGTTCGGTGCCGTTCCGATCGCTCGGAGTTGTCGCGCTCGACTCGGCACTGTGGGTGCCCGAATACAAAGAGGCTTCGGACAATTGGCTTTTGCTGTGCAAAAATCAATGGCGCAAAGTATTCGACGAAGAATGGACGCGCTGGATCCGCGAGCGCAAAATCAAAAAAACGAAAGAAAATGTTGCCGCCTTATTCGGTATGAGCGATTACCCTGCCGTGCCGAACCGGCCGTGGGAAAAACTTCCGTTCCCTGCGGATTTTAAGCGCGGCTTTTCGCTCGGTTTTTTGTCCGCTTTTTTTTCGGTTATGTATCCCGACCTGCGCCCCGTTTTGGAAAAGGTTGCGGTGAACGGTAAATTCATCTTGCCCGAAAACCGCATTGAATTTACGGACACGTACAACGAAATGAACCAGCTTGCGGACTTGCTTGCCGCCTTTAACGAAAAACTCTGCCCGACCGGATTTTACGGGCAAGAGTTCGCTTCGGTAAGCGATGTGCAAAATATTCCCGAGCGGGAAAAAGTCAAAAATCTGACGCGCTCGATAGAATCGGAAATCAATTTATTTGTTGCGACTTTCAGCACGTGCTGCCGCTCTTTTAAACAGCTTTTTGACGGCATGCTCGTAGACATACGGAGCATAAAGTACGACGGGCTTTCAAATCTCGCCTCTTTAACCGATGCGAACGATATGCCGCTGCGGCCCAAACTTGCCGAAGTTTCCGACAAGCTGAATGCCGCTTTCATTCTTTTGACGGAAGTTGAAAGTCTGGAACTGGAGCTTGCATGAGTTCTCCCGTTGCGGCCCTAACGCTTTTAGCCTGCGGTTCCATGCGCTTTCGGTGGAACGAAACGAATGCGGTGCGCTCGGCCTTTTTTTCGCAGCCGTGCTTTTGTCATAAAACGATTGCATCCGTCGAATTGATTCATTCGCACATTGTGTTCGCGGCCGACCGTGCCGAGCAAACGATTCTGCAAAGCGGCGACGGCATTATCAGCCGCAACCGCGCCTTGGTGCCTGTTATAACCGTTGCCGACTGTATGCCGATTTTTATGTATGAAAGCGAAAGCGGCGTTTTCGGCGTGCTGCATTCCGGCTGGAAGGGAACGGGCATTGCGCTTGAAGCCTTGCGCACAGCCGAAAAAGCATACGGCGTCCGCGCGGATAATTTCCGCTTTATTTTAGGCCCTTCGATCGGAAGCTGCTGTTATACGGTGGACGAAGAGCGCGCCCGCTATTTTCAAAAAGAATTTTGTACCGATTGCGCATTCCGTTCCGAACGGGACGGCTTATTCCGCCTGTCGCTCGAAAAGGCGAACCGCGCTTTGCTTGTAAAGGCGGGAATTCCCGACGAACATATTTTAAGCGTAAACGAATGTACGTGCTGTACAAAAACCGAAGACGGTGCATATACGTACGGATCGTTCCGCCGGCAAGCCTCGGGCCTTCCGCCTTCGATGCCGCTCGAAGAAAAAACGAAGCGCTTTACGCCGATGGCCGCTTTTATCGGTTTTGAAGACGCCGGCTTTACACGCGAAAACCTTCACGCCGCCGGTGCGCAAACCTATTCTTTCCCATGACCTCAGTATGAAAAAAAGTGAGCGCGAATGGCTTATGAGCGAAGCGAATTACCTGAGTTGTCACTCTTTTTCACGCCTTATCGCTTGTACGCTGTTTTTTTTGCCCGCATGTGCTATACTTTTCGCATGAACGTTTACGTAAAGTCCTGCCGCTCTATAAAGGCACAACATATACCTGCCGCCTCGTCGGCTTTTTCCGCATCCGCGCGGCGCTCCGTTGCCGCCGCGCCGATTCTTGTTTTGTTCGCGCTTTTCTTTTTTTTCGGCTGCACGCGAGCACGCACATCATCGCTGATGCTTGCCGTCGGTTCCGAGGACGGGCGCGGCCGTTCTCAAAACGGCGGTGCGGCGGGGCGGGACGGTACAATCGTTCAAGCCGGTGCCGGCGCTTCCGCCGCGGTCTTTTTGCCGTTGGATGCGCTTAACGCGAATGCCCGAAGCGCCCGTATCGGTGAAGGTGCGAAAAGCCCGTATATGTTCTTTGCATTTACCGCAGGCGCCGGCTCAAACGGAAAACAAGCCGCTTTTGCGCGAAAAGGATGCGCCCTTGAACTTGAATTGATCGTTCATGCGGCCGAAGCGCTTTCCCGAAACGGAGAAAACGGAGAGCCGTGTTTTATCGCGTTTTTATACGCCGACGATTTTTCGTCTTCGCGTTCGTTAAAAAAGAATTTGACCGGCCGCAGCGGTGTAAAAGCCTTTATAAAAAAGAACGTGCATTTTAAAGTTTCTCTCGGTTTTGAAGGCGGCGGAACTTTTCCCGATCCCGAATCCGTTAAAGGTTTTATGATCTATTCGGCCGTTCCCGTCGAGCTGAAAAGCGCCGCCGTAACGAAAGCGTACTGCGGCTGGGCGGCCGAGGGTACAATGTGCCGTTTCGGTTTTTCCGCAAACGGCGGCACCGTCGACAGCGCTCTTTTAAATGAAGGAAAAATCCCCGAGCAAACGCTTTTTTCCCAAGTGCCGGTACTTTTGCAAGACGGTGCCCGTGCCGTGCGCATAATGCTGCGGACGCAAAGCGAAGCGGAACCTTCGGTTTCGGCGGCTTCGGCTTTAAGTGCGTCCGACGTGCGCATTGCCTGCGCTTCTGATACGCTGCGCATACGCCGCTCTCCTGCAATCCGTTCCGTTTCAATCGACGAGCGTTCGCTTTCTTCGGCATGCGATTCGGTAAAAATCATTTCGGGCGCCGATTCCGTAGAAGGGATTTTGCTCGAACAAAGAGTGTCGGATGCTTTTACCCCGATTACGGCCGATCCGGGACTTATAACGGCATGGCCGCAAAAAAGATGGCGGAATAAAAATTTCGAATTCTTTTCGTGGGAACAATTCCCTTCGGTACTTATATTCGACTTTGTCGATTATAATGTGCAAAACGCCTTCCTTAAACGGCTTGCTTTTTTTGTCGAAAAAAAAGGCTTTATCGGCAAACTTTTAACCGATGCGCAAATGGCGTCTTCGCACGGATTTAACGCGCACGATTACCGCGCCGAAAGTTTGGCCGCGTTTTTCGATAAAGCGGAAAAAGAGCATTTTGCGCTCAACGAATCGGAACTGCTTTTGCGCGACATTCTCTTTGCAAACGGCGTCATCCTGCGATCCGCTTCCGGTATTACAGCGGGGAGGGGAGCCGTCGTTTCGATCAGCCGCGAATCGCCGCGTTTTTTGCGCGAACGGCTGCTTGTGCACGAAGGGCTGCACGGCGTATATTTTACCGAAGAGTCGTTCCGCCGCGAAGTCGACGAGGTTTTTTATGCGACGGATCCGGTTTCGCTGCGCTTTCTCAAACGCTATTTTGAAGTAAATCCTTCTTTAAATTACAATACGGACGACAGCTATTTGTTTAAAAACGAATTTATGGCGTACACGCTCCAGCAAAGCGTCGGCGAAGTTAAAAATTATTATATCGACAGGCTTGCGCGGATTATCAATTCGGCCGAGCCTGAACTGTGCGCGTACATACGCGATACGGAGGCCGCCGCCTTTACGCAAGCCGCCGAAAAAATGAGCGCGTTTTTAGCCGAAAACTGGGGCATAAACGGCGGCAGAATTTCGCTTATTTCGTTCGAATAGGTGGGGCGGCTTCCGTTTACATATCCAAATTGAATTGCCGTTCGGCGCCGACGGTCGAAGGCGGTCCGTGGCCCGGAAGGATAACCGTGTTTTCCTGCTGCGACAAAATCTTCGATGCGATGTTGGCTACGAGCGTTTTTTTCGCGTAGCTGCTGTTCGTCGGTCCGGCTTGTCCTGCAAACAACACGTCGCCGGTAAACAGGCACTGGCCGATTTTATATACCATCGAGTCGGCGGTGTGCCCGGGAACCGACATGTAGCTTACGTTCAATCCCGCGGCCTTTATAATTCCGTCGCCTTTTAAAACGGACGTTTCGGCTTTTGCCACTTCGTAATCCGCCGCGTAAATCTTGGGCGTGTATATTTTTTGCAGCGTCGTTAAGCCGCGCGTATGGCTTTTGTGATTGTGCGTTATAAAAACGGCGGTTAAAGCGTATTTGTTTTGTTCGATTTGATCGATCATCTTTGTCGTGATTTTTCCCGGATCTATAATGAGCGCTTCTTTTACCGCGGGATTTACAATCAGGTAGGCATTCGAAAAACCTTCAATGTTCAAATGAAAATACACTTTCATTGGTATATCTCCGCAAGTGTTTCGGGGCTGAATAAGGCTTCCCGCGTATTCGACAATTTGAATGAAATATTGTCCTGCACGCTTTCGTAAAAACACACGCGTTTTATATTGCAGTTGCGGAAAGATGTTTGCGAAAGTTTTGCGCGTATAAAGCGCGAATTGTATAAGTCGGAATCGTCGAACGAAGACTGAACGGCGGTTATTCCGTTAAAATTATTGTGAACGAGTTCGGAGTTTGTAAACAGCGCGTGCGAAAAGGCGGCGCCCGCAAACGACGAAAACTGAATGTTCGAGCCGGTCATATTGCAGTCCGAAAAAATCGAAAAATCGAATATCGATATGCGTATTTTGCATTGTTCTGCATGAACGTCGGCAAAGGTACAGTTTTGAAAATTGCATCCGTAAAAGCGCTTGCCGGAAAAATCGCTGTCTTTAAAGTGCATGCCCGAAACCGAAAGTCCGACGATAACGTCGTGCTGCGCGATATAGTCGGCTACAAAGCGGTGAACTTCTTCCGGATTTTTGCAATGCTCGTAGCAATACGATGAAAAAAGTCGTTTTTCGTACGACGTATCGAGATTGTCTTCCGAAGCGCAAAAAACGACCGGTTTATTGCAGTGTTTGTATGCGCATAAATCAAAACTGAACATACGGCTATCCTAAGTTATTGCACTCATTATGTCAAATGGGTATGATGTAATCATGTGTTGGAAATGCGGAACGGAACTCGATTTTACGCCTCCGGTAAGCCGCTCGGAACGGTGCCCGTCGTGCGGAGCCGATGTGCGCTGCTGCCTGAATTGTCTCTTTTACGAAAAGGGCGCGCCCTACGATTGCCGCGAATCGATTGAAGAGCCGGTAACGGACAAAGAACGCTCGTGTTTTTGCGTATGGTTTTCGCTTAACCCTTCATCAGGCGGCGCGTTTTCCGCATCGTCTGCGCGCCTTAAAGCGGAACACGCGAGCGCAAGCCAAAAAGCAAAAGCGGCTTTTAACAGCTTGTTCGGAGATTGAGCGTGAACCTTGTTGCAATCGATAAACCGACAGCGGAACACAAACCGGGCGCGGAACGGAAATCGGCCGCAAAAAAAATACAAAATAAAGAAAATGAAACTTCGCTTGTTCCGAAAAACCGCGTCGATTTTGCCTTTTTGGATTCGGGGACCGGCGGACTTCCGTACTTACTGCATTTAAAAGAAAAAAGTCCGTATTCAAACTGCGTCTATGTCGCCGACACGAAAAACTTTCCCTACGGTGAAAAAGATACGCGCCGGATAATAGAGGCCGCCTGTTCGGCAGCCGAATCGATTATCAAACGCTTTAAGCCTGCCGCCTTTGTCATCGGATGCAACACTATATCGGTTACCGCTCTCGAAGAACTTCGCCGCCGCTTTTTCCCCGTGCCCTTTGTCGGCACTGTTCCCGCAATAAAGCGTGCGGCTTCGCTTACAAAAAACGGCAGGATCGGCTTGCTTGCAACCCGGCGCACGATAGAAGAGCCGTACACCGCCGAACTTGCCGAACGCTATGCGGCAAACTGTACGCTCATAAGCCGCGCCGATCCCGATTTGGTTGATTTTGTGGAACACGGCTTTTTTACCGCATCGGATGCCGAAAAAGAAGAGGCGGTGCGTCCCGCGCTCGACTTTTTTTTGAAACACGATGCCGATACCGTTGTACTCGGCTGTACGCATTTTTTGCATATCGCCGCCGTGTTGGAAAAGCTTGCCGGCGCCGGTATCCGCTTTGTCGATTCCAAAGAAGGCGTTGTGAACCAAGCGCTTCGCATAGTCCGTCCCGCCGCCCCTTCCGCTTCTTCCGAAAGCGCCGCCTCCGAGCCCGCACCGAGCCCTTCGGCCTTTTTTATTACCGGCCCTTTCGGCATCGACGAAGCGCCCTACAAAACACTGTGTGAAGGGTCGGACCTTGTGTACGGCGGTATACTTTAAAGTTGAAATTTGCGGGAAAGCCGGAGTATATCGGTTGCTTATAGTAAATGCAGGTGCACGTTTATGAAAGAGCCGGTTTAATCGGTATCAAATCAAGTTCCGCTATTTGCTTGAATTCTCTATCGGCAGTAACTAACTGAAGATTGTTTTCAATTGCAGTTGCCGCAATGATAGCATCCGGAAGTTTTATTTTGTATGTACGGCGCAATATAACAGCTTTGTTTTTTATATTTTCGGTTAAAAATAAAACGGTACAATCGTTTATGAGAAGCCTTACCCGCTGTTCTTCGGAAGCCGTTATTTCAGGAAAAGAAAGCAATTCCATTTCGGAAATAACGGAGAGACCGATGCGCTTTGATAAATAAGGCTTCATACAAGGATCTCCTGAAAGGAGATAAATGAGCGCATTTGTATCGGCGATACAGTCAGTTCCATTCATTCCGCATTTCCTTTTGTATTGCAAGAGCATCATGTGGTATTTTTATGCTGCCAAAATATTTTGATAAATCGTATGAGGAACTTTTTTCGGTATTTTTCTTGTAACGATACAAAATATATTCAACGTAATTTTCAATATCCGTAAGATATTCCTGCGGTATCGTTTTTATCTGTTCAAAAAGTGTTTCGTATGCCACATTTTACCTCCGGTATTAAAATAATCCATACTTATTATATTATACTTCAAATTTTTATTTTTCGCTACTATGTTGTTTTTACTTTAAGGCGCTTTTGTACCGCGGCGATAAAGTCCTGCGAGTTTAAGACTTCCGTTGCGGCGGGGGAAGCGATACGCGCAAGGTCGGCGGTCATAATGCCGTCTTCAATCGTGTGAAGCGTTGCAGTTTCAAGAGTGCGGGCAAAATTGCCAAGCTCTCGGGTTCCGTCAAGTTCGGCGCGCTTTGCCAAAGCTCCCGTCCACGCAAAGATAAGGGCGCAGGGATTGGTCGATGTTTTTTCGCCGGCCAAATAACGGTAGTAGTGTTTTTGAACGGTACCGTGTGCGGCTTCGTATTCGTATGCGCCCGACGGGGAAACCAAAACGCTGGTCATCATCGCAAGGCTTCCGCAGGCGGACGCGATCATGTCGCTCATAACGTCGCCGTCGTAATTTTTACACGCCCATAAAAAGCCGCCTTCCGACTGCATAATGCGCGCGACCGCATCGTCGATGAGTGTGTAAAAATATTCGATTCCGTTTTCGGCAAAGGCCGTTTTGAATTCCGTCTCAAAAATACCGTGAAAAATCTCTTTAAAACGCCCGTCGTAGGTTTTGCTGATGGTGTCTTTTGCGGCAAACCATACGTTCAGTTTTTCGTTTACGGCGTACAAAAAACAGGCGCGCGCAAAGGCGGTAATGGACGCATCCGTATTGTGTACGCCCTGCAAAATACCCGGTCCCTTCATGTCGGCGATCGTTTTGCGCGTTTCTTTGCCGTCCGCTCCGGTGAACACGAGTTCGGCCGTGCCCGGCCCTTCGACGTAGAGTTCGCAGTTTTTATAAATGTCGCCGTATGCGTGGCGGCCCAAAACGATGGGTTTTTTCCAACAGCTTACGGTGCCGCGTACATTTTTTAAAAGAATGGGTTTTCGGAACACGGTTCCGTCCAATTCGGCGCGGATAATCGCGTTCGGGCTGGGCGTTAAGCGCTGCAATTTATATTCTTCCATGCGCGCTTTGTTTGAAGTAATTGTCGCGCATTTTACGCCGACGCCCAATCGCCGTATCGCGCGGGCGGCTTCATAGGTTACCGCGTCGTTCGTATCGTCTCTGTTTTTTAAGCCCAAATCGTAATATTCGGTTTTTAATTCCACAAAGGGTTCCAAAAGCCGCTCTTTTATAAGGGCCCACAGAACGCGGGTCATCTCATCGCCGTCGAGCTCGGCCACGGCGTTTTTCATCAGTATCTTTGCCATGGCACGATTATACTTTCGATTTCAGGCTCTGTCAAACGAAAGTTAAAAACCTTATCGTTGGTTTAACATCCTAAGCACCAATCCTTCCTGTTCGACACAATTAAATACATCGTTTATATTGCCCCTTTTGTTTGTTTTAATGCTTAGATTTATTATGTTGTCTTTGTTTTTATACAGATATTCCAAGCCTTTTTCGATTTCGTTATTTTTATAATAGTTTTCCGCTATGTTGATATATGCAAGCGATGAAGGACTTTTTTTTAACTCCCGCTCGAGGCGACTGATTTCCTCGGCTGGATCAGCAGTTGAATCTTCTTTATCGATGTCGCGATATGATATAAGTCTTCCGTTTACAATGTAGTACAGCATTGCCCATGAATCGGCAAAGTCTCCGTTTTTTTGAATGATAACTTTTTTGTTAACGTCAAAATTGGAAGTTATCAATAAGGTTTTGTTGTCATCTTCAAATTGTCCGAACGAAAAATATAAATCGGCGTCGTCCATATAATCTTTTACAATAAATTGAACCCTATATTTTTCTTTTAAAGAATCATAGATTATTTTGCACGCTTGCCTGAGCTGCCCTTTGTCAACTTTATTGATTAAATCGAAATTAAAACAAATGCTTTGATAAAAAGCGGCAACGTATTCATACCCGAAGTCTATTTCGGGTATTTGTAGGGATGGTCTGCGTTCTTTGTCGATTTCTATTTGCAGTTTTTCTTCCGAAGATTCCCGTACCAAAACAGGGGACGCTCCTTTTGTGCTTTCACAGCCGCTCGGCGCCAAGAGTGCGGTTATGACAGCCGTCGCGATTGTAAAAATCAACGTTTTTTTCATAATTCCTCCAGTTTTGCGTTATTGTAATATTTCAATCCTCGCTTATCGCCGGCAGTACGCGCAGGCTGTTAAGGTCGAACAGAATTCCCGCCGTATTGCCCGGGCTGTATATTTTTATGCCCTGCGGACAATAGGATTCGACTTTAAGCTGCTGTTCTCCGACCCGGATATCGTATTGAATATAGTTGCCGTAAAAAACGGCTTTTTCGATACGGGCGTCGACAATGCCTTTGCCGCTGTCGCACAGTTTTATATATTCCGGCCGCACGATGATAACCGTATTTTTCGCCGTATCGAAATGCGTTCCCGGATTCGGCAGCGTCATCTTTTTACCGAACACTTCAATATCGGCGCTTCCGTTTTCGTGCGAAAAGACGGTGCAGTTTATAAAGTTCGACTTTCCGATAAATCCGGCAACAAAACGCGATACGGGATTTTCGTAAATATCTTTCGGACTTCCCGTCTGCACAAGCTTGCCCTTGTTCATAAGAACTACATTGTCGGATATTGACATGGCTTCGCTTTGGTCGTGCGTAACGTACAAACTGGTAATGCCGAGCCGCTTTTGCAGGCTGCGCAGTTCGTCGCGCATGTATTCGCGCAGCTTTGCGTCAAGATTGGAAAGCGGTTCGTCGAACAGCAGTACCCGCGGATTTATGACAACCGCCCGCGCGAGTGCAACGCGCTGTTGCTGTCCGCCCGATATTTGCGAAGGAATGCGGTCTTCCATGCCCTGTATTTGCATCAACTCGATAATTTGTCTTGTGCGCTCTTCCAATTCGGGCTTGGGAACTTTTTTTATTTTTAAGCCGTATGCGATATTGTCGAACACGCTCATGTGCGGGAAAAGCGCGTAGCTTTGAAACATCATCGACATATCGCGTT